>JAJQEE010000150.1 GCA_021201865.1 Tannerellaceae bacterium | reverse complement strand
GTGATCAGTCTGTTTGATGGTAGCATCGTATCATCAGTGAGTGAATTTATTTAAAAGAAATTCATAGACACATTTTTTTAGATTGAGAATAATTCACTTGGGTATATTCTACCTGGGAAGGAGGGATATACCCGCTTTTTACCTTTCGGATAGGAGTGATAGAATTAATATATAATAGAATTAATATATAGATGATTATGAAATCCTTGTTATATACCATACGATATTTGGCAAAGAGTAAAAGCAATAACCTGATCAAAATACTCTCCCTGACATTAGGACTGGTGGTTGGACTGGTCTTGTTCTCACAGGTGGCATTTGAGATGTCGTATGATAATTTCTGGACTGATAAGGATCAGCTTTATAAACTTCATGTCGAGGGGACTTTCGCTAAAGGAGGAGGATATGATGGAGGGGCTGTGAATGCACCCTATGCGCCTACGATGTATCATGAGTTTGAAGAGGTTATTTCCGCCTCTAACCTGTTTTATTTTGGAAACGGGGAGGAACTGTTCCAGGTTGGTGAGAATAAATATGTTGAACAGACCATTGTGGCAGATTCGTTATTTGTCAGAACGATGGGTATCGAAATGATCGCCGGTGATCCGGAAGCCCTCAAAGTAGCAGAAAATGTCTATGTCTCTGAAACGTTTGCAAACAAGGCCTTTGGACGGCTGGATATCATAGGTGAAAAGATCCGGAAGGATCAGGGAACCTACACGGTCGCAGGTGTTTTGAAAGATATTCCTAAAAATGCACATCTGAAATATGATGTGATGATGAGTTTAAAAAGTTCGTTAGGAGATTGGATGCCGGGCTGGCAGTACGGAGATGCTTTCAGTGGATATATAAAAGTGGCTAAAGGAACGGATATCCACGCTCTGGAAGATAAAATCCCGGATATGATGCGTCGCCATTATGATGTGGATGCGGAAATTGCCGGAGGGCTGACAAAACGTTATTATCTGAAACCGGTTACCACCCTGCACAGTGGAAATCCACAGATACGCCGTATGGCTTTAATTCTCAGTATACTGGCCTTTTCCCTGCTGTTTGCCGCTGCCTTGAATTATGTACTAATCTCTATTTCTTCCATGGTCTCCCGTGCCAAAACAGTAGGAGTTCATAAGTGTAACGGAGCGACCAGTCAGCAGGTGATCCTGATGTTTATGAAAGAATCCGGCATCTTATTACTATTTTCTCTGATGTTGGCAGGCCTGATGATCTTTGTTTTCCGTGGACCGATCGAAGTACTGATTAAGAATCCCCTTTCCGCCGTTTTCTCGAAAGAGAACTTTTGGGTAATTATATGTGTAATTAGCGTCTTGTTTTTCATGACCGGCTACATTCCGGCCCGGGTGTTTGCAGCCGTGCCTGTTACACAGATATTCAGAGCCTATGCAGATAATAAGAAAGGATGGAAACGCATTTTGTTATTTATCCAGTTTAGTGGGGTGTCATTTATGATGACCTTCCTGGCGATTATCTATTTCCAATATGAGATGATCCTGAACCAGAATGTAGGTTATTCGATGGATAATCTGGTCTATTCAACCCAGTTGCGTGGAATGTCAAAGGAACAAATGGAAACTGTTAAGGCCGAATTTATCCGTTTACCGGAAGTTCATACGGTATCTCAAAGTGATTTGCCTCACCGTTTTATGAGTGGAAACTCAGTCACTCATGTGGAGACAGGGGAAGAGCTTTTTACCGCACGTGCGATGGGAGCAGATAAAAACACCCTGGAGGTATTAGGTTTGACTTTATTATATGGACGTAATTTATCCGATCAATCCAGCTTCAATGAGGAAGTGTTGATTAATGAAACATGTGCCCGTATGCTAAACGTAGCTGATCCGGTTGGACATCAATTTTTCTTCTGGTCAGGAGACAAAAAGCATACTGTAGTCGGAGTCGTGGAAGATTTTCGATATCAGTCCTTCTTTGATGAAATACCTCCGGTCATTCTTGTTCCTGAATATATTTCAGTAGTGGTAGCCAAATTAAATGTACCGGTTACTCCTCTTTTAATGAAGAAAATGAATGGTCTGTTGAGAAAACATTCCCATAATGAAAACAGTGAATTTCTGGTGTTGCAGGATGAATATGAACTCCGCTATTATGATACTAAACTCTTCCGTGATTCCGTTGTCATCTCTTCCGTGATTATGCTGCTCATTACCCTGTTAGGACTCATCGGTTTCGTACAGGATGAAATAGGCCGCAGACAGAAAGAGATTGCGATCCGTAAAGTGAATGGAGCCGAAGCGTTAAATATTCTCGCCCTTTTGTCAAAAGACATCTCTTTTATCGCTATCCCGGCTGTCCTGATCGGGCTGGTCTTCTCTTATTTCGTAGGCGCGGAATGGCTACAGCAATTCATCCTGAAAATACCATTAAGTCTTACACTATTCATTCTGACCAGCACCAGCATTTTCGCAATCCTTCAACTCTGTGTGGTCCTGCGTACCTGGAGGGTAGCAGTAGAAAATCCGGTATTAAGCCTGAAATCCGAATAAAACCGGTTCCCACAAAATCCCGGAAAAATAAAATCAGAAGATCCCATTTGTAAGTAATGGGTATCTTCACCGGGAATTCAAAATCATTGGCCATAAATGATCCCTGATAGAAATCCAAAATTATTCAGGATAAATAATCCCCAAGGGGGATCCATCAATAGCCCAGGGATGAGCCACAGGCGATTCCCTGGGTAAAAAGCACAGAGCGACAACCTTGAAGAGGTTGCATATCTCCAAAACTTTCCTACCTTTATCACCATATTATTTATTCCAAACCTGAACTATTATGGCACAATCACTATCCCTGATGTACATTCACATCATTTTTCATATTAAAAACGATTACAGAACCATCCGCACGGAAGAAGCAGAACCGTTATATCAGTATATAGGAGGTCTGCTGAAAAATAAACATTGCCAACCTATCAAAATCGGAGGTATGCCCGATCATATCCATATCCTGTGTGTATTATCCAAAAATATATCTCTCGCCGATTTGGTGAGAGACCTGAAACGCAGTAGTGCGCTGTGGCTGAAAAAACAGGATATATGGTACGACAAATTTACCTGGCAGGGTGGGTATGGTGCGTTTTCTACAGGCGTTTCCTCCTATCAGAAAACAGTCCGGTATATTGAAAATCAACGGGAACACCATAGGAGAAGAAGTTTTCGGGAAGAATATCTATTGTTGTTAAAGAATTCCGGGATTGAATTTAATGAGAGTTATTTGTGGGAAGATTGATGAATAATGGATGCAACCTCTGCAAGGTTGTCAGGTAATCTATGCTACCCAGGGAATCGCCTTTGGCTCATCCCTGGGCTACTGCTGGATCCCCGTTAGGGATCACTCCTGCTGGACCATGTTAGAAATGGGTCGAAGGGGATTTGCAATCCCCGCCTGCTGGATATCAGGATCTCCGGATCCGCCTTCAATACCTTTCGTTTTTTTGAATGGGTATTTCGTAAACTCCGGATCTGGAGATCAGGAGTGGCCGAAAAATTTACAATGTAGATAAATAGGTAAATTTCAGCATTCTTATTCCCCTCTCGAGAGGCTGTGTAAAAACTAAATTCTAAAATCGAAAAAGTTACAATTCGTAAGTACT
>JAJQEE010000121.1 GCA_021201865.1 Tannerellaceae bacterium | reverse complement strand
AATTTAAATCTTCAAAGAAGGTAAAATAAAAAGTAGTAATCAGCCTTTAAACAGATGACTACTACTTTTTATCTTTTTGATTGGCCGCTTATTTTCTGCAGGCATGTTGATGCATTGCTGCACGGTCTCCCATCATTTCAGCTTTATGTTTTCCCATATCCATACCGGCATGGAATTTTTTCTTCAGCTTATGAAATAAACGATCTGCATGCATATGCATACCGCCATACATTTTCTTTTCATGAATTTCTGTTGCTAAATATGCGATGGCAGCTCCTGCTAAAGCTCCTAAAATTACATTTTTCATAATTCTATCCTTTTAAATTTTAATAGTGTTAGAACATGAGTCTGAAACAATTAGTTGAGATAAGAAATGTTTAAGAGACGTAAAAACTGCAAAGCCCCATTTTTCCATTCCCGGCAAACGGTTTTCATTGTTGTAGAGACGCATATTTGCGTCTCCCTGGCTGGGTATCTTTCTCTGATTCGCCCTCCCCGTTACTATTTGTTTTCCTCCTTTACTGTTTGTCTTCTTTTTCTTTTCAGTGATTGGAGGGGAGGGATATGCATGGGGGCATAGGAGGCATAGGGGCATAGGAGACGCAAATATGCGTCTCTACAAAAATAACATGGAAATAGGAGGGGGATTCTGTAATCGGATTGCCTATACTGATACCAGGACAGGAGGGAATCTGCAGATCTATTCGATCCAACCTACTGTATGGGTAATAACTCAATGCTTTGTTTCGTTTATTTTTCATATGCTATGAAGTGTTTTAAAAAGTCTTTTTTTACCTGAGACGATGTTTGAGACGAACTTGAGACGATAATTAAGGGATATTTCTCTGATTCTCAGTAGGGGTTTTAAAATACCCGGACGAACCTGAGACGATGTTTGAGACGCTCTTTATAATATAGAATAAATGTCTTAAGAAAAAAAGAATAGAAAGAGTCCGAATTTTTTCAAAAACAGCTTTCTTCTCCCGTTTGGTTGTCTGTTCCTCCGGCCTAAAGATAAGCCCATAATCGCCCATTTGTATATTGGGTTTTTTTACCGTTATGGTATTGATTACCAATATTGTAGATTTTTAAATCCCTCTCAGAGCGTAAAAATCGGGGTAAAATTTATTTTTCATAGGTTAGACGCCCTCATCAAAAGTCTATTTTAACCCGGACGCACTGCGAGACGATCGCGAGACGCAAAATGAGGATTATTTGTCTGATTCTCAGTAGGGGTTTTACAACACCCGGACGATCGCGAGACGCTGTGCGAGACGCTCTTTATAATATAGAATAAATGTCTTAAGAAAAAAAGAATAGAAAGACTTCCGGATTTTTTCAAAAACAGTTTCCTTCTCCCGTTTTTGGACCTGACGGATTTGTAATCCGTCAGCGTTGGGTATAAGGATCTCCTGATCCGCTTTTTCTTATTCCATGTTCCTGAAAATAAGGAATTGATTGTTCTACGGATTTAAAATCCTTATACTCAGTGGGCGGGGATCAGGAGATCCCCTTCGACAAAAGAGGTCCGGATTTTTTCAAAAACAGCTTTCTCACCGCTGTAGGTTCTCTGTTGCTCTGGGCTAAAAATAAGGAAAAAAGAAAAAGACTCCTTAACTCCTTACTCCTTTAATTCCTTATGTTGCATAATCTCCCTTTCCATCGTAAAAAGCTCTGTTTTTTTGTCCTTTATCTATACATTATATATATTATTGACATAGGGATGTTAAGGACCGGGAGATTACTATGCTATGACTTATAAGGTATAGATGTCAGATAGGTGGACGTATATATGTTGACAGATATAAGGCTAAAAAGGAAAAGAACCAGCAGATATAGTTGAATGTGGGTTGAGAAAGGCGGTGATATCCCAATTTTAGGAATTGGATTATTGATAGTTAATATAAAAATGGTCTACGAGTAAAAGACTGTTAAAATCAAAAAGATAAAGGGATTATTCGTTAAATAATGAGATAATAAAAAAATATATTTTTCTTTGGTAATATAAGTATATGTCTTAGATTTGTACTTCTAATACACTTATAAATTTAAAAGACTCTTTTTAGGAGTGGTTTTATATTATAAAATTAATTGTTAATCTAAATTCATCAGCAGAGAGTGATTATGAAAAACTTAAATTTCTCATATAGTGCACCTATATGTAAGCGAAAAACGATGGTCGTATCTTTTGCTATGTGTACACTCCTTTACTTTCTGTTACTCTACTCATAGAATTAAATAATTTAAGAAATATATAACAACAGATAAGTAACTTGTTAATACTCATTTTTAATCCCTTTTGCCTATGATTGTACATTAAACCTCCCTATGTTTCATGCAGATATATAACCTATATCTATTGTGTTAGTTAACCCTATAATCATTTAATTACAAAAAAACATGAAAAAATCTATTGTAGATGACCATTTAGAAAAATGTCGTCCTAAAAGCAATTTAGTCAGATTGTTAACTCTATTGCTTTTGACGTTGTTTACAACAAACGCCTTTGCACAGCAAAAAACGATCACTGGGAAAGTGATAGATACATTAGGCGATCCCCTTATTGGAGTGAATGTTTCAGTGAAAGGTACAACTACCGGTACGATCACTGATTTTGATGGTAATTACAGCCTGGGAGTTCCTTCCAATGCTGTACTTGTCTTTTCTTACATTGGATATACTGTACAGGAAGTTCCTGTAGGTAATCAGTCTATGGTAAATGTTACTCTGAGCGAAGATACCCAACGATTGGATGAAGTCGTAGTCGTAGGTTACGGTGTCCAGAAAAAAGTGACTGTTACCGGTTCTGTTGCCAGCGTGACCGGGGAAGAATTGACTGCTTCTCCTACTTCAAACTTATCAACTGGCATGGTCGGACGTATGCCGGGGGTAATCGGTTTCCAGAAATCAGATGAGCCCGGAGGTGGTGGAACTACCATTCGTATTCGTGGTACTAATTCATTGGGAAGTAATGATCCTTTGATCGTAATTGATGGTATTCCGGACCGGGACGGTGGGATGAACCGTTTGAATCCGACTGAGATTGAATCCATTTCAGTTTTGAAGGATGCTTCCGCAGCTATTTATGGTGCACGTGCCGCCAATGGAGTAATTCTGATTACTACTAAACGTGGTAAAGAAGGAAAGGCTACTGTAACGTTTAATGCCAGTGGTGGTTTCTCCCAGGCAACCCGTTTACCAAAAATGACGAATTCATATGAATATGCAACGATGTTGAATGAAGTCCTTCCCGGATCTTTCTCAGAAGAGCAGTTAGAAGGTTACCGTACCCATTCCAACCCCTGGAAATACCCGGATACGGATTGGTTTGACACCGTATTAAAAAATGCCTCTCCCATTTACCGTGCGGATGTAGGCGTTAGTGGCGGAACCGATAAAGTGAAGTATTTTGTGAATTTCGGAGCCAATGGTGAAGATGGTATTTATAAAAATTCTGCCAACCGTTATGACCAGTATAGTTTGCGTACCAATCTGGATGTTAAAACCAGTCAGTATGTAAGCTTCCAGTATGGTATAGTTGCTCGTTTTGAAGATACACGTTATCCTGCGAAGGGTGCAGGTGATATTTTTGCCGGTATTCGTCGTAGCACGCCTACTTCACCAGCCTTTTGGCCTACCGGAGAAGCCGGGCCTGCCATTGAACGCGGAGATAATCCGGCTGTAACCTCTACCGATGAGGCGGGTAGTGATCATCACAAAAATTATTATGTTCAGAATACTTTATCAGCCAATATTCAGATCCCCTGGATTGAAGGTTTAAGTGTACGGGGAAATGCTGCCTATGATGTCCACTTTTTAAATCGCCATTTACTTAGAAAACCGGTTTATTTATATAGCTGGGATGGTGTGAATGAAAATAGTTCTGGATTAAGTGCTTCCAAACAATGGATTGACTCTCCGGAGTTGGAACGTAAACACACCGAACAGGTAGACTGGATGGTGAATGGTTTGATTGACTATAACCGTACCTTTGGTCTACATACTATTGGTTTCACAGTTGGTATGGAAGCCCAGAAAAAGCAGTTTGAAGAAACACTTGCTTTCCGGAAAGGATTTATTTCTGATAGTAAACCTGAATTGAACTTAGGAGGTGAGCAGGGGATTACCAATAGTGGATATTCCTGGAAGGAGACCCGTTTGAACTATTTTGGTCGTGTAGGGTATAACTATATGGAACGTTACTTGTTTGAATTTGTGTGGCGTGTGGATGGATCTTACCGTTTCCCTAAAGATAAACGTTATGGATTCTTCCCCGGAGTGTCAGTTGCATGGCGTGCTTCCGAAGAAGAATGGTGGAAAGATAAACTTACTTTTATTGAGTATTTTAAATTACGGGCTTCTGTTTCTCAAACCGGTAATGATGCTTTGCTTGACGATGATGATGAGTATGATCGTTCCATCCAGTATTTGAATACATATGCCTTTAAAGATAATGGTGGAACTGTTTTCGGGGGTGAGGAATACAAACGTTTATATCCCAGTCGTACACCAAATCCAGGTATAACCTGGGAAGTCGGTACAACCTATAATGTCGGAATGGATTTCAAATTTTTAGAGAATCGTTTGAGCCTGGAAGCCGATGCATTTTATCATAAACGGACCAATATGCTCATTAAACGGAACGCCTCATTACCCGAGATTACCGGTATAACCTTACCAAAAGAAAATATCGGTGAGATGAAGAACCGGGGATTTGAAATGTTGGTAGGCTGGAATGACAGAATCGGGAATGTTGAATATTATGCTTCATTTAATATGACCTATGCACGGAATAAAATCCTCTATTGGGATGAAACCCAAAATATTCCGTCTTACCAGTTTTCTACCGGAAGATCAGTAGACAATAATCTATATTATATAGCTGATGGAATTTTCCATAATCAGGAAGAAATTAACAGTTATCCCACCTGGGGAGAAGCGCTGGATGCCAATGGAAAGCCGCTTCTGGATGAAAACGGAAATAAGATAACCAGTACGGTTCCCGGAGATATTCGTTTTAAAGATGTGAATGGAGATGGTAAGATTGACGGAGATGACCGTGTTCGTTCCGATAAAAATGAAGAACCCCGTATGGTGGCAGGTCTGACTTTAGGCGTTGCCTGGAAAGGTTTTGACCTGATGATGTTATTCCAGGGAGCAACCGGGGACAAATGTATATCCGGACCTGGTCCGGTTTACAGGGAAATTATCTGAAAAGTTATTATGATAAACGCTGGACTCCGGAAAACCCAAATGCCAATGGTCCCCGTACCTATGACCGTGAAAATCAGTACTGGTATGAAAATGAAAACACCTATTTCATCCGGAATGCGAACTACATGCGTTTGAAGAATGTAGAACTGGGTTATACCTTTTCTTCCAAGCATTTACAGAATGCCGGTATTTCCAGACTGCGTGTTTACACCAATGGATCAAACCTGTTTACTATCGATGGTGTAAAAGATGCTGACCCGGAACAGAGAAGTAAGGATATACAGGATTTCCCCTTGAGACGTATTTTCAATTTTGGAGTTCAAGCAACATTTTAAAACTTAAATCACCATGAAAATAAAATTCAAACATATTTACCTGACAATAATTGCAGGGTTAGTATTGTCTATGAGTTCTTGTTCTGACTTCATGGATCTGACGCCGGAAGACCAGTATGATGACGAAACGGTCTGGTCGGATGCTGAATTAGTACAGACCATAGTAAATGATATTTATGGTTACCTGCATCACGGTGCGGAAGAGGTAAATTCTTCAGCCATCACTGATGATGCTTTTTTACTCATGTGTATGGTACACGTGACTGTAATGAAGCCACTGTAAATGGTAGTTCATTAGGTTGGTATGACCGGGATGATTGTCCATTTAAATGGGAGGTTCGTTATAAAGGAATTTATCGTGCGAACCTGTTTTTCGCTAATATAGATAAAGTTCCTGAAAAGGTTGGGTTTGACCTGGATGTGATGAAGGGAGAAGTTTATTTCCTTCGTGCTTATCTGTATTCGGAACTGGTTCGTGGTTTTGGAGGAGTACCTTTGGTAGATAAAGTGTATACGATAGAAGAGGCATCCAATTTGGAATTACCTCGTAGCAATATGAAGGAATGTCTTGAGTTTATTCTGGCAGATCTGGAAAAAGCTATTCAGTTGTTACCGGAAACTGTCAGCAGTACGAATCTGGGACGGGCCACAAAAAGTGCCGCCAAAGGATTGAAAGCACGGATGCTTTTGCATGTGGCCAGTCCTTTATATGCAGATCGCACGGTCAATACGCTCGAATGTAACCAATATAATGGAGACCGGAATGTCTTGTATGAACAGGCATTAGCTACTGCAAAAGAAGTGATCAACAGTGGACTCCATTCGCTGGTTCAGTGTGATGGTGCAACTGTTGAGGAAATAGCTGAAAAATATCACCAGATGATTATTACAAACAATACGGAAACGATTTTTGCGAAACAGTTTGTCAATAAATCTCAACAAGCTGATAATTATGTGAGAAACCGGGTGGCTTTGTTGCATGGTCCTAATGGTTACCATAACTGGGCAGGTACTACACCTACGCAGGATCTGGCTATGGCTTTTGAAATGGAAGATGGCTCGCTTAATAAATCGTTGCTTGAACCAGGTGAAACCACTACTCAAAATCCATATGCAAACCGGGAACCACGTTTTTATGCAACGATTGGTTACGATGGAGCAGAGTGGGGGCGTCCACGTGGATCTGACGGTACTATTTTTGATCCGACCGATCTGGGTAATCTTCAAATGGGTTACTATGAATTAAGTAGTGGGGGTGACCAGATAGAAGTAGCAGTAGCTTTGAACAGAGAAGGACAGGCAACTGAAACATTGACTTTCAGTGGCTTTAATGGTGTGGATACCCGTAAGTCTACAATTGAAAACTGGAATGGCTCTTACACGGGTTATCTGGAGAAAAAACTGATTGATGGTAGTGTCGCAGCGACAGAACATAATTTCCAGACGAATCCTTATCCGTATATTCGTTTGGGTGAAATGTATCTAATTGCTGCAGAGGCTTGTGTTGAATTAAATCAATTAGATGAAGCGGCGACTTATCTGGATGCATTGCGTTCACGTATCGGACGCCCGGATACCAAATCTACATTAGCAGTACGTTCACAGTCTTTTACTCAGAGTGATATGCGTGAATTCCTTCGCCAGGAACGTCGCGCAGAACTGGCATATGAAGAGTCCCGTTATTATGATATCCGCAGATGGATGACCGCTCCGGAATCGGGAAATAAACCTTTACTGGGGATTGTCGTGGTAGGTCGTCTCAAACCTGGCAAGACAGCTACACTTCCGTATGTGCGTGATGAAAATACCTGGGACTATACTTATACTGTCCTTGATTTATCCTACATTGAAAAACGCAGATGGGACGACAAAATGTATTTTGCTCCTATCAAGCGTGAAGAGATCAGACGTAATCCGGCTATGGTACAAAATCCGGGTATGGATTAATCGAATCATTACATGACATAGTATATAAAGAAGGTATCCCTATGGGTACCTTCTTTTTTATTAATGACGAGGTTTGGAGAATCTTATTTTTTATAGGGAAGAGGGATAAACTAATCTTTGTCCGGAAGATAAAAAAACTTAACTCTTCCTGATTTGTTGTAATATAAAAAATAAACTGCTATGAACCTGAACATACCGGATATAAAAGCAAAGCGCGTCGTGATTGTGGGGGGAGGATTTGCCGGATTGAATCTGGCTAAGAAATTGAATAAAAGTAAATTTCAGGTAGTCCTGATAGACAGAAATAACTATCATCAGTTTCCTCCGTTATTTTACCAGGTGGCCTCTGCCGGTCTGGAATCGACGGCGATTTCGTTCCCTTACAGAAAAATATTACAAAACCATAAGAATTTTTATTTTCGTCTGGCGGAAGTGCAATCTATCGATATGGCAGGGAATAAAATTCAGACATCTATAGGGGAACTAAGCTATGATTATCTGGTGTTGGCCGCAGGAACCACCACTAACTTTTTCGGTAATCAGCATATTATCGATCTGGCCTTTCCAATGAAAGGAGTAGAGGAAGCAGCTTTGCTCCGGAACGGATTACTCTCTAATTTTGAGAAAGCCATTATCTGTGAAGATCCGGTCAGGAAACAATCGCTTTTAAATGTGGTGGTTGTGGGTGGAGGACCTTCCGGGGTAGAAATTGCTGGCGCTATATCGGAAATGAAGCGGTTTATTATGCATAAAGACTATCCGGACCTGGGTGCTTACAAATTGAATATTTACTTAGTGGAAGGAGAACCTAAAGTATTGGCGAATATGTCTCCCAATGCCTCCCGGCATGCAGAAGAATATTTAAGGAAGATGGGAGTCGAGGTTATTTTAGGAAAGCGGGTAACGGATTACGATGGTGAAACGGTCACTGTCAATGACGGGACTACTATTCGGGCCTGTACGTTAGTGTGGGTGAGCGGAGTGACGGCTAATACGTTTGAAAATACAGATAAGAACCTGTTAGGGAAAGGCAATCGTTTTCTGGTGGATGAATATAACCGGGTGCAGGGAACCACGAATGTATATGCGATCGGCGATATCTCGTTATGCCTGACCAATCCGGACTATCCCAAAGGTCATCCGCAGTTGGCGCAGGTCGCTATCCAGCAGGGAAAGTTAGTGGCTAAAAACCTGAAACGACAACTCGAAGGTAAATCCCCGGAAGCTTTCCATTACAAAGATTTGGGTACGCTGGCCACGATCGGACGGAATAAAGCTGTAGCAGATCTGGGAAAAATCAAATTGCAGGGACTGATTGCCTGGATGATCTGGTTATTTGTCCATTTACGCTCTTTGCTGGGAGTGAAAAATAAGTTTATGGTCCTCCTGGACTGGATCTCCAATTACGTAACCTATGATAAAGGGGAACGG
Organism: Tannerellaceae bacterium; assembly: GCA_021201865.1. Classification (GTDB taxonomy): domain Bacteria; phylum Bacteroidota; class Bacteroidia; order Bacteroidales; family Tannerellaceae; genus UBA4116. The sequence goes on along the minus strand of JAJQEE010000121.1, from coordinate 18,576 downwards.
TTTATTATGTATGTCCCCAATGAAAAAAAATAAAGAAAAAGAATAGGAAAGTTCAAGGTTCAAAGTTTAAACCTTGAACCTGAAACCTTAAACTTTGAACCTGTTTTTATAAGGCGTAACTCAGCGTAAACCACAGGACTCTGCTGTCCCGGTTTCTTTCCTGGCGCATATTCATTTGGTCTGTGTCAATGATGGTTATCTCTTCCAGACTATCAAAGATGTTGTGAAGGCTAAGGTTTGCCCGTAACTTTCTGTCCCAAAAATAGTGGGAGATCCCACTGTTGACACTGTATCGGGTTTTAATTTTACCCTGTGCCGTCAGTTGATCGGAAACAAAGAATCCATCCACCTCAAAGATGGTAGAAGAAGTTATATGCCACTGAATGCCTCCTTTGATGTCCCAGCATACAAGAGATTTTTTTTATCCGTATGTCCTGTTTGTCTGCCATCAATTTCGTCCCGGTACACATTTCCTGAAAAGTCAATGACCAGCGGAGTCACCGGTTGCCATATACCGGAAAGCTCAAATCCTACGGTTTGTGTATTCCCCATGTTGTCTTTTATCCAGACAGATTGCTCATTTTGTTTGATCAGCATTTCCAGAATCCGGTTGGAACGGTAACGATAATAAATGGCCGGTGTAAGTTGTACGTTAGAGACCGTTTGCTGATAGGATAGGGTGACAGCATGGATCATCTCATTTTTCAGATCCGGGTTTCCCTGAACGATCCGGGTTGCATCACTGGAATCAATAAAAGGATTCAGATCGGTTCCGATGGGACGAAGGACACGTTGAAGATAACTGACGGAAAGTAAATGGTTCTGATCCGGCAGATAAGAGAACCGGAAACGTGGATAGAGATGGACCTGGTCCTGTTTCGTAGAGGTTTTCCCGGAGGTAAGTTGCTGTTTACTATATTCAGCCTGTACTCCTGCTTCGGTAATGGTGTTGTTCCATGTTTTTTCAAGAGAAGCAAAAAGTGTATGGGTTTGCCTGTTAAAAGTATATAGGTTGGATTTGTTTTCATTCGTCATCCACCCTTCCTCTTTTTTGTCCTGTGCGTCTGCCGTGTAATGTTCATCTTTGATTCTTCCGGTATATCCCGTTTTCAGATACCACTGGTTCGAAAGTTGTTTGTTGAATAACCCGGAGAAATAGTAGTTATGCTTGGCGTGCCGGATATCCAGCCTGTCTTCTGCCAGGATATTTCCGGTTTCCGGATGTTCATTCCGGTAAAAGTTATCTTCCGTATACCCAAAGTTATTATAGTTGAAAATCACTTCCAGTTGATCTGCCGGCTGGTTAAAGGTATGGAGCCACCGGGCTTCCGTGGCGTAGGCTTCCTGTTGCTGGCTATTGTAGCGATTCCGGAAGACGTGGTTCAACACTTCACCCGCAGGGTTTGTACGGCGGTTTTTGATCTTTCCGTACCGGTCATAATCCATCAGGCTATAAAGCCCATAGACTGTGATGAGGTCTTTCGGGGTGAGGTCATATCCTATTTTCAGGTCCGCCAGGTGGATATCCGGGCGTGCTGCCGCACTGTTATCCATTTCCGTGGTTCCTGTGGAAGTAGTCGTTGTCTTTTTAAACGTCCGTTTCCTGTACTCTCTCCGGTAATTATATTTCCCGGTTATATGGAATTTTCCCGGATGCTGATGGATGATCACACCTGCATTATATCTTTCCTGCATGCCTATGCCTGCGTTAAAAAGAAGTGCAGGGTCAGAGGGGCTGAACGGGTAGCTACTTAAATTCAGGATACCTGCATCTCCGTCCGGAACCAGTCCGATAGCCGGATAAGCAGAAACGGAAAGGCGGTTAAAGAAATTAGCAGGAAGCTGGATCAGCGCATCCCCATTATATTCTTCCATCCATCCGTGGGGAATACCATTCAGTAAAACAGCCGCCTGAGCGGAACCTCTGTAGGTTAACCCTCCTTCTATATCCGTGATCACAGATGGCAGACGGCGGAAAGCTTCCGAAGTAGTCATCGTGATGAGATCAGGACTTGCGTCCACTGATAAGGTTTTGATAGCGGTTTCTTTTAACCTATGAGTCACTTCCCCCTGTATTTCTATATTTTGTAAAAATAAAGTAGTGTCGACAGGAGTCTGTGAAAAGATTACTTCGGTGAATAGCAGGCTCCATACCGAAAGAAATAAAAAACGATTTTTCATTGATTATAAGTTTCTAAATTATCTGTGTCCAAATGATTATTATTCAGTTTTAAATGAAAACACTGATTATAAGACCACCACAAATCTATAATGAACTGTGATTGCCTTTTAATCAGTGTTTTATTCTGGTATATCGAATCCGAACCCGTTCCCCGCGCAGGCGGGGATCGCAAAGGAATTAACGGGTCTCGTATATATAAAATAGGTCGAAACTGCCGCTTCTCATGCGATCCCCGCCTGCGCGGGGAACACGGGTGTTAATGGTTACTATATAAATAGCGCTTGATGCTCTTCTTTGGAGTCTTCTCAAACTCGGTAGGATAGAGCTGCAGGGAAGAGATATGCTCATACGGAGCCAGCAGCTTGTTTAGTTCCTGGCGGTTCTCCTCCATGATTACCGGCAGGTCTTCATAGGAAACTCCCGTACTGTCTACCGTATCGTAATCCGGATAAACCAATCCGATTAATTTGCCGTTCTTCTCAATGACGAGACTTTCCATAATGAACGGAAGATTGTTGATCTTGGATTCGATCTCTTCCGGGTAGATGTTCTGTCCGCTTGCCCCTAAAATCATGGTTTTACTTCTGCCACGGATAAAGATCCGGTTATCCTTGTCAATGGTGCCCAGGTCCCCTGTGTGCAGCCAGCCGTCTTCCGTAAAGGCTCCTTTAGTCGCCTCTTCATTCTTGTAATATCCTTTCATTACATTCTCTCCCCGTACCTGGATTTCTCCTACCTTATGATAAGGATCATCCGAATCAATACGTACCTCCATGATCCCTTTCAGGATCTGTCCGCAGGAGCCGGGTACAAAGTCTTTATGGTTGTCATAGCTGACCAACGGGCCACATTCTGTCATGCCGTAACCAATCGTGAAAGGAAATTTGATCTTGTATAAAAAGTCTGTCACCTCCTGGTTCATCGCGGCTCCTCCTACGATCACTTCACAGAAACGTCCGCCCATGGCATCTACCAGATGTTTCCGGATCTGTGCATAAATGCGGGTGTCCAGCAGGGGAATATTCAGGGCCAGTTTCATGGTCCGCTTATTCAACTGGGGAAGGATCATCTTTTTATAGATCTTTTCCAGGATCAGCGGAACGGTAATGATGAGGTTCGGTTTGATCTCTTCAAATGCTTTTAACAGAATCTTGGGAGAAGGAACCTTTCCTAACATATACACATGTGCACCCACAGCCATAGGCACCAGAAAGTTGAATGCACAACTGTAGGCATGTGCCAGGGGCAGGAAACAAAGCTCTTTGTCTCCCCGGTACATAAGTCCTAAGGTTTTGGCATAGGTGACGTTTCCCGCCAGGTTATTTCCGGTCAGCATCACCCCTTTACTAAACCCGGTCGTGCCGGAAGTATAGTTTAGCAGGACCACCTTATCATTATCCAGATCGGCATATTGGATGTCTTCTTTCCTAAAGCCATGCGGGTATTTCGTGTTCATCTTCTCCTCCAGTGCTCTCATGATTTTCTGGATGTTTTCACCATCCCGTTGATGCAGGCAGCGGAAATCCGTCAGGGAAAACACACCTCTGACATCCTCGATCTTCTCTTCCTCCAAGGAGTCCCAGATCCGGTCACTGACAAACAGGAACGTAGATTCCGAATGGTTGATGATGTGATGCACATCATTTGGGCTAAAGTCTTGCAGGGTAGGGACAATGATCGCTCCATACGTAATCGTTGCCATATAAGCAATGCACCACCGGGCACTGTCTTTTCCGATCAGGGCGATCTTGTCACCGCGCCGGACCTGGCATTCTTCAAATATGATATGTATACGGGCTATCTCTTTGGCTACATCCTCAAAAGAGAAGTGAGTTCCCTTGCTGTAATCAGACAAAGCCGGCAATTCCCAGTTGTCTTTGAAACTCTCCTCATATAACTTTATAAAATTCTCTTTAATCATTCGGCTAAAGTGTAAAGTTTGTGCAAAAATAGAGAGTATCATGCAGATATACAACTAAAAACCGTAACTACTTTGCAGCTTTTATATAACTTTGCAGTTTGTTTGATGGGCACTGACCAAAAAAGTTATTTATAAAGACAAAATAAAATATCCTTAGCAAAGGTGTTAGGGTTATAAAGTTGACAGAAGGGATATGGACAGAGCGATCTGGAAACAGCGTTTTTCTGTCTAAGTCCCGTAGGGACGGCACATGTTAGCCTGGGACGCAAGTCCTCGGTAAAATATAAGTAGGTTCTGAGTGCTGAAAGTACGCAACATATTACCGTATCGTTTTTGTGTCGTGCCTACAGCACTCAACGGAGGTATAAGCTGACCTGGGACTGGCATCCCAGGCTAATATGTACCGTCCTTACAGGACTTATTATAGACAACTTAACAACCCGTGGAGAAACAATTTATAGACAACTTAACAACCTGTGGGGAAACAATTTATAGATAACTTAATAACCTGCGGGGAAACAATAGATTTTTTTGATCAGGCCAACAACTACTTATATAATGATTGACAGGACCGTTTTTGAAAATAAGAAAGCTGCTTATTATACGTTAGGTTGCAAGCTCAACTTCGCTGAGACTTCAACGATTGGCAAAGTATTGGCAGAACAGGGGGTACGCAAAGTCAGAGGAGGAGAGAGGGCTGATATTTGTGTGGTGAATACCTGTTCCGTCACCGAACTGGCAGATAAGAAATGCCGCCAGACGATCCGCCGCATAGGCAAACAGCATCCCGGAGCTTTTATTGTGGTAACCGGGTGTTATGCACAACTGAAACCGGAAGAGGTGGCTCACATAGAGGGAGTGGACCTGGTCTTAGGCGCTGAACAGAAGTTAGACATCCTGATGTATCTGGAGGATCTGGATAAAAAGCAGGAAGGCGGAGCAGTCATTGCTTCCAAAACAAAGGATATACGAACCTTTTCTCCCTCCTGTTCATCGGATGACCGTACCCGTCATTTTCTGAAAGTGCAGGATGGGTGTGATTACTATTGCTCGTATTGTACGATCCCGTTTGCCCGTGGGAGAAGCCGGAACGGATCTATCGCCAGTATGGTGGAGCAGGCCAACGAGGTGGCGGCAAAGGGGGGGAAAGAGATTGTGCTGACCGGGGTGAATATTGGGGACTTTGGTAAAAGTACCGGAGAGACCTTCCTGGATCTGATCCGTGCGTTGGATGAAGTGGAAGGGATTGACCGCTACCGCATCTCTTCGATTGAACCGAATCTGATCACAGATGAGGCGATTGAGTTTGTGGCGGCCAGTAAACGTTTTGCTCCCCATTTCCATATTCCTCTTCAGAGTGGGAGTGATGAAGTGCTCCGGCTGATGCGCCGTAAATATGACACGGCTTTGTTCAGGCACAAGATTGAAAAAATAAGAGAGACCATTCCCCATGCATTCATCGGGGTAGATGTGATCGTGGGGACCCGTGGGGAAACCGATGAACTGTTTCAGGAAACGCTTGCCTTTATCGAAGGGCTGGATATTTCCCAGTTGCATGTGTTCAGTTATTCGGAACGTCCCGGAACCCAGGCATTGAAGATTGCCCTGTCTGTGGATCCGAAAGTGAAACATCAGAGAAGCCAGCAGTTATTAGATGTCTCAGACCGGAAACTGCATGCCTTTTATGGTCAATCTATCGGGAGAGAGGCTTTGGTGTTGTTTGAGCATACCCGGAGAGGAGAGTTGATGCATGGATTTACGGAGCATTATATTAAGGTAGAAATGCCTTATGATGCGGCATTAATCAACCAGACCCGGAAAGTGATCCTGCAGGGATGGAATCAGGAACGGTCTGCATTGACTGCTAAAATTATTTGAATATGTGGGAAAACATAACATATGGACTCTTATATGCCTGGGTGAAAGTGCACGCTCTTTTACCTATGAAAGCCTTGTATGTCCTTTCGGATATCCTGTATGTCTTAGTTTATAAGGTGGTGAGATATAGAGTCCGGGTAGTACGGGAAAACATCCGTACCTCTTTCCCGGAAAAGTCCGGAAAAGAACTTCTGCAACTGGAACGTGACTTCTACCACCATTTTTGTGATTATATAGTAGAAACCATCAAGCTGGCTCATATTTCAGCAGAGGAAGGACAGGCAAGGGCGTATGTGAAGAATCCGGAATTATTGGATCAACTGACAGAGGAGGTGGATGGCAGTATCATTATGTTGATGGGACACTACGGAAACTGGGAGTGGTTTACTACTGCGAATCCGCTTTTTAAACATACCATTCTCTATCAAATCTACCGTCCCCTGAAGAATAAGGCTTTTGACAGGCTTTTTATTAAATTACGGACCCGGTATGGTGCCCGGGGAATCCGGAAAAACGACACGATGCGGGATATGGTTCAACTCAAGAGAAACCGTATGCGTGCCGCTGTCATCTTTTTAGCAGACCAGACACCCAATAAAGCCAATCTGCATTACTGGACTCCTTTTCTGAATCATGATACGGCCATGCTTACCGGTGCGGAAAAGATTGCCCGGAAGCAACATCTGCCGGTGGTCTTCTTAGACGTACAAAAAGTCAGACGGGGATATTATGAGGTTGATATCAAGTTGATCACCCGTACTCCGCAGGAGACTCCGGAGTTCTGGCTGACGGAGGAATATACACGTCAACTTGAGCATATGATCTTACGGAATCCGGCCTACTGGCTCTGGACGCATAAGAGATGGAAATATAAACACGAAGACGCATGAAGAAAGTCGCTGTAGTGATTTTGAACTGGAATGGAAAAGAACTGATGGAAGAATTCCTGCCTTCCGTCGTGAACTATTCTCCGCGGGAGTGGGCGGAGGTTGTAGTCGCTGATAATGGCTCCTCGGATGCTTCAGTCGCGATGTTAAAGGAGCAGTTTCCCACTGTCAGAATCCTTCAACTGGATACGAATTACGGTTTCGCAGAAGGCTATAATCAGGCTATGAAATATATAGATGCTGAATATACCGTTCTTTTAAACAGTGATGTGGAAGTCACTCCCGGATGGCTGGAGGCGCCTGTGGCCTTGTTGGACCAGGATACATCTGTCGCCTGTGTACAGCCTAAAATACTGGCACAACGTAATCAATCGTTTTTCGAATATGCCGGAGCAGCCGGTGGGTTTATGGACCGGTATGGATATCCCTATTGCCGGGGCCGGGTGTTTGATGTCGTGGAAGAAGATAAACAACAATATAATACCTCCATCGATATTCTTTGGGCGAGTGGAGCCTGCCTGTTCATACGGACAGCAGTCTATAAAACCGAAGGGGGATTGGATGCCAACTTTTTTGCCCATCAGGAGGAAGTGGATCTGTGCTGGCGGTTGCGCTGCCGGGGCTATCGCTTAGTCTGTGTGCCGGACTCCGTTGTTTATCATGTGGGGGGAGCGACGCTGAACGTGGAAAACCCCAGAAAGACGTTCCTGAATTTCAGGAATAATCTCCTGATGATGTATAAAAATCTCCCACAGCACGATCTTTCTTATGTCATGCATGTCCGTTTCTGGTTAGATTATCTGGCCGCGTTCAAATTTTTAGTGACGGGCCAGCCCCGGAATGCCTGGGCTGTGGTAAAAGCGAGAAGGGCTTTCCTCCGGATGAAATCCGCTTATGTGCCTGTCCGGAAAGAAAATCTGGCTAAAACAACGCTGCCATCTATCCCGGAGATCAGGCAAGGCAGTTTGTTGGCTGCTTTCTATCTGAAAGGAAAAAAGACCTATGCGGAATTACAGGAATGAGGTTTATATCAGGATGCTTTAAAAAGTAAGCCGGATGATCTCTCCGTAGGCCGGAACGTTTTTAAACGCATCCTTAAACTCATACCGGTTTGCGTATACCTGTGCACAGGTCTGTACTCCTCCGTGGGTAAAGATCGCTACTCTTTCCATACCGGAAGAACGAACCTCTTCTAAGAAAGAAGTCACCCGGTTATACTGTTCCATATGGGACTCCCCATGAGGTGTAGAAACATGTACCCAGTCGTTAAACCAATCCACAGAGCGGGGATCCGCAGATAATTCATCCCACGATTTCATTTCCCATTCACCAAAATGAAGTTCTTTTATCCGTCCTTCCTTTTCCGCATTGGGATACCCACAGTAATCCGCCAACCGGACACACCGGCTGAGTGGACTGGTGTACACCTTATCAAACCGGATACCGGAGAGATTTTGTTTTACCCGTTCCGCCTCCTCCTCAAAAGAAGACTTTAGCGGAACATCTGTCTGGCCATACGCATACCCGGCCGGAACTTCCACAGAAGTATGTCTGATTAGATAGATTTCCATGTTTTTTACTCACTACGCAATTAAATTATATATCATCACAACCCCCAGATAAAAACTCACTTCACATAAAAGAAAAGTGGCCCCGCAACAGTCGCCCGTGTATCCCTGTATCTTTTTCTTCATCCGGTTGGTCAGGAGGATCCAGGCCAGGACGGGGAATAAGATGGCTCCGAGGTAGTGAAAGGAAGGAAGCCATAGGAGTGGTAACAGGCCGCTAATGATACAGAAGACATATTCCGGAATCGTCATCCGGGTATAAACCGTTTGATTTTTGGCCTCTTTTTCCTCTCTTGCATACGGCAACCGGTTGATGATCATAGCGCTGATGCACTTTGCCAAAGGATCCCCTACCAACCAGATCGTACCGGCTATTTCTACGGGGAGGGAGGAGAGTAGCAGATAAAAAAGAGCAAAATAACCTATCAACCCGATGACACCATAGGTTCCGGTGTGAGAGTCCTTCATGATCCGTAGGATCTGTTCCCGGTTATTGCCTCCGCCAAAACCATCCATAAAGTCTGCCAGGCCATCTTCATGCAGGCATCCGGTGACCAGCAACCGGGTGATCATAGCCAGTAGTAAAGCGATCCCGGCAGGCAGGAAGAGGGAAAGCAGATAAAAGACCAGTACAGAGAGTCCGGCAGTCAGCCATCCGGTAAGCGGCCAGAAAGGAACGACCCTCTTAAAATAAAGAGCGGGAACCTCCGCCAGCCTCCAGAAAGGCAGACGGGTAAAGAATATGCAAGCAGCAAGTATCTGTAGCATCTTTTTAAAAGTATTTAGTCACAGTGGCCTGTGAGAAAGTATGCATTTCGTTGATCATCCGTACGGCAGATTCCACGATGGGATAGGCACAAATAGCTCCGGAACCTTCTCCCAACCGTAATCCCAGATGTAACAACGGACGGGCTCCCAGACTATCCAGCAACCGTTTGTGTCCTGCTTCATCTCCGCAATGACCAAAGATACAATAGGAAAGTACCTCAGGATATAGTAAAGAGGCAGCCAGTATGCAGTTCGTCATAATAAATCCATCAATCAGGATCACCATCTTTAATTCAGCGGCTTTAAGCATCCCTCCGACAGCCATCACCATTTCATATCCTCCGAAGTACTGCATGACAGGCAGCACCTCCCGGCTCCCCTGATAATGATCTAATGCCTCCTTCAATACGGTATATTTATGCCGGACCCCTTCGCTGTCTAATCCGCTCCCGGCTCCGACACATTCTATCAGGGGAATATTCGTCAGGCAGGTCATCCACATACTCGAAGCGGCCGTGTTCCCGATCCCCATCTCTCCAAAACTGATCACATTGGACCCGTTGCGGTAGCATTCCTCTACCACTTCTGCTCCTGACCGGACCGCCTGTTCCATCTCTTCCTGTGTCATCGCTGCTTCATACCGGAAATTGCGGGTTCCTTTCCTGATCTTCCGGTTGATCAGTTCCGGAAGGGGAGGAAAGTCAAAATCCACTCCGCTATCTACGATCTTCAGTTTAAATCCATGCTGGCGGGCCAGGAAACAGACTCCGGCCCCGCCATTCAGAAAGTTGTGTATCACCTGCCGGGTAACCTCTTTGGGCGACTTACTGACTCCTTCGTCGGCTATGCCATGGTCAGCAGCGTAGATCACATTCACCGGTTTTCGTAAGGCCGGTGTGAGGGTCTGTTGGATAAGCCCGGTCTGGAAAGCCAGTTCCTCCAATGTCCCTAAAGAGCCTTTCGGTTTGGCGAGGTCATTGATTTTATCTTCCAGCCTTTTCGCTATGCTATTGTCTGGTTGCTGTATGTCAAATGTCATCATCATTATTCTATTTATTTAATCTTCACCGGGATCCCACTGATCATGCAGATGACTTCATCCGCCTGTTGTGCGATAAACTGGTTTAGCCACCCCACCAGATCTGTAAATTTGCGCTGAATCTCATTGGGTGAGGTTCCTCCGAGACCGATTTCATTGGTTACAAAAATAAAGGTAGCTGTTTGAGAGGTCAGCCGGATAAATTCCTCTTTCAGTTCAGCCAGGGATTTCTCTACATCCGCCTCATTATCAAAAAAGAAATTGGTGGACCAGAGGGTTACGCAGTCAATCACTACGACTTTGTTTTCAAAAGAATGGCGGGATAAAAACTTTTCCTCTTCCACATTCTCCCATTCTTTTCCCCGGTCCTGCTGATGCCGTTCAATCCGCCGGCGGTGTTCTTCATCCCATATGCGGGAGGTTGCCAGATAGACCGGATGGCCGGAGAGGGATAGCGCTAACTGTTGGGCATAGCCGCTTTTTCCGGAGCGTTGACCGCCCGTGACGAGCAGAATCTTTTTCATAAGGGGATGAGATTAAGGGCAACTATCAGACAAATAATCATGCCCATGATTACTTCTGTTTTATTATTTACCCGGATGGCCGTATGAAGATCGTTGATGGTAAACAGACGTTCATTCGTTCCGATATAGGGCTTTTCCACTATTTCTCCAAAGTAGGCGTGCGGACCACCAAACCGGCAATCTAATATGGCCGCCAGGGCTGCTTCCGGATAACCGGCATTCGGACTGGCATGTACATTTCCAAACTCAGCTAAAAACATCCGTTTGTTCCAGTTCCCGGAAACTGCCAACATCAGGTAAGCGGTGATACGGGCCGGCAGGTAATTGGCCATATCATCTATTTTGGCAGCCGCACATCCGAAGTCTTTATACCGCTCATTCCTGTATCCGATCATCGAATCCAGGGTGTTGACCATTTTATAGGTCATCATGCCCGGAAGTCCTAATAATGCAAACCAGAACATTGGGGCGATCACCCCATCGCTCAGGTTCTCTGATAACGTCTCCAGCGCTGCCGTTTTGATCTCGTGTTCAGATAGTTCCGAGGTGTCACGTCCGACAATCCGTCCCACTTGTTTCCGTCCGTCCTCCAGGTTCCGTTCCACTGCTTCAAAGACATTTTTAACTTCTTTGATTAACGTCTTTCCGGCCAGGCAATAGAAGACCCCTATCGTGATCAGTACATCTGCCAAAAGAGGATGTATGTTCCGGGTTATCAGAAGCAGCAGGTAACAGCCTGTGAAAGTCCCGCCGGTAAGAAGGATTGCGAGAAAAGTCCCTTTCATAAAACGGTTTGCACTGTTATTCAGTTTTCTCTCTCCGGCAGCGATCCATTTCCCGAACCAGATCACCGGATGAGTCCATCCTTCCGGATCTCCTAAGAGGCGATCCAGAAACCACCCTGTTAGAAAAGGAAGGGTCCGGAACCAGTGCATCATATATAAAGGCCAAAACAACATATCCATGGTCGTCAGTTAGGTCTGTAAAGATAAAATAACCTATCACATTTTATCCGTTTTCTCCCGTGATAAATGATCTGCAAACTTTATAAATCTGTGGTTTGTTTTTATCTATTCAATTGATCCGTTCGGTTTTTGAAGAAATAGGGTGCTTGTTTTCAGATTATCATGTACATTTGTAACCTGTAGATTAACACAAGCCATATGAAACAGATTACCCTATGTATAGTCTTTCTGGCTGCTCTCCTGAACGGATGCAGCAGTGATGAAAAAGCGGCCAGGACCCGGCTGGAAAAGGCTCGTCAGATGTATGAACAAAATGAATTCTTTACTGCCAAGAGTGAGATCGACAGTATCCGGACCCTTTATCCGAAAGAATATAAAGTACTGAAAGAGGGACTGGAGTTGATGCGGCAGGTCGAATGGAAGGAAAACGAGCGGACCATCGCTTTCTGTGACAGTATGATCCCGGTTAAAGAAGAAGAATTACAGGAACTGGTCAAAGGGTTTACCTTAGAAAAAGATAGTGTATACCAACCGGTTGGCAATTATATCTGGAAACAACAAACGATCGAACGGAATGTGCAACGTTGCTACATCCGCTGCGGGGTCAATGAAAGAGGGGAAATGTATCTGGCAAGTGTCTACTATGGTGCACGCCCGATCAATCATACCAGTCTCCGGGTAAGTACACCGGACGGTTTGTCTGCCGAAACGGCCTCTATCGCCTACGATGGAGGCGTGAACTACCGGTTTGAAGACCTCGGAAGTACCACCGAAGTGGTGACCTATAAAGGCGATAACGGAATGGATGTTGTGAAGTTCATTTATGCAAATGAAAAAGAACGGATCAAAGCCGAATTTACAGGCGGTAAACCGTATACCATCTATATTGCCGAAGGAGATAAAAAAGCGATTGCCGCAACCTATGACCTCGCTGTCGTGTTGAGTGATATAGAAAATATGGTTACGGAAAGAGAGAAGGCCCTGAAGAGACAGGCCTATCTTCAAAGTAAACTGGAATTGGAGTAAAAAGAACGAATAAAGGGGAAGGTAAATGACTATCTTTGCACCGTTAAATTAGGAACAACAGAATGAGGAAATCGTTACATCGTTTAGGTGAATACACGTTATTGATGATGAAATCCATCGCCATCCCGGATCGCTGGAGCATGTTTTTCAAACAGTTGGTCAGGGAAATCTATAAATTGGGCCTGGATTCCCTTTGGATCGTTATTATTATCTCTGTCTTTATCGGTACGGTCATTGCCATCCAGATCTCCCTGAACATCAGTTCACCGTTGATCCCTAAATTTACGATCGGTTATACGACCCGTGAGATCATCCTGTTGGAGTTTTCTTCCTCGATTATGTGTCTTATTCTGGCAGGGAAAGTCGGCAGTAATATCGCTTCCGAGATCGGGACTATGCGGGTGACGGAACAGATCGACGCGATGGAGATTATGGGAGTGAATTCAGCCAATTTCCTGATCATGCCTAAGATCGCCGGTTTAATGCTCTTCATTCCCGTATTGGTTATTTTCAGTATGTTCACCGGAATCCTGGGAGGGATTGGAGCCAGTTACCTGTCCAGTAACGGGATGACTCCGGCTTCATTTGAATATGGGTTACAATTCTATTTTAACTCCTACTATATCTGGTACTCTATTATTAAATCGATTGTGTATGCTTTTATCATATCCTCCATTGCCTCTTATTTTGGTTATTATGTGAAAGGGGGAGCGCTGGAAGTTGGAAAGGCCAGTACCAATGCGGTCGTGATGAGTAGTATTATGATCCTTCTGGCAGACGTTCTCCTAACCCAATTAATGTTGACATAAAAGTATGGTTGAGGTAAAAAATATAATCAAATCGTTTGACGGGCGGGTGGTGCTGAATGATATCAGTGCTGTTTTCGAAGATGGAAAAACCAATTTGATCATTGGGCGTAGTGGTTCCGGAAAAACCGTATTAGTCAAAAATATCATCGGATTAATAAAGCCGGATTCAGGAGAGATCCTGTATGACGGGCGGGATCTGATGAAAATGAATAAACATGAGTTAAATGTGTTGCGCCGGGAGATGGGGATGCTGTTCCAGGGATCTGCATTGTTTGACAGCATGACCGTTCTGGAAAATGTGATGTTTCCGCTGGATATGTTCTCTAAAGACTCGGTTAGAGATCGAAAGAAGCGGGCGGAATTCTGTCTGGAAAGGGTTAATTTGTCCGAAGCCGGGCATCTTTATCCTTCAGAGATCAGTGGCGGGATGATGAAACGGGCGGCGATTGCACGGGCGATCTCCCTGAACCCCAAATATCTTTTCTGTGATGAGCCTAACTCAGGGCTGGACCCTAAAACCTCTCTGATCATTGACGACCTGATCCATAGCATCACCAAGGATTTCAACATGACTACCATCATAAACACTCACGATATGAACTCCGTGATGAATATCGGGGAAAATATTATCTTCATTAAGGAAGGGGTAAAGGAATGGCAGGGGACCAAAGAGGAGGTCATCACTTCCGATAACAAAGCCCTGAATGATTTTATCTTTGCTTCAGACCTCTTCCGTAAAGTAAAAGAAGTGGAACAGGAAGAAGCCCTTGAAAAGAAATAAAAAAGGTCCGGACTTTATATAAAAAGCCGTTAGCTTTTCCTGGAAAGCTAACGGCTTTTTTCTATATGTTCTCAAAGAGATAAATAAAAAGCGATCTTTCGATAAGAAAAACGTCCGGCAGCGTAAAGCTGTAAGAGGAATTATTTACTAACTTTGAGAATAATCAAAAATAAACGTTATGGCTAAAATTGAAACAATTGCGTTAGGTAATTTGAGAACGGAAGTTTTGCATACCCAATCCGGTACTAAAATTCAGACGGATGCACCGACCGATAATAATGGAAAAGGAGAATTCTTTTCCCCTACGGATCTGGTGGCCACAGCCCTGGGTAGTTGTATGATGACCATTATGGATATGTATGCCAAAGAACAGGGGATGGATTTGACCGGAACGCGTCTGGTAACGGAAAAGGTGATGCAATCAGAACCCCGGCGTATTGGTGAAATAAAAATTGATATTTATTTCAAAGGGGAGTTTACGGATAAGCAAAAGACGATTCTTAAACGGGTAGCAGATACCTGTCCCGTAGGAAAATCTCTTCATCCCGACCTGAAACAGACTATTACTTTTCATTTTGGAGAATCCGGAGAGTAAAGATGAAACTTTATAAGAAGCTGACTCGTGAAGAGCCAGCTTCTTATTCCGGTTAAGATGGATGCTATACCTGTAGATAAATCCCGGGAAAAGTTAAATAAAAGTTAAACTCTCACCTTCCCGGTACAACGTAACAAAAAACCAATTAAAATTGCACCTGTTCAACAAAATTGTTGAACTTTTCAGCTAATACATCTGTTTGTCTGTAAACAGTAAACTAACGAAGATGGCTACAAAAGAAACGACAACCGAGCAACTTATTCTGGAAGCAGCAGAAGCTGAATTCTTAGAGAAAGGATATGGCAAAGCCCGTACTACGGAAATAGCCCGCCGGGCAGGTGTCAACCACTCCATGCTCCACTACTATTTCCGTACCAAAGAGAACCTCTTTGAAGTGGTCTTCCAGAAAAAAGCACAAAGCATGGCTGAAATCATGAGCTTATCGCTCCAGCAAGACAATTTACCGTTCCTGGAAAAATTAAAAAAAGCCATTGAAGATCATTTCGATTTTCTGGCTGCCAACGAGAAAATTCCCACTTTCATATTCAGTGAGATCCTGTATGATGAAAAAATAAAAACCATATTCTTACAGATCATACGGGGAAAAGTAACCCATGTGATCCATAGACTGAAACAAGAAATAGAAAGTGAAGCAGCCAGAGGTACCATCCGCTATATAGAACCGGTGGATCTCCTGCTTAATATTGTTGCCCTCAATGTATTTGTGTTCACTACTTTCCCGATCATGTCCGGAGTATTGAATATAGATGAAAAAGGATATGCGGCCTTTCTGGAACACCGGAAAGAGGCAAATGTAGATACCATTCTCAGACAATTACAGATATAAATTTTTTTATACCAGTGTCAACAAAATTGTTGATTATTTTGTTGATCAAATTTGTTATACATACAGGAACAACATTCAATCATATATAATCGTATGAAAAAGAGACTATCCATCCTCATTACCTTACTGCTCATAACACATGCCGGCTATGCCCAACTGAGCATTGAAGAGTGCTATGAACTGGCAGAAGCAAACTATCCACTGATCCGGCAATACGGCCTGATAGAAAAAACAAAAGAGTACAACCTCTCCAACGCATCCAAAGGATATCTTCCCCAGATGCAGTTGAATGCAAAAGCAACTTACCAGTCAGAAGTCACCCAGATCCCGATTGATGTAGAAGGAGTAACAGATCTGAGTAAAGACCAGTACCAGGCAACAGTAGACATCAACCAAAGCATCTGGGACGGTGGAGCCATTAGATCACAAAAAGAAACGATCCGGACACAAGCCGGGATAGACAGGCAAAACCTTGAAGTAACCCTCTATGCTATCCGTGACAGAGTAAACCAACTCTACTTCGGCATACTTCTCTATGATGAAACACTCATCCAAAATGATATCTACCTCGAAGATCTGGAACGCAACTATACCGAAGTAGCCGCCTACGTCGTAAACGGACTCGCCAATCAGGCTGACCTCGATGCCGTAGAGGTGGAACGGGTAAAAGCCATCCAGAGCCGCGTACAAACCACATACAACCGGAATGCGTATCTCGAAATGCTCTCTGTTCTGATCGGTGTACCCAGAGACGAAAACACCAGACTGGTAAAGCCGTCCGCCAACCAGCTATATGCAAACACCATACAACGCCCCGAACTGGCACTTTACGAAGCACAATTTGCCAACCTCGATGCGCAAATGAAAGAAATAAAAGCCAGTCTCATGCCCAAAATCAATGTCAACCTCACCGGAGGATACGGCCGGCCTGGCTTGAACATTCTGGAAAATAAATTCTCCCCTTACTATATAGCCGGTCTTTCCTTCAACTGGAACCTCGGTAATTTCTACACAAGGAAAAACAATCTCGGCAAAATAGAAGTAAACCGGGGCACTATAGAAACCCAGCGGGAAACCTTCCTCTTCAACACAGAACTCGATATGACACAAAGCGGAAACGAAATCCAAAAATACCGGGAACTCCTGCAAACCGATGATGAAATCATCCGTCTGCGTGGCTCCGTCCGGAGTTCCTCCGAAGCAAAAGTGGCCAACGGAACCCTTTCCGTACTCGACCTGATGAAAGAAGTCAATGCCGAGCAAACGGCCATACAGGATAAAATCCTGCATGAAATCCAACTCTTACAAGCCATTTACAACATGAAGTATATCACAAACAACTAAGAAAAAAACAACAATATGAAGAAGATTAAACACCTGGTTATCGTAGCCTTCGTGCTCACCATGACAGCCTGCCATCACAAAGGATTAGAATACGACGCATCCGGCGTATTTGAAGTCACAGAAGTAATCGTCTCCTCCCAGGGAAGCGGCGAAATTCTCTGGTTCCAACTATCAGAAGGCGACCTCCTCGAAGCAAACCAACAGGTAGGATTGATTGATACTACCCAACTCTACCTCCGGAAAATCCAGTTACAGGCAAGTATCGGAAGTGTACAAAACAGGAAAACATCCGTTCCCACACAAATAGCCGCTATTCAGCAGCAAATAGAGACCCAGAAAATCGAGCAGAGACGGTATGAAAACCTGATTGCCATGAATGCCGGGAACCAAAAACAGTTGGATGATGTCAATGCCCAGATACAACTCCTCGAAAAGCAACTGGCGGCCCAATACGAAACAGTCCATAACAACAACAGCAGCCTGACGGAAGAGAGCCAGTCCTACCGGGCACAAATTGACCAGTTGGAAGACCAGATAAAAAACTCCCTCATCATCAGCCCTATTAAAGGAACCGTGCTGGCCAAATACGCAGAACCGGGAGAGCTGGCCACACAAGGCAAAGCCCTCTTTAAAATAGCTGACATCGAAACCATGTACCTCCGGGCCTACATTACTTCCAGCCAGCTCACCTCTGTAAAGATCGGACAGGATGTACAGGTCTATTCCGACATGGGTGAATCAGGTAACCGCCAATACAATGGAAAAGTAACCTGGATATCCGATAAAGCTGAGTTTACCCCTAAAACCATCCAGACACGGGACGAAAGAGCTAATCTGGTATATGCCGTCAAAATACAGGTTCAAAACGACGGATATATAAAGAAAGGCATGTATGGAGAAGTTAAGTTCTAAACCTATGAGTGCAGTATCGGTACAAAATCTCAGCAAAAGCTACGGCAAAGTAAATGCCCTGAAGAACATCAGTTTCGAAGCCGGAACCGGTGAAATATTCGGCATTATCGGCCCCGACGGAGCTGGTAAAACCACCCTGTTCCGTATACTCACCACGCTACTTCTGCCCGATAGTGGCCAGGCAACCGTCGACGGAAATGATGTCGTCAAAGGCTATAAACAAATCCGGCAACGGGTAGGCTACATGCCCGGTAGGTTTTCCCTCTATCAGGACCTGAGTGTAGAAGAAAACCTGGAATTCTTTGCTACTCTTTTCAATACGACTATTCAGGAAAACTATCACCTGATAAAAGATATATACCAGCAGATAGAACCTTTCAAAAAACGGAAGGCAGGAAAACTATCCGGTGGGATGAAACAAAAACTCGCACTCTGCTGTGCACTCATCCATAAACCCACCGTATTATTCCTGGATGAACCCACCACCGGAGTAGACCCCGTATCCCGGAAAGAATTCTGGGAAATGCTCA
>JAJQEE010000038.1 GCA_021201865.1 Tannerellaceae bacterium | reverse complement strand
AAAACGTCCCACAATAAAAATGAGCAATGCTTTGATCACCAGCCAGCCTAAGTGCGCACCCTTATCTATCAAATTTGAAAGCAGTTTTTCAAGGTTTGAAAGAGAATATTCCTCTCCAAGTGCCTGCGGGATGATTTTAGTTGTATCTCCTGGTATTAATAAAAGATTTTGCACAAATACAATCAATAATTTACACATACAAATACTTTGTTATTTTTTTCACTTAACCGGCTTTTCTACCAGACCGTATCTTATTAATTGTAGCAAAGCTATAAATAGTTTTTATTTTATAATAACAAACCAAATTATTATGTAGTTTTGCTACCACTCAAAATAATTAGTTTTTATACAACTCTATGAGAATCTATACCCTCTTCCTCTTTTGTCTTTTATGCACAGGTCCGGCTTTTTCACAGACCTATATGGAATATCTGGAAAAAAGTTATGACTATCTCGAAAAAGACGATTTATTTGCGGCAGAAGAAAGTGTCCGGGCAGCCATGCGTCTGGAGCCAGGACACCCTTACAATTATGCCTTGTTGACCAATTTGGGAACGATCCAGAGACGGCAGGGTAAATATGAAGATGCGGTGATTTCCTATACAGCCGCGCTGAGCAGGAAAATGGATAATGTTTCTATCCTGGAGAGCAGGGCATCCCTATATGTGGAAATGGGAGAAACAGAAAAAGCGATGAATGACTACAATATGCTTATTTCTATTGATCCGTTAAATGAAGACGCTCTCTATTGCCGCGGACTTCTTTACCTGCAGGAAAAAAGTTTTTTATGGGCTGAACAGGATTTTGACCGGATTTTAGAGATCAATGATAAAACCGTAAAAGGAAGATTAGGGCATGCGGTTTTAGAAAAAATGAGGGAGAATTATGATGAAAGCGAACGCATCTATAATTATCTGATCAGTCAACGCCCCAAAGACTGGCACTTATATGAAAGCCGGGCTGATCTCTACTTTATGATGGGAAAAAATGCACGTGCTATGTCAGACCTCAACAAAATATTCGCAGAAACAGAACCCAATGCGGCTTTATATGTACTTAGGGGAAAAGTAAAATTGGCTCAATATGAAAAAGCCTCTGCTGCAAAAGATTTCCTTCAAGCAAAGGAAATGGGGTACGATGAGGCAATCATTGATGAACTCCTGAAAATGACGAAATGAGCAAGAATTGAAAATGGATAATTGAAAATTATCTACTAATACCAACTCCCTTCGCCTGATTAGGATAATCCTAAAAGACAAAGGGAGTTTTATTTTAAGGAACAGTCAAAAATCGGTTCCTCCAATTTTCAATTTTCAATTATTCCCAATATAATCAGCAATCCAGTCTCCTACTTCAGAAGTAGAATAAGCTTTACCCTGTTCTGCAATATCCTCAGTCACCACATGGGCAGCCATAGAAGCAGTCACCGCATCCCGGATTACTTTTCCTTCTTCCATCAGGTTAAATGCATATTCAAACATCAAAGCAGCACTCAGGACAGTTGCCAACGGATTCGCTATATTTTTTCCGGCAGCCTGTGGATAAGAACCATGGATCGGTTCGAAGACAGAAGTATGCACACCGATTGATGCAGAAGGTAACATACCTAAAGATCCGGTAATAACAGAAGCTTCATCGGTCAGGATATCACCAAACATATTTTCGGTTACCATCACATCAAAGCTGGTCGGCCACTGGATCAGGCGCATAGCCGCATTATCCACAAACATATATTCAGTTTCCACTTCCGGGAATTCTTTCTCGATCTCCTGGGAAACCTGTCTCCACAAACGGGAAGTAGCCAATACATTTGCCTTATCGACAATCGTCACTTTCTTCCTTCTCTTCAATGCATATTCATATGCCAGGCGCACAATACGTTCCACCTCTTCACGGGTATAGATACACGTATCATACGCTGTATTTCCATCTTCACTCCTACCCTGCGGACGGCCGAAATACATACCTCCGGTCAGTTCACGAATACACATAAAATCAGCCCCTTCCACCAGATCAGCACGTAAAGGTGATTTATGAATTAAAGAGGGGAATGTAGTTACCGGACGGATATTCGCAAATAGTCCCAGTTTCTTACGCATCCCCAGCAATCCCTGCTCCGGACGAACCTTAGCCGCTGGATTGTTATCATATTTAGGGGAACCGATCGCTCCAAACAGCACTGCATCACTCTGCATACAAAGTTCGTGTGTCTCATCCGGATATGGATTTCCGGTTTCATCAATGGCGATCGCTCCTACCAACGCTTCTTTATAACTCAATTCATGCCCAAATTTCTGGCATACAGCTTTCACTGCTTTCATCGCCTGATCCACAATCTCAGGACCGATACCGTCTCCCGGTAAAACTGCTAAATTTAATTTCATTATCTTGTTTGTTATTTATAAACCAAATCACCGTGTAAAATAGACGTACTTCGGTTCTGAAGGAACGTAATCATCCACATCCCATAAAGTACTTGTGATCATCAGATCCGCACTGTAACGGTTACAGGCAATCGGAACATTATGAACACGACACTGACGCAACAACATCTGAATGTCCGCTTCATGCGGCTGAGCATTCAGGTCATCGATCAGGAATATAGCCAGATTTACCTCCTTACGGACCACCATCGCTGCAATCTCAGCATCTCCCCCTAACGGGCCGGAATGCATGCAGGTAATATCAGAATCAATTCCTTTTTCATCAAAAGCATCTTTGATCAATCCACCGGTAGTGCCGGTGCAAACCAAATGATGATGAGACAGGAAGTCTGCATTATGTACAGCCCACTCTACCATATCCGCTTTCCGGTTATCATGCGCTACCAGCGCAATGGTTAATCTCTTTTTCATATCATTCTATTTTTTAGTGAGAATATATTAGTTATCACACAGATGAGCCAGATGAGAACAGATTTATATAAAAAAATATCATCCGGATTAAGCTTCAATTTTATTCAACATCTTAATCGTTGCTTTAATAGCGGCTTCCGTCTGGTCTACATCCAATCCACGGGTTTTAAAGTCAACCCCGGCATAATTCCAACTGATCACCGTCTGCACAAACGCATCTGTCCTTCCCCCTGGAGGGATCGTAACAGAATAGTTCGTCAACATCGGGAACGGTCTGCCCAAATGATCCGAATAGATCTTCCGGAGTGCCCGCACAAACGCATCATACTGACCATCTCCGGATGCTGATTCCTGATACTCCTGACCGTCAATCTCTATTTTCAGTGTAGCAATGGGTCTCAGCCCCTGGGCCAAAGATAGAGAATAATTCAGTATCCTGATCTTTTCATCCGCTTTTGTATCCTGCTGCAAGACATCACTAATGATATAGGGCAGGTCCTCCTGCGTTACCATCTCTTTCTTATCCCCTAATTCAATGATTCGTTCCGTCACTTTGCGCATCGATTCATTATCCAGATCAATCCCTAAAGCCTCCAGGTTCTTCTGGATATTAGCTTTTCCGGAGGTCTTTCCCAAAGCATACTCCCGTATACGTCCGAAACGTTCCGGTAGCAGGTCATTGAAATATAGATTATTTTTATTATCGCCATCTGCATGGACACCTGCGCACTGTGTGAAAACATGTTCTCCGACAATGGGTTTATTAGGGGGTACGTGAATACCGGAATAAGTTTCCACTAATTTACTCACCCGGTTGATCTTTTCCTCCCGCAAAGAGGTTTCCAGGCCGGAATGATCTTTCAGGACGGCCAACACACTGCTTAAAGGAGCATTTCCCGCCCGTTCCCCTAAACCATTCACAGTGGTATGGACACCTTTTACACCTGCCTGCACAGCCGAAAAAACGTTGGCTACCGCCAGATCATAATCATTGTGCGCATGGAAATCAAAATGAAGATCCGGATACCGGGCCACCATTTCACGACAATAGGTATAAGTATTCTGTGGATTCAGAATACCTAACGTATCCGGTAACATGAAACGACGGATAGGCTGGTCTTTTAAGCCTTCCATCATCTGAAAGACATACTCCGGTGAATTTTTAATCCCATTCGACCAGTCTTCCAGATACACATTGACCGTGATTCCCTTTTGCTCAGCCAAAGCGATCACGGCACAAATATCTGCTATATGTTGCTCCGGAGTTTTCCGTAACTGCTCCGTCACATGTTTATACGAGCCTTTACAAAGCAGATTAACCACCTTACAGCCGGCATTTTGTATCCAGTTCAGTGAAACCTCTCCATCTACAAAACCCAAAACCTCCAGACGGTCAAGATATCCACCTCGTTCCGCCCACCGGGCCACCCGCTTCACCGCATCATATTCTCCATCGGATACCCGTGCAGAAGCAATCTCCAACCGGTCCACACCTAACTCACCCAGCAACACCTGGGCAATCGTCAGCTTTTCATGAGAGGCAAAAGAAACCCCCGAAGTCTGTTCCCCATCCCTGAGGGTCGTATCCATTATTTCTACCATATCTTCCCGATATTATTTTTCAATACTATTTTTAGAACGCAGACTATGCAGCCTTACACAGATCATTTATTTTTATCGCGGAATAGTTTCCGTCTCTTCTTTAAATAAATAATATGCGTCCGTCTGCGTGTTCTGCGTTATCTGCGTGCCGATTCGTATTGCTCGATTTTATTTTTGTTAGCAAGGAGATAATCAATATCATCCAGACCATTCACAAGACAATCTTTTTTGTAAGGATTGATCTCAAAGCCTTCAGATTTGCCGGTAGGATTGTTGGTGATCGTTTGAGCAGGTAGAACCACGGTGAGCGTAGCAGCAGGATCCGCTTCTATGGACGCAAATATTTCAGCCAGAAACTCTGGACTAACCACTACTGGCAGGACTCCGTTATTCATCGAGTTATTTTTGAAAATATCAGCAAAGAAGCTACTTACGACAATCCGGAAACCATAACCTGCAATCGCCCAGGCAGCATGTTCACGGCTACTACCGCTACCGAAGTTCTTCCCGGCAACCAGGATCTGTCCTTTATATGTATTCTGATTCAATACAAAATCCGGATTAGGATTCCCCTCTTTATCATAACGCCAGTCACGGAAAAGATTATCTCCAAATCCCTCACGGGTAGTTGCTTTTAGGAAACGGGCCGGAATGATCTGGTCCGTATCTACATTTTCCAGTGGCAAAGGCACACAAGTAGATGTGATTATATTGATTTTTTCTTTCATTGTTATTAATTTTTAGTAGTTATCGCTCCCTTCATTTACTTCGTAATCTATTCTACTTTAATTCCTTTGATTACCAAGCTACAAAGTAGCAGCTAACTCCTTGGACTACTTATTCAGATTAATTCTCTCGGATCTGTAATTTTACCTGTAACAGCAGCAGCAGCAGCCACCAACGGTCCGGCCAGAATCGTCCGGGCACCCGGTCCCTGACGGCCTTCAAAGTTACGGTTGGAAGTAGATACCGCATATTTACCTGCCGGAACCTTGTCTTCATTCATGGCCAGACAAGCCGAACAGCCCGGTTGACGCAATTCAAAACCAGCATCTGCCAGGATCTGGTCAATGCCTTCTGCACGGATCTGCTTTTCAACCAGCCAGCTTCCCGGTACTAACCAGGCCACGACGTGATCCGCTTTCTTTTTCCCTTTTACAAGAGAAGCAAAGGCACGGAAGTCCTCAATACGGCCATTCGTACAGCTACCTAAAAAGACATAATCAATTTGTTTTCCCAAAATGGGTTCACCCGCCTGAAAGCCCATATACTCCAACGACTTCTCATAAGAGATACGGCCAGCCTCATCCACACTTTCCAAAGAAGGTATATTTTCACGAATACCCATACCCATACCCGGATTCGTACCATACGTGATCATCGGCTCGATATCTTCCGCATGGAATACGATCTCTTTATCAAAAACAGCATCTGCATCTGTATATAACTTACGCCAGGAGGCCAGTGCCTGATCCCATTCTTCTTCACGGGGGGCGAATTCACGGTCTTTCAAATAATCAAAAGTAACCTGGTCCGGAGCGATCATACCGCCACGAGCCCCCATTTCAATTGAAAGGTTACAAATTGTCAGACGGTCTTCCATCGTCGTATTGCGGATCGCTTCTCCGGCATATTCCACAAAATATCCGGTTGCTCCTCCGGTGGTCATTTGACTGATAATATACAAAGCAATATCTTTCGCCGTAACACCCGGTTTCAACTGACCGTCTACAGTGATACGCATGGTTTTTGGCTTACGCTGCATAATACACTGGGTAGCTAATGTCATTTCCACTTCACTGGTTCCAATACCAAACGCGATCGCTCCCATAGCACCATGGGTAGACGTATGCGAGTCACCACAAACAATAGTCATACCCGGTTGCGTCAATCCTGTTTCAGGGCCTACCACATGGATAATTCCGTTCTTAGGATGTTGCAACCCGTAATAAGCCAGACCGAAATCTTTGGCATTTTTTTCCAGTGTATCCACCTGATTCTTAGAAACAGGATCTTCAATCGGTTTATCCTGGTTCAGGGTAGGAATATTATGATCCGGAATACAGGTGATCTGCTGTGGACGGAAAGTTTTCAAACCACGTTCACGCAATCCCGCAAAAGCCTGCGGACTGGTCACCTCATGACAGTACAGACGATCTATATACAATTGGATAGTTCCATCAGCAAGCGTATCCACCACATGCTTCTCCCAGATCTTTTCAAATAATGTCTTACTCATTTTATTTATTGGTTATATTAGCAGGAATTAATTTATTTCACAAACTTATTAATCGCATCAATAAAAGCTTCTGCAGAAGCTGCAATAATATCCGTGTTGGCAGCAAATCCATAATAGACATTTCCGTCATATTCCACCTGCATATGCACTTTACCCATATCATCACTCCCTTTATCAATCGCCTGGATCAGAAACTCCTGAATCGTCATCGTACGATGAATAATGGATTTGATCGCTTTGATCGCAGCATCCACCGGACCATTCCCGGCCGCCGCCGCTTCAAACTTTTCTCCGGCAATATTCAGACAGATACTGGCTACCGATTGTAATCCCACTCCGGAAGTAACCTGCAGGTATTCCAGTTTAATACGATGAGTAGCCTGACACTCTTTTCCGACCAGCATCAACACATCATCATCATTAATATCTTTCTTACGGTCCGCCAGTTTCAGGAACTCTTCATAGGTTTTGTCCAGTTTCTCCTGATCCAGCTCCACACCTAATACACTCAAGCGGTGTTTCAGCGCAGCACGTCCACTGCGGGCAGTCAGGACGATTGCATTGTCATCAATACCCACATCTTTCGGATCAATGATCTCATAACTTTCACGGTTTTTCAACACACCATCCTGGTGGATACCCGAAGAGTGAGCAAACGCATTCCTTCCGACAATGGCTTTATTGGGTTGAACCGGCATGTTCATCAGGCTGGAAACCATACGGCTCATACCATAGATCTTTTGGCTGTTGATATTCGTTTCAATACCGGTTTCTTTATGACTCTTAAAGATCATAGCCACTTCTTCCAGAGAAGTATTACCGGCACGCTCACCAATACCATTGATAGTTACCTCTACCTGGCGTGCACCATTTAAGACTCCCTGGATCGTATTCGCAGTAGCCATACCCAGGTCATTGTGGCAGTGAGTAGAGATAATAGCATTATGAATACCATCCACATGCTCCATCAGGTATTTAATCTTTGCACCATATTCATGAGGCAGACAGTAACCGGTCGTATCCGGAATATTAACCACTGTAGCGCCGGCCTTGATCACCGCTTCCACCACACGGGCCAGATATTCATTGTCTGTACGCCCGGCATCT
Organism: Tannerellaceae bacterium; assembly: GCA_021201865.1. Classification (GTDB taxonomy): domain Bacteria; phylum Bacteroidota; class Bacteroidia; order Bacteroidales; family Tannerellaceae; genus UBA4116. Next base: position 19,747 of record JAJQEE010000038.1, on the reverse strand, counting down.
TCCGCGTAGAACTCCACATCTTCCACATACTGTTTAGCATATTTTACACATGCTTTGGCACGTTCCAGGATATCCTCCTGATTGGAATTAAATTTATAACGGATATGATAATCCGAGGTACCGATCCCCGTGTGGATACGTCCGCGTTTCGCATATTTCAACGCCTCAGCCGCCACATCAATATCTTTCTCCACAGCACGGGTCAGTGCACAAATCGTAGGCCAGGTTACCGCTTTAGCAATCTCCACCACACTATTGAAATCACCGGGACTGGAAACAGGGAAACCTGCTTCGATCACATCCACACCTAATTCCTCCAATGCCCTTGCAACCTGAATCTTTTCAATACTGTTCAACTGACATCCGGGAACCTGTTCCCCATCACGCAAAGTCGTGTCGAAAATAAATAATCTGTCTGACATTTTTTATTATTGTTATGATTGTTAATATTTTTCTTACTTACCGGATACTAAAAGAGCCCTCCTCGCAAGGAAGTGAGAAAGGCTCTTTTAATATATCTATGCTCAGAAAGGCATAATAGTCTCACTTCCTATTCCGTTCCCAGAGTAGAATAATAGATAAAGAAGTAAAAAGACTATTTGCGATGTTCTGTACCATTGCTTTTTTTATTTTTAACGATGCAAAGATATATGCTTTTTCTAACGTACAAATATAATCCGATATTTTTTACCGATATTTTCTTTTAAAATGTAAGAACAACTACACTTTTTATCAATATTTCATTATCAGGGAATAAGTTTTAAAGAAAAAGAGGATATTCCAAAAGTAAAACAAAACATTGAAAAAGTTACGATTTATAAGTAATTACCCCGACAGGGGTTACATGTGAATCGAAGATCGGCCTTAGCCAATAACCCCGGGTGCCAACCCGGGGTGTAAGCGAAAGCCCTCTCCACAACAACCCGGAAAGGGTTGAACCCACTTCGGGGTTCATAGCGTGTGACTGCTTTCCGCCACGGGTTTCACCCGCGGTTATTCACATTCAAGCCCTTTGTGCTTATAATCTGGAACTTTATCAAAGAGTGTATAGACTTTTGGGATACCCTCTTCCTGATAAGATATATAACTGATTAGTTATTTTCAGGACGCAATTTACGTACAACTGCACCGGTTCTCCACATTTCGCTTTCACGAAGTGCTTCCAGTTCTTTCTCTAAACCTTCACGGTAGTCTGGTTTGCTGTTGGTGTCGATAGAACGTTGTGCTTCATTACCACAGGCTACTTCGCTGTACAATTTCTGGAATACAGGTTTACTGGCATCATGGAAAGGTCCCATCCAGTCTAACGCACCCCGTTGTGCAGTTGTTGAACAGTTAGCATACATCCAGTCCATACCGTTTTCTGCGAACAGAGGCATCAATGACTGCGTCAACTCTTCTACTGTTTCGTTAAATGCTTCAGAGGGGCTGTGTCCGTTTTCACGCAGCACTTCATACTGAGCCAACAGGATTCCCTGAATAGCCCCCATCAGGGTACCACGTTCACCGGTAAGGTCAGAATAAACTTCTCTCTGGAAAGTAGTTTCGAACAGATAACCTGAACCTACACCGATACCTAACGCAACGACACGTTCCCATGCCCTGCCGGTCGCATCCTGATAGATCGCGAAGCTTGAGTTCAAACCACGTCCCTGTAAGAACATACGACGAAGACTGGTACCTGAACCTTTAGGGGCAACTAAGATCACATCCACATCAGCAGGAGGAATGATGTTGGTACGTTCTTTGTAAGTGATACCAAAACCATGAGAGAAATATAACGCTTTACCCGGAGTCAGATAAGGTTTGATACGAGGCCACACTTCGATCTGAGCTGCGTCCGAAAGCAGATACTGAATGATAGTACCTTTTTCACAAGCTTCTTCTATCTCGAATAAAGTTTCTCCCGGTACCCAACCGTCAGCGATCGCTTTTTCCCAGGTTTTACCACCTTTACGTTGTCCGATAATAACATTGAAACCATTGTCACGCAAGTTCAATCCCTGACCGGGACCCTGAACACCATAACCAATAATAGCAATGGTTTCATCTTTCAATACTTCTCTTGCTTTTTCCAATGGAAATTCTTCGCGGGTTACTACGTTTTCTTCTACACCGCCAAAATTCATTACTGCCATTTTCTTTTCTACTAAATTATATATTAAAAAAATCAGTTAATTCTCTCTTTTATTTCCAGGTCACTGCTGCCCGGCAAATCGCTTTGCCTTCATGACAGATCGCCATATCATATTTTCCGGAAGAAACTTCCTCCGCATGTAGTGTGAGATCCATTCCATACTTCCCTTCGGATTGGTAAGCGATCTCAAAACGCCGGATCTCTTTTTCCCGGTACAGTTCTATATCGAACAGATCCAGTAAATGTTCCATATATTTGATGCTATTCAGATGGCCGTTTACATCCAGGTCACTATATTTCACCCGGTAGATCTCTCCTTCCGTCCGGTTTTCCACCGGAGCGATCTTACCCGGTTTTTCAACCGGACAGGGGCGATCCATCTTATAACCGCTTAACCCTTCCACATCCAGCGGGGTCGGACGCCGGGTTTCCATATCAATGGCCGCCCAAACCGAACGGGCATATCCAAAGTTCTTTCCTTCCTTATTGGTCAATTCAAAACAACGGTTGGTAAACAATCTGCCGACATCCTCCACCCAGGTATATAAGACTACCTCTTCAGACATAGCCGGAAACTCATTCATTTCAATAGCCAGACGCGAGAGAACCCAGGCCGTATGCCGTTCATTCATATCTGAATAACCAAATCCCCGGCTGTCCGCATGCACAGAAGCAGCATGCAACAGGTAATTTCCGATCATGGGAATCGTGGTGCGTCCCCGGAAATCCAGCAGATAGGATTCTGTTACAAAATGAAATTTACCGAGTTTAGTCATCTCCATTTCTTATTCCTTGTTTCTCCTGCAATTTTTTCTCCATGGAAGATAACATATCACTCAGCCGCTCTACTTTACTTTTCGTGATCGCCACCCGTCCGGAACGGATAAACTGAAGAACACCAATGGTGCGGCTCAGCTCTTTGAACAACGCCTGCGTCTCCTCATAATGACCGCTCTTCTCCAGCACCACACAGGATTCATTCATATCCAGTATGCGGGCATTGTGTTTACGGATCAACTCTTCCACGGCGCCAGTCTGGATAAACTGTTCTGTAGCCACTTTATACAAAGCGATCTCCTGATACACCAGATCTTCATCCGTATTATAATACGCTTTCAGGATATCTACCCGCTTGTCGATCTGTTTTACGACCTTATCCATCGTATCCTGATCTGCAAAGGTAGTAATTGTAAACTTATGAATACCTTTAATAGCAGAAGGAGAAACAGAAAGTGTTTCAATATTCAGTTGACGACGTGTAAAGATAATCGTAATCTGGTTAAGCAGACCTACTGTATTTTCTGAAAATATAATAACCGTATATAATGTTTTTTCCGTCATAACCAATCCTCCTTACTTATCGCCCATAATTATGTTAGTAATTGTTCCACCTGCAGGAACCATCGGATAGACCATACCCCGGTCTTCTACATTTGCCACTAAGACATAGGCTCCGTCATAGTTCAGCATTTCCTGAATAGCATCGTCCAGCTCTTCCCGGGCCTCCACCATCCGGCTGCCCAATCCATAGGCTTTAGCGATCGCTACAAAATCAGGATTATTCATGACCGTCGCAGAATATCTTTCATTAAAAAACAGTTCCTGCCACTGGCGAACCATACCCAGGAAATTATTATTCAGGATAATGATCTTCACATTCAGGTTTTCCTGCATGATCGTACCCAGTTCCTGAAGGGTCATCTGGATACCACCATCCCCTGTGAACAGGCATACCGTACGTTCCGGAGCGCCAAACTTAGCACCGATCGCAGCCGGCAAACCATATCCCATAGTCCCCAGTCCACCGGAAGTCACCACACTACGTGTCTGGGTATATTTAAAATACCGGACCCCCATCATCTGGTTCTGACCGACATCGGTTACCAAAACAGCTTTATTTTCAGCGGCTTCGGAAACTTTACGGATCACCTCTCCCATTTTAAGGAAGCCCTCTTGTGGGTGGATCTCACGGGATATTACCTTTTCATACTCTTCCTTTGCATGAGGATCAAACTCCGCGATCCACTCCGTATGCCGGGCAGGTTTCAGTTGCTCCGTTACTGCTGCCAGCGTCTCTTTAGCGTCTCCTAATACAGGAATATCCACCGCCACATTTTTACCGATCTCAGAAAGGTCTATATCAAAGTGAATAATTTTCGCCTGTTTCGCATAGGTTTGCAGATTACCCGTTACCCGGTCATCAAAACGCATACCGATCGCAATCAGCACATCACATTCGTTGGTTTTCATATTGGGACCTACATTTCCATGCATACCCAGCATTCCCTTATTTAACGGATAATTAGAAGGCATTGCAGACAGTCCCAGTACCGTAGAACCTGCCGGAATATCCGCTTTTTCCAGAAAAGCCATCAATTCCTTTTCAGATCCACTTAACACGACACCCTGCCCCACTAAGGCAAAAGGTTTTTTTGCTCCGTTGATCAATTCAGCAGCGGCAGCAATATTTTCCGGTTCAAGTTCCGGGATCGGCTGGTAACTTCTGACATAATTTACCTTTTCATATACATAATCCACCAGCCCTACCTGTGCGTCTTTGGCAAAGTCAATTACAACCGGGCCGGGCCGGCCGCTGGAAGCGATATGGAATGCACGGGACACAGCCCAGGCAATATCTTCCGGACGACGGATCTGATAGGCCCATTTGGTGATCGGCTGAGTGATCCCGATCACATCAATTTCCTGAAAAGCATCTGTTCCCAACATAGCGGAAGGAACCTGTCCGGAGATCACCACCATGGGTGTGCTATCCATCATAGCATCCGCAATCCCGGTAATCGTATTCGTAGCACCCGGGCCGGAAGTTACCAGGGCAACGCCCACCTTACCGGAGACACGGGCATATCCCTGTGCGGCATGTGTGGCACCCTGTTCATGACGAACAAGCACATGTTTGAGTCGATCCTGGTAATCATACAAACAGTCGTACACCGGGATAACCTGTCCGCCAGGATAACCGAAGATCGTATCCACACCTTCAGCTATTAATGTTTTCAGTAAAGCTTCTGAGCCGGTTATTTTTTGATTATTATCCATCGCTTTTTGAATTGAAAATTGACAATCGAAGATCAGCCTGAGCTAATGGATCATTGAAAACTACCTATCGATTGGCAATTGGTTAAAAAGTTTGTTTTGTGTCTCGTTTATTTTATTAAATGATCCTTACTGCGCCTTTGTCTGCGGAAGAGACCATTTGAGCATAGGCCTGTAATGCTTTGGAAACCGTACGCCGGCGGTGAGGAGGAGTAAACGCATCCTTTCCACGGGCCTCTTCTTCCTGACGGCGCATGGCCAGTTCCTCGTCACTGACTCGTACCTCTATCGTACGTTCCGGAATATTAATATCAATCATATCCCCGTTTCTGACTAAACCAATCGCTCCACCGGCGGCTGCTTCCGGAGAGATATGACCGATAGAAAGACCGGAAGTACCACCACTGAAGCGGCCATCGGTGATCAGGGCACACGCTTTTCCTAAATGTTTACTTTTAATATAAGAAGTCGGATAGAGCATTTCCTGCATACCCGGGCCTCCTTTAGGACCTTCATGGGTGATCACCACCACATCTCCGGCAACCACCTGATCTTTCAGGATCCCTTCACAGGCTGCATCCTGCGAATCAAATACTTTAGCCGGACCACTGAAGCGGAAAATACTTTCATCCACTCCTGCCGTTTTTACTACGCAGCCATCCAATGCAATATTACCATATAAAACAGCCAGGCCTCCATCTTTGACGTAGGCATATTCCATACTACGGATACACCCTTTTTCCCGGTCTGTGTCCAGTTCCCGGTAATAGCTCTCCTGCGAACCCAACACCAGATTAAAACGGTTGGCCGGGGCACTTTTATAAATAGAAAGAGCCTCTTCCGTCACGGATGGAGAAGTAATTGCATAGGAAGCGATCGCTTCGGAAAGGGTCAGACCATCCACCCGTTTCACGGAGCCATCCACCAAACCGGCTTTTTCCAGTTCTCCCAAAATAGCAATAATACCTCCGGCACGATTCACATCCTGGATATGATAATGGTAGTTTGGAGCCACCTTACATAACACAGGCGTTTTTCTGGATAGTGCATCAATATCTTTCATGGTGAAATCCACCCCTGCTTCACTGGCTACCGCCAACAGGTGAAGGACCGTATTGGTGGAACCACCCATGGCAATATCCAACGACATCGCATTCAGGAACGCCTGACGGGTCGCAATGCTGCGTGGAAGGACAGACTCATCACCGTCACGATAATATTTATAAGCATTGTCTACCACTAATTTCGCTGCTTTCTTAAACAACTCTTTCCGGTTGGCATGGGTAGCCACAATCGTTCCGTTACCCGGAAGGGCCAGGCCGATCGCTTCATTCAGGCAATTCATCGAATTAGCGGTGAACATACCTGAACAGGAACCACAGGTCGGACAAGCTGAACGTTCGATCTTTTCAATCTGCTGGTCTCCAATGAAATCATCTGCCGATTCAATCATCACGTCGATCAGGTCTAACGCCCGTCCATCTGCTTCACCGGCTTCCATCGGACCGCCCGAAACAAAAACAGCAGGAATGTTCAGACGCATACTTGCCATCAGCATACCCGGAGTGATCTTATCACAGTTACTGATACAGATCATCGCGTCTGCTTTATGAGCGTTCACCATATATTCCACACTGTCTGCGATCAGGTCACGGGAAGGAAGGGAATAGAGCATCCCGTCATGTCCCATAGCAATCCCATCATCAATAGCGATCGTATTGAACTCAGCAGCAAAGCAGCCTAACTTTTCAATTTCAGCTTTCACCTGTTGACCAATCTCATGTAGATGCACATGGCCCGGGACAAATTGAGTAAATGAGTTGACAATAGCAATAATAGGTTTACCTATCTGCTCATCCTTCATTCCATTTGCACGCCACAAAGCACGTGCTCCTGCCATACGGCGACCCTGTGTACTGGTTGAACTACGTAATTCCATTTTATTTTTGTCTGTTTTCGTTTCCATAAAAAAGCCCTTCTCTACGGAGAAAGGCTTAAGAATATCTTTACAAGACTATACAACTTCTTACATACCTTTCTCCTTACCTACTAATGACTAGAAGGACCACCACGAGAAGATTGTTATGTAATGCGTTGCTTGTCATTTGTTATTTCACTTGTTTTCATTTGACGATGCAAATGTAGGATAATAATTTATATGAACAAAAAAATTAAAAGTTTTTTCTTACTTTATCTTTCAATTATCAATTAAAGCAATATCCCATCTTGCATTTTAACAGGATCACCCGCCATTTTTCAGGAATATCTTACTTATTTCCTCTCCGACCTGTTCCCCGCGCAAGCGGAGATCGCAAAGAAAGTAACGGGTATCGTATTATTTAAATTAGGAATACTGCCGGTTCTCATGCGATCCCCGCCTGCGCGGGAAACAGGGTACCGGGAAAATAGTTTTACGGATGCAAGCTCTTAAGTTTATTACTAAAGAAGAAATATCTTCTAACTACAAAGAATTTTGTAAAATCATCTCTCATCTCTAATATACCCTCCTCAATCCCTTTATTAATGCAGGAAGCAGGTATGAGAGATGCCATTTTTTGATCTCTCATGCATCTCTCATCTCTCATAGTTGTCTCGTCTTGAAAAAGATATATCCCTTACCGGAACTTTTCTTCTTAGTCACCGGCAAATCATCGTCTCCCATGTGGGAGTTGCATGACTTCCATATGAGAGTCATATGACTTCCGTGTGAAAGACATACGACTTCCACACGGGAGACGATAAATCAGATAGGAAGAACATACAAATATCCCGGCAATCATTCAGATTCTATTACCGGGATCATCCTGTTTTTTTGATAGGCATGGCAAACATACACGTCTACCTCCTGAGAGGTCGGCGCAGTAGGAGCAGTTCTTTTTCCATTCTCCCGGTTAAATCATCCTGTGCACAGGTAATCAACGCAAAAAAACAGCAAAAAAGCAATCATGTACCTTTCATAAAATAGGTTCACTATTAATTAATTAGAGATAAGACATCTCCGGAAAGTAAAAGTTTAATCCATATTCACCTAAATTCTGTGGGAGATTTGTATCTTTGGGCACTTGGAAATAAATGAAACACAAGCTTTAAAAAATGAAACAGTATAATTTTGATGAGGTGATCGACCGGCGGGGTACTAATAGCGTGAAAGTGGACCAACTGCAAGCACGCTTTGGCAATGCTGACCTGATCCCTCTCTGGGTAGCGGATATGGATTTCCGGACCCCTGACTTCATTCTGGAAGCCATTAAGAAACGTTGCAACCATGAAATATTTGGGTATACGTTCGCCTCTGAGGAATATTACAACAGCATTATAAACTGGATTGATTACAAACATAAGTGGCATATCCAAAAGGAATGGATCAGCTATATTCCCGGTATTGTAAAAGGGATTGCCTTTACACTGGATTGCTTCACGCAACCGGGAGACAAAGTAATCATACAACCGCCGGTGTACCATCCCTTCCGTTTAGTGCCGGAACACATGGAGCGGGAAGTTGTGAATAATCCGCTGAAATTAGTGGATGGGGTGTATCAAATGGACTTTGATCAACTTGAATCCGTGATTGATGAGAAATGTAAAGTCCTTATTTTATGCAGTCCTCACAATCCCGGAGGCATGGTCTGGTCGAAAGAAACCTTAGTCCGGCTGGCAGAGATCTGCGCGCAACACCATATATTGGTGATAGCGGATGAGATCCATGCTGAAATGGTCTATCCACACAGTACACATCATCCGTTCGCTACCGTTTCGGAAGCTGCCGCCAATAACAGTATCACGTTTATGGCTCCCAGCAAAACCTTTAATATCGCAGGCATTGTCACCTCCTATTCCATCATACCGAATCAGGAGATCAGGGAGAAATTTTATCCTTTCTTAGCCGCGCGTGAATTAAGCGACGGAACGATTTTCTCTTATGAAGCCACGATGGCTGCCTACACCTATGGTGCGGAATGGTTACAGCAGATGTGGATGTATATCATGGAGAATGTGGATTATGTGGACCGTTTTATGAAGACAGAAATCCCAAAGATCAAAGTTTATCTACCCCAGGCTTCTTTCCTTGTATGGTTAGACTGCCGGGAATTAGGTCTTTCACAGGAAGAATTGGTTTCTTTGTTCAGAGATAAAGCCGGTTTAGCATTGAATGACGGAAGCATGTTCGGTCCAGGCGGTGAAGGTTATATGCGATTAAATATCGGATGTTCCCGTTCCATACTTGACCAAGCACTCACTTCCTTAAAAAAGGCAATTAGCAGTAAGTAATTCACGCACTTTCCTCCCCTTAACCGGGGATCCGGGATAGCCTCATAGAACCCGGTTTACCTTCGTTTGGTAAACCGGGTTTTTATTCGCAGGACCTGTTCATATTCCCCCAATAATCATACCGGATGATCTGGTCACTTATTTCCCATCCTTTTTGTGCAAACCGGATTTGTTCCTCCGTTATACCGGACGACCTGCCTTTTACCTGATAGTGGGGATCTATGGCAAAACCTTCTTTTTCCGGATCTAACAGGCTTCTTCCCAACCCTCTCCATTCGTAGGAAGATAAACCCAACAGATCCAGTAGGGTCGGATAAATATCAATCTGTCCCATCACCTCCTCATACCGCATACCTACAGGTGAATTCAGTATGATCAAAGGGGTGAATTGCTCTTCGGAGACAACTCCCTTTCCGGAGGCAGACCGGATCAACAAATCTCTGAAATCACCTAACCCTTCGTGGTCACCTGTGATCACGATCATCGTACTGTCATATATACCCTGTTCTTTCAGGAGGCGGATAAACTCACCGATCGCATAGTCGGTATAGTTTGCCATCGTCATATAATCGTTCATGATCTTAGGAATTGACCCGGAAAAAGAAATCCGTTTCAGTTCGTCCGGCAAAATAAAAGGAGAATGCCCGGAATAGGTGATGCATTGCAGGAAATTAGGTTGCTGTTTATTCCAGACTTCCTCTCTCTTTATTTTGTCCGCACATTGTCTCAGGAAAGAGACGTCCCCTACCTTTTTACGTGGGCCGACTACTTCGTCCAGGACAAAACCTGTCCGGTCAATCAACCCGTCATATCCGAAAGCCGGACTTACCCGGTGTTGATTCCATACAATATGCTTATCCACCGTCAAGGTGTATCCTTTTGATCCGGGATATCTTTCTTTAAAGGCTTTCATAAGAGAAGGGTAATAGGTATCGGGAAACTGTGTACTGTAACTTCCGCTCTCAACCGGATATAACCCGGTGTTGATAAGTAGCTGCGCATCTATCGAACGCCCCCCTTTTACCTGTGTCAAAACATGCGGTGCATATAAAGTGGAAGGTTCACAAAGCAGAGCGTTCAGATGGGGAGTGATTTCCACTCCTTCACAGGTTGTTTCCAACACCCAGCTTTCCAGAGATTCGGCAAGTATTAATATACAATTCGTACGACACGCTATATGTGGAACAGGAAAAGGAGCGTTCGCATGAGAAGCAAGCCATACGGAGATCGTCTCCTCTATTTCCGGTGTATATTGCAGGCTTCCCTTTAGATGATCATAATATAAACTACCGAATAAAGTATACATCGGTGTAGCACAGGTATGCATATTTGCATTTTGCAACGATTCATAGGCATTCCGGAACCCCTTGTGGACAGCCACGATCTTTCCCACAAAAAGTATAGCAAGTAATAGCAGGATCAGCGTATATATTAACCAATCCTTTCTTTTTTGTTTATGAGTCAATGAACCGGTCTGCGGGTAGCGATACCTTCTCCACCAAATCCATCCTGCCAGAAAAGTGGAGAAGAAAAACAACAGATCCGTCCACCGGAAAGAGAGCCATACACTTCCGGTAAAGTCCCGGAGATTCCCGGCCAACAGATAACTATGTAATGGGATCGCAGTATAATAGGTCCTGAAGTACATCAGGTTAGACACTAAAAACAGATCTAAGAAGAAGCCTATGAGAAGCGTTGTTTTAACTGCCCGGAAACAGATTAACGGGAGCAACAGGATCCATGTCAGCAAGAGAGCACTCAGATACGTTTCCGGACAGGAAAAAGAGGTGAATGTGGTCTGTAAACACCAGAATAGATTGAATAGCATCCACTTCAGCATCAGACAGATCCAACAGGTCAGGATCAATCCTCTCTCTGCGATATGAGCAGGCAGCACAGTTCCTTTCCGTTGAAATAACAGATTTGCGGTTTTGGTTTTCATAAACGATTTATTGACTCTGGATCAAGTCTCTTAGATTAGAACAACAGAACACTTCTGTTTGTTATTAAATTCAACAAAAGAGAATTAGACAGATTTTGGAGAGAGGTAACAGATAAGTCAGAAATTATCTATAACTTTGTATCCATTTATTTTTCAATATATAAAACACAGTACAATGAAGATTACAGCAAATAAGTTCGTTTCGGTTACTTATGATCTGAACGTAGGCGAAGGAGAAGAACGCGAATTAATGGAAAGAGCAACTGCAGAAAATCCATTATCTTTTATTTTTGGAACAGACATGATGCTTCCAGCGTTCGAAGATGCCCTGAAAGGATTGGAAGTAGGCGGAAAGTTCAACTTCTCTATAGCTCCTGCAGATGCATACGGCGAATATAATGATGATCATTTGATGGATCTTCCTAAAAATATTTTCGAAGTAGAAGGTAAATTTGATGCGGAGGTGATTAAAGAAGGAAACATCGTTCCCATGATGGATTCGAATGGTAATCGTCTGAATGGATCTGTAATGGACGTGAAAGATGATATTGTTGTAATGGACTTTAATCATCCGTTAGCGGGTGAAACGCTTCATTTCAGTGGTGAAGTGTTGGATGTTCACGAACCAACTGCAGAAGAGATCGCTAAAATGACTGCCGGTGGTGGTTGCGGATGTGGTGACGATTGTGGAAGCGACTGTGGTGACCAAGGTGGTTGTGGTTGCGGATGCTAATAACTTAATTGATAATGGACAATTGACAGTTGACAATTGCAAAACATACAGAACGCAGGAACAATAGTAAATAAGACTTGTTTCTGCGTTTTCAATTATCCATTTTCAATTTTCAATTCTAATACAATGAATACGTTTGGAAATTTATACAGAGTAACTTCTTTTGGGGAATCACACGGTGCGGGTATCGGTGGTGTGATTGACGGATGTCCGGCGGGTATTGAACTGGATCCGGAGTTTATACAGAAAGAATTAAATCGCAGGAAACCGGGCCAGTCCAGGATCACAACCCCACGCAAAGAAGATGATGAAGTTCAATTTCTTTCCGGTATTTATCAGGGAAAGACTACGGGTGCACCGATCGGATTTATTATCTGGAACAAGAACCAGCATTCTTCCGACTATGATAATATGAAAGCGGTCTATCGTCCTTCACATGCAGACTATACCTATCAAACAAAATATGGGATACGTGATCCGCGAGGCGGCGGGCGTTCTTCTGCCCGGGAAACGATTTCCCGGTGTGTGGCCGGAGCCATTGCCAAATTAGTCCTGAACCAATATGGTATTTCTATTCAGGCTTATACCTCACAGGTCGGAGCGATCCGTTTGGAAGGGAGTTACAAAGAGTACAACCTGAACCAGACAGAGGAAAACCCGGTTCGTTGTCCGGACCCGCATAAAGCGGCTGAGATGGAAAAGCTGATCGCAGAGGTAAAATCCCAGGGAGATACGATCGGAGGAGTTATTACCTGCGTTGCCAAAGGTGTTCCTGTAGGGCTGGGTGAACCGGCATTTGGTAAACTGCATGCGGCATTAGGCCATGCGATGCTTACGATCAATGCGGCGAAAGGATTTGAATATGGAGACGGATTTGATGCTCCCTTATATAAAGGATCCGAACATAATGATGTTTTCTATAATGACCAGGGCCGGATCAGTACCCGCACAAACTACTCCGGAGGTATACAGGGAGGTATCTCCAATGGCCAGGACATCTATTTCCGGGTAGCCTTCAAATCCGTTGCCACGATCCTAATGGAACAACCCACAGTAGACATGGACGGAGAAGAAACGATCCTGAAAGCCAGAGGCCGCCATGACCCCTGCGTCCTGCCCCGTGCAGTCCCCATCGTAGAGGCCATGACTGCCATGACCCTACTCGACTACCTTCTACTCCATAAAGCAAGAGTTTAGATTTTAACAAAGATATAGAAGTCAGATTCGCAGAGAAAAGCAGATAAGAATTTTAATTATTTTCATGTCTGCTTTTCTCTGTTTTATTTGCGTTCTTTACGTTCTATTCTTCTTCTCATTCATGATGATAGGGTTCATTGTTGAGGATAGTCATGGCACGGTAGACCTGTTCAACAAAGATCAGGCGGATCATCTGGTGGGAAAAGGTCATTTTACTGAGAGAAATCTTTTCGGAAGCGGTTTTATAGACTGCTTCGCTGAAACCATACGGACCTCCTATGACAAAGACAAGCCTTTTAGGGACCGTATGAGTCTTTTTCTCTAAATAGGTAGCAAATTGCATAGAAGTAAATTCTTTTCCTTTTTCATCTAATAGGACACAATAGTCTCCTGGCTGCAAAGCTTTTAAAATCAGTTCTCCCTCTTTCTCTTTTTGCTGTACTTCAGACAAATTCTTTACATGCTTCAAATTCGGTATGACCTCCATATCAAAAGGAATATAGTGCACCAACCGTTTCCTATACTCCTGGATTGCATCTGCAAAATAGTTCATGTCAGTCTTTCCAACCACTAATAGAGCTATCTTCATTATCTTATCTTCCTTATTATTAACCTTATCAGGTCCGCGAAATTACAAGAAATATTATATCTTTGTTGTTTATAACCGCAAAAATAGAAACTATGAAACGAATTTTGATGATAATGATAAGCCTGTTTTCATGGATATGTATCCAGGCTGCTGATATAAACTCTATCTCGAATGCTTTTAAAAGTGGAAACGCCTCAACGCTCTCCTCTTCAATGGATAAAGAGATTGATGTAGCCATTCCCGGCTCTTCCAAAAAATGTGATGGTAAAGAAGCGATCTCTCTATTGAATAATTTCTTTAGTAAAAATAAACCCTCTAACTTTACAGTCGTTCATCATGCCGATAAAAAGGAGAACGGTTTTCTGGTAGGAAAACTACCCACCGGAACGGGGGAATACCGGGTGAATATTACCTATCGGACTGAAAACGAGAAAGCGATCATTCAATCAATCAGAATAGAATAAATAAATGGACCATTTAATTGACGATCTAATTAAATTAGCTTTTGCCGAAGACATAGGTGATGGCGATCATACAACTTTGTGCTGTATTCCTTCTACTGCCATGGGAAGAAGCCAGCTGATCATAAAAGAAGACGGCGTACTGGCCGGAGTAGAAATGGCAAAACGCATTTTCCACCACTTTGATCCGGAACTTAAAGTCAATGTATTCATTGAGGATGGAGCAGAGGTAAAAAAAGGAGATATTGCGCTTACCGTAGAGGGCAAGGTGCAGTCTCTTTTACAGACTGAACGTTTAATGCTGAATGTAATGCAACGGATGAGTGGCATTGCGACTACTACCCGTAAATATGCCAAAGCACTGGAAGGAACGAATACCCGTGTATTAGATACCCGCAAAACGACTCCGGGTATGCGTATGATAGAAAAGGAAGCCGTAAAGATCGGTGGTGGCGTGAATCACCGGATCGGACTTTTCGATATGATCCTGTTGAAGGATAATCATGTGGACTTTGCCGGTGGCATCGAACAGGCGATTACCCGTGCTCAGAACTATCTGAAAGAAAAAGGAAAAGATCTGAAAATTGAAATAGAAGTCCGTAACTTTGATGAACTGGAACAAGCCATGAAAGTAGGCGGTATAGACCGGATCATGCTGGATAATTTCAATATCGAAGATACGAAAGAGGCTGTTAAACGGATCGGAGGAAAATATGAAACCGAATCTTCGGGTGGTATTACATTTGATACCCTACGGGAGTATGCGGAATGTGGTGTTGATTATATTTCCGTAGGTGCCCTTACGCATTCGGTTAAGAGTTTAGATATGAGCCTGAAAGCATTTTAAGAATTAAAAATGGATATTTGAAAACTATCTAATATGAACAATCCCTTTACCTATTAGGATGATCCTTCCGGGTAAAGGGATTTATATTTTAATAAATAACCCCAACTTGTTAAGACCAATTTGGGGTTATCCATTTTCAATTCATTTCCTGCTTTCTTTCCATTCCTTCAGTAGCTCAGACATGGTTTCTTTCACGGACATAATCCGGTCTGCCCGGAATGCATTACTTCCGGCAAAAGCATAGCCACTTTCAAAATTACCTTTGAAAGCATTGTATAAGGCTGTTACAATGCAATATGGACTCCGGGAAATATCACAGGTTTTAATGCAATGGAAAGGACAGGCTTTTGGCTGCTTTAATCCATCTTTTACCTTTTGCAGAAAACTACAACTAATAGCTCTTCCCGGCATTCCTACCGGACTCTTGATAATTTCAATATCTTTCTCTTCGGCTTTTATATAGGTCTCTTTAAAAGCTTCTGAGGCATCACACTCTTCTGTGGTTACAAACCGGGTACCTAATTGGACTCCGGAAGCTCCCAATTGCATAATCCGGTGAATATCTTCTCCTGTATAAATGCCACCTGCTGCAATCACAGGAATATTTTTATGATATTTCTGTTCAAACAGGGACACTTCCTGTACGACCTGCGGCAACAGTTCCTCTAAAGAGAAATGTTCATCTTCCAACTGGTTTTCTTTGTATCCCAGATGCCCGCCGGCTTTCGGTCCTTCCAGTACGATCGCATCCGGCAGATAGTCATAATTATTCTTCCATTTTTCACAGATAATACGAACTGCCCGGGCACTTGATACGATCGGAACTAATTTCGTCATACTGTCTTTTGTGAGATAAGAAGGCAAATCTAAGGGCAGACCTGCGCCACTGAAAATAATATCTGCCTTTTCCGCAATACTGGTTTTTACCAGGTCAGCGAAGTCTGACAGGGCCACCATAATATTGACACCAATAATTCCTTTGGCTTTTTCACGTGCCTGACGGATCTCATGAGCAAGACCCAGATTACCGGCTTCCGTATAATTCGGAGATAACTTTTTATACAGTAGCCCCAAACCTGCGGCAGAGATCACACCAATCCCACCTTCATTTGCAACGGCTGAGGCTAAACCCGAAAGTGATATACCAACTCCCATTCCTCCCTGGATAATAGGAAGGCGAGCTTGTAAATCACCGATTGTTAATGCTTTCATGTAAACTGTTATTATTAAATACAACACAAAGATAACACAACATGTTTAGAATTGTGCAAATATTATCTATATTATTGCACAATTAATTAAAGAATGTGCAAAACCCTACTGGTAATCCTTGCATCGCTATGCAGGATCCTTACCAATAGGGTACACTTACTTGAATATATGTGAGATATGGAGGAAACAGATTTTAATTTACTGGAATATATCCTACGTTTTTAACAATATCCTGCCCTTCCGGAGACATAATATAATCAATAAACGGTTTTGCATTGGCCTCATTCTTCACTTCATAATAATAGAACAGCGGACGAACGACCGGATAGGTTTTATCCTTGGCATGTTCAAAAGAGGGCTCTACAAATTTAGTACCATCGTAGGATACATGAATCGCTTTCACATCTTTATTCAGATAGGCCAATCCAACATACCCGATAGCGCCTTTCGTCTGGCTAACACTCTGTATGATCGCTCCGGTAGCCGGTAAGCTCAAAATACCGCTCATATAGTTCTTATTCTTTAATACACTTTCTTTAAAGAATTCGTATGTTCCGGAAGAAGTTTCACGGGAATAGGCCACGATCTTCATATCATCACCACCTACTTCTTTCCAGTTTTTGATCTTTCCGGTGAAGATACCTTCGAGCTGTTCACGGGTCAGATTAGTGACTTTATTGCCCGGATTCACCACTACGGCTAAGGCATCATAGGCAATCACAACCTCTTTCGCATTCTTTCCGGCTTCCTGCAAACGTACCTTTTCATCAAATTTGATCTTACGGGAGCTCATAGCAATATCGGTAGTACCTTCCATCAAAGCTGAGATCCCTACACCGGAACCACCGCCGGTCACAGTGACTTTAGCACTTTTATTTTTATTCATGTAACTTTCGGCAGCCGTTTGGGTAACCGGAAGACACGTATCACTACCTTTTATTTTCTGTGCAGATACTTGGGATGTAACCACCCCTGCAAATAATGCTACTAAGAGAATCGACTTTTTCATTGTTGACTTGTTGATAATTATTTTGTTACAAAGAAAAAGCTTTTATGTTTCAACAGGATGAAACAGATATTACAATCGTGTTAAGTCTGTGATTATAAATAGGCTCACAATCCATAAACCTGTTCCCCGCGCAGGCGGGGATCGCATGAGAACCGGCAGTTTTCTATTCATTTAAATATACGATACCCGTTACTTCTCATGCGATCCCCGCCTGCGCGGGGAACAGGACTTTAGAATTTATATTGAAGACGTAAGGTAAAGACGTTGTCCTCCCGGTTATCTTCATAGCCTTTGATCAGATCACTCTTTTCGTTGAAGTTAAATTCATAATAAGCATGTAGGCGGATATGTTTATTGAGATTATAAATTGCACCGACCCCTACAGTGGATTGGGCAAGATCTGTTTTGGTTGTGTAACTTCCTTCTACTCCTACCTCATTCCCCTTCACTTGGGTATTCGGATCATAGGCATCATATTTCAAGACAGCGGTAAATGGGGAAGTTCCGATATCCTGGATCAGGTAAAAGAAGTACCCTACAAAAGGACGTTTATAAAGGGCATTTTCCGGTACGTTATCCGGCCGGCTACCATAATTAGGGCTTTACTGCTTCCTGCGATTCCTGGTTGTGTTCCAAACAATCCTTCTGCCCGTAAAGTAGTTGTTCCCGCAGAGGTTTTAAACGCAAACTGCCCGTCAAAACCCAGATATTCCCGTTTCATAAAAGTTCCGCTATGTTCTTTTTCGATCTTTATAAAGCGACTACCCTCCATTTCGTAAGCATCTGTAGTAGGATTATAGACACTACCATTATAATAAGAAGCTCCCAGGCCCCATTTCCCCCAGCTACTGATCTTTTTCTCTGCACTTAAACGTCCGATAAAATCTTTCCGGTTATCTGTTTCACGGTTGATGCTGTTACCGGCAAATAATCCGGCATCTAAGCGAATAAAGTCTAATGGACTCCCTTTTTTAGTGCGTAAAGTAAGCATAGCACCTAAATCACGTTCATCCGGGAAGAAATACTGGATCACGGTGGCCCGTTCCGGTGATTCCAAACTACTGGTGGAATAACCTACTTCATAACCAAACGGCCGATTAAATACCCCAAATAAGAACTGGTTTCTTTTGGTCCAGGGATCATTCAGACCTAAATAAAGATCTCTGAAGCTAACCCCCTTATCATTAACTTCCAACTGAATAGCACCGGTTCCCCAACCATCATTATATTCAAACTTAATACGCCCCCGGCGAATACCAATCCGGTTAAATCCTTTATCCGGATTTTCATTCGTATCACCCACTTTCAGGGAAGCATCTTTTTGTCCATACTGAAATTAACCCTGTATATAAGAAGAAACTTTAAACTTACTCAGGCCTTTTACTACCTTATCTAACGTTGCCGTCTGGGAGGCAAGAGAATCGATCCGGTTATTCACGTCTTCGATATTCTGACCTTTCACTAAGAAAGAAATGAAAAGCATACTAACAAGAGAGTAGTATTTTACCTGTTTCATAATAAGTTACTTCGTTATTTTAATCTTATTTGCTTATTTAAGAGAACAAAATAATCATTTTTTTGTTTCGTGGCTATGTCATACATGTTACAAATGAGTTACAAAAAAAGCCTCCCGGTAAAAATACCAGGAGGCTCCCTTTATATTGAGACTAACTCAGTAAGTTAATCCATAATTGAACGCTTCAATTATCTAACGATTGCTTTAACAGCGGCTTCACCTTCTACAGCTACTACTACAACACCTGCAGGTACTGCGATAGTTGCGTTATCAGATGTTACTACTGTGTTAGCTACAGTCTGGCCTAATATGTTGCTGATAGATACTTTCTTACCAGCTGCATTCTTAACAGTTACAGTTCCCTGACCAGCGATTACTACTACTGAAGATTCAGCGATTACTTCGTCATCAGTTGCCAATTCGTCACCATCAACATATTCTACGTTGAAGATCAAGGCATCGTCACCAGCAGTTTCTCTGTTGAATTCAGATTCTTCACGATCTGACAATACCAAACAACCATTGTTCATTTTTAACCATGCACCCATTGTAGGAGCAATAGCATCCTTGATAGTAATTGTTTCACTTACTGATTCCATCAGGAATGAATTATCAGTAGCAGTGTGATTTGGATCAAGATATCTCATTGACCAAGTCACGAATTTGTGAACATCATCCTGCAAGTTAACAATATAATAATAATCATTAGCTGTTCTATCTTTATCAGCTTTGCGCCATGCAGCTTCTGCAGCTTTGATTGCAGCTGTATCGATTCTATTAT
>JAJQEE010000003.1 GCA_021201865.1 Tannerellaceae bacterium | reverse complement strand
TACTAATTTACATATAAAACAATATAATTATGAGCAATACAACAAATGAAAAAGTTCGTTGCCTGATCATCGGTTCCGGCCCTGCCGGATACACGGCGGCTATTTATGCTTCCCGGGCGAACCTGAACCCCGTACTTTATGAAGGGATGCAGCCGGGCGGACAGTTAACAACTACTACAGATATAGAAAACTTCCCGGGCTATCCGGAGGGGATCAGCGGATTTGAAATGATGGAAGACCTGAAAAAACAGGCGATGCGCTTTGGCGCTGACATTCGTCTGGGGATTGCCACAGCATCCGATCTCTCGCAGGCTCCCTATAAAATAACCATTGACGGAGAAAAAGTAATTGAAACAGAAACATTGATCATTTCAACCGGTGCGACTGCTAAATATCTGGGTCTGCCAGATGAACAGAAATACGCGGGTATGGGTGTTTCCGCCTGTGCTACCTGTGATGGTTTCTTTTACCGGAAAAAGACCGTAGCGGTAGTGGGTGGTGGTGACACAGCCTGTGAAGAGGCTTTGTATCTGGCTTCTTTAGCTTCTTTGGTCTACCTGATTGTCCGGAAACCTTTCCTCCGTGCTTCCAAAGTGATGCAGGAACGGGTGATGAGAACACCGAATATCAAAGTGATGTTTGAGCATAACACGATTGGCCTGTTTGGAGAGAATGGAGTGGAAGGAGCCCACTTAGTTTACCGGATGGGAGAAGAAGATGAAGAAAAAGTGGATATAGCCATTGATGGTTTCTTCCTTGCCATCGGACATACACCCAACTCCGGTATTTTCAAAGAATGGATTGAAACGGATGAAACGGGCTACATCAAAACCGTACCGGGCACTCCACGTACCAACGTACCGGGTGTATTTGCGGCGGGAGATGTGGCAGACCCTCACTACCGTCAGGCGATCACCGCCGCAGGAACCGGTTGTATGGCCGCCATTGAAGCAGAAAGATATTTACTCGAAAAAGGCATTTAATCTTTAGTAAGGTATTTAATCTTTAGTTCTGAAAGAACGGCATTCATTAGCCTGGGACGCAAGTCCCAGGTCTTAGGTATACAATAAATGGAGTGCTGTAGGCACGTCACAACCTATCCGGACCGGGCATTCATAGGATGGGGTGTACCTACAGCACACCCTAAGGTAGTTTATTCCGGACCTGGAACTCGCATCCCAGGCTAATGAATGCCATTCCTTCGGAACTATAAAAATATAGACCATCTAATATACATTCCATGAAACAAAAAACGTCTGTTCTTTTTTTATTCTGCCTGCTGCTCGCTTTTTCCTTACAGGCGCAGGGGCAAACACAGATCATTGCACACAGGGGATATTGGCAAACGGAAGGTTCCGCACAGAATTCGATCCGTGCCTTAGAATTGGCGGACGAGATCCGCGTATATGGTTCGGAGTTTGATGTGCACCTGACAGCGGATAATGTGGCTGTTATTTTCCACGATGATACGATCCAGGGGATCGCAATCCAATCCGCAACTTATGATGAAATCAAGGACCTTACGCTCGCGAATGGGGAAAAACTACCTACCTTACAGGAATATCTGGAAAAAGGGAAAACGCTTACGCACACCCGGCTTATTTTTGAATTAAAACCCCACCAGACACCGGAACGGAACCAGGAGGCTGCCCGGACGGTGGTGGAGATAGTGGACCGGATGGGCCTGAAAGACCGGACGGAATATATCACATTTGATATGGATGCCGGAAAAGAATTTATTCGTGTGGCACCGGAAGCAGCAGTTGCTTATCTGAGGGGAGATGTGGCTCCGGCGGAACTGAAAGCATTAGGCTACACAGGGTTGGACTACCACTACAATGTCATGCTGGAACATCCGGAATGGTTTGAAGAGGCCAGAGAAGCCGGTTTAACGATTAACGTCTGGACGGTCAATGATCCGGAGATCATCCGGCAGATGGTTATGTCAGGCGTGGACTACATTACCACGGACATTCCGGAAGAAGCAGCGGCGATTGCCGCCCATCCTGTGACTACCATTGAAAATATATAACATGCGGCTCTCCTTCCTTTTGTTATTGACGATTCTATCCTGTCAGGTTTCCCTCGCCTCGCCTCCTCCCAAACATGAGATCCGGGGAGTGTGGATCACGACCATTTACGGTCTGGACTGGCCTACCCGTCCGGCAACGACGGAAGCCGGCTGGGAACAACAAAAGAAAGAACTGGAAGATATATTAGATAAACTAAAAAAGGCGAATTTCAACACGGTCTTTTTACAGGTGCGTTTGCGGGGAGATGTGATCTATCCTTCCTCTATTGAACCTGTCAACGCGGTGTTTTCCGGAAAAGCGGGGGTCAGACCGGGATATGATCCGCTTGCCTTTGCGATTGAAGCATGTCATAAACGAGGATTAGAATGCCATGCCTGGTTTGTGACATTTCCTTTAGGTACGGACCGGAGTGTGAGGCTTCAGGGAAATTCCTCTGTTGTCAAACGCAGGCCGGAACTTTGTAAACGTCATAACGGGGAGTGGTACTTAGATCCCGGTGCTTCCGGTACGGCAGACTACCTGCTGTCTTTGGTGAAAGAACTGGTGGCGGGTTACGATATTGACGGCATCCACCTGGATTATATCCGTTATCCGGAACAGGCTTCCCGTTTTCCGGATAAAAGCCTGCATAACAAATATGGAAAAAACAAGAAGCTGGCGGATTGGCGGCGGGAAAATATCAATCAGTTAGTGTACCGCCTATATGATGCGGTCAAAGAAGAAAAGCCCTGGGTACAGGTGAGTAGTGCTCCGTTGGGAAAGTACAGCCGCATCGAAAAAGTACCCCATGCAGGATGGACAGCCTATGAAAGCGTATACCAGGATCCACAGCAATGGATAAAGGATGGGAAACACGACATGGTGGCTCCGATGATGTATTACCAGCATGATAATTTTTTCCCGTTTGTGGATGATTGGGTGGATAACAGTAACGGACGACTGATCGTGCCCGGTTTAGGAGCCTACCGGATGCTAAACAAAGAAGGAGACTGGAAATTAACCGACATTACGGAACAGATTGACTACAGCCGTTCCTATGGTGCTGCCGGTTGTGCGTTCTTCCGGAGTACACAGGTGACGGATAATATGAAAGGATTATACGAAAAATTAGTCGCAGACTATTATACCTATCCGGCCCTTCTTCCTCCGCTGCATTGGCTGAGTGATTCCATCCCTCCTGCTCCGGAGGAGATGTTAGTGGAAAAAGAAGGGGATCAACTGAAACTTTCCTGGAAAAAAACGGCAGAGGAAGCAAATCATACCTATACGATTTATTATGCTCCCACAGATTCAGTCCGTACAGATCCCCCCCCAACACATCCTGGCAACCGGGATACGTGGCACAACATTTTATCTTCCGGTAGATACCACTACAGAAATGGGTTTGTCCTTCTGCATAACCACCAGTAACCGCTACCACATCGAAAGCCAACCCTCCCGGGAAACCTATTATTACCTGACTCCGCATATTAAATAGATCTTTTTTATCATATAAGATCTATCTAAAATTAATATACTTATTAGATCAGCTTAATATACTTATTAGGTAAGATGAATATATATATTCTCTTTTTGTTAAGTTTTTGCCGAAGGAGATCTATTGCCAATCGTGACCGGAAAATTGTAACCCCAATTCCTTTGATGGTTATCGTCTATTTACCTTATCGCCTAAAAACCTTTGCGCCCCACTGTCCGGCAGGACTGTTAAATTCTCTTGTAAATATCTTATATGCTGACTATTCTACCCTGTAAGGGTACCAGTAACAGCCCAGGGCTGAGCGAAGCGAATCCCTGGG
>JAJQEE010000169.1 GCA_021201865.1 Tannerellaceae bacterium | reverse complement strand
ATTTACATTCAAGCCCTTTGGGCTTACAAGCTGTAACTTTGTCAAAGAGCATATAGACTTTTGGTACATTTACTTTTGCAGTATAAAAAAGTAGATATACAATTGGTATATTTGAAAGAAGAGTTGCAGTGAACTAATTTTGGGACAAGTCTTCAATGACTATAGGCTGAATCAGACTGCAACTCTCTTTATATGGAGAAAATAGCCAGTTAGAATTATAGGCTTACGACCTAATAAATGTATTAGCTTTTCTCCTTTTGGTTTAATACTGTAAAAGCAAAGTTATGAATTATTCTTATTTTGTTGGTCTAGACATTGGTAAAAAGACATTTGATGCATCTCTTATGAGCTTAGAAGAAAAAGAAATAGGTCATAAGCAGTTTAGCAATACAGAAGAAGGTATCAAAGAATTACTAAGTTGGGTATCCTCTTACAATCTATCTCCCCGGAATCTGTTGTTTTGTGCTGAAAATATGGGTAGTTATGTAACTGAGCTATCTTTGTGTAGTGTAGAGCTTGGCTTTAATCTGGCTTTGGCCTGTCCTTTATCCATAAAATCTATGGGTCTGCAACGTGGGAAGAACGATCGGATTGATGCCAAAAGAATCGCTGCTTATGCAGCTGTTCACCATCGCAAACTGGGATTATACCATCTACCCGATAAAGAGTTAGTCCAACTTCGGGCATGGATCATAATCCGGGATAATCTGGTTAAACAAAAAGTAGCTGTTATAAAACTACAGGAAACACTTTCCAGCACAGCTAAGTTAGCCGATATGTCCTCTTCCGAAGTCTTTTTGAAAGAACATCTTGATTCATTAAAAGAAAAAATCAAACAGGTTGAACTACAAATGATGGAAATCATTCATACCAGTATTTCCCTTTCTTTAAACTATAAATTATTAACTTCTATTACAGGGGTCGGAATTATCAATGCTATTATTCTCTTATGCGTAACTGATAATTTTAAGCGATTCTCAGATCCACGAAAATTTGCCTGTTACTGTGGAGTAGCTCCCTTTGAGCATACCTCTGGTACAAGTATCCGGGGAAAAACCACCACTTCACATCTGGCAAATAAAGAGGTGAAAGTGTATTTGACAAGAGCAGCAATAACTGCCATGTCCTGGGATCCGGGGATCAAAGCGTATTATAAGCGAAAAACAGCAGAGGGTAAGCATAAAGCATCTGTAATTAATGCTATAAGAGCTAAAATTATTTCGCGGTGTTTTGCGGTTATACGTCGCCAAACACCTTATGTTTCCATAATGGCATGATTAAAACAATAACTCATCGCTCGGGGAGCGCCCAGCGGCAAGGGGCGGGAGCACCCGTCCCGACGAGCGAAATAAAATGATAAATAAATTGTCCAGGCTAATGTTAAAAACATTAAACCCGGACAAAATATGATTTCCGAAATTTGTAGCAGACTTAGAATTCACACTCCCTTTCACCATGGAATCATTTTTTGTTATTGCCTGACATGTCACAGGCTCCTGTAAATTTAGCATTGGGCTCAATTTCCAGGGTGGACGTATATACATCTCCCTGCATCACCGCTGTGGCTTTTAAAACCAACACTCCTTCCGCACGGATGTCTCCAATCACAGCACCCAGGATCTCTGCATTTCCGGAAATTACATTTCCCTCGACATGCGCCTTAGGACCTATGACTAATTTTCCCGCACATTGAATATTTCCGACAATACGACCATCCAGGCGAAAATCTCCATCAATCACGATATCACCTGTAATGACTGAACCTGCCGCCAATGCATTATGTAATCCCCCCACAGAGGTATCTTCCCTATTTTTTAGTCCCATATCAGTCTTTAATTGTTAAGGATGCTCTGCAAAAATATAATTTTATATTGTCAATACCCTATCTTTCGTTACTTTTACATGATAAATAATCCTAAGATATGATAAGTAAAATTGAACTGAAAGAACTCCGGTTCTATGCCTATCACGGTGTATTACCCCAGGAAACAGTAGTAGGGAATCAATTCATTGTTAACACAACAATCACGGCTCCTCTGGGGAATGCTATTGAGGAAGACGAGTTAGAAGACACGATCAACTATGCTTCTGTTTATCAAATCATTGAACAGGAAATGCGCATTCCTTCCAAATTGCTGGAACATGTAGCCGGCCGGATTCTCCGTTCCTTAAAAGAGGCATTTCCCCAGATTACGGCACTTGAAATAAGTGTCTCCAAACTCAATCCTCCGTTAGGAGGGGATCTGTATAGTGCAAGTGTAATTCTACAGGAAACCTACCCTCAATAATTACATAACTTTTATGTATCTTTGCGCCTTCATCTTATAAGAGCAACAAACAAACACAATGGCCTTTACAAATAACGTAATGATCGTTCGCCACGCACTATTGGCGAAATTAGTTAAACTCTGGAAAGAAGATCGTTTAACAGAACATATTGATCGCCTGCCGATCGAACTCAGTCCCCGCAAATCAAAAGTGATCGGACGTTGTTGTGTCCACAAAGAACGTGCCGGCTGGAAGTACAAAACTCTTCCGTTGTTAGGGTTTGACATGTCAGACGCGGAAGATGAGTTGACTCCTCTGTCCGCATATGCACAACAGGCTCTTATCCGGAAAGAAAATTCCAAAAACAATCTCATGTGTGTGATTGATGAGGCATGCTCCTCCTGTGTACAGGTGAATTATGAGGTTACGAATCTTTGCCGCGGGTGCGTAGCACGAAGCTGTTATATGAATTGTCCTAAAAACTGTATCAGTTTTAACCAGAATGGCCAGGCGGCGATCGATCATGAAAATTGTATCAGTTGCGGAAAATGCCATCAAAACTGTCCCTACCATGCCATTGTTTACATTCCGATTCCCTGTGAAGAGGTATGTCCTGTAAAAGCGATCAGTAAAGATGAATACGGTATTGAGCATATAGATGAATCCAAATGTATTTATTGTGGGAAATGTATCAATGCCTGTCCTTTCGGTGCTATTTTCGAAATCTCTGAGGTTTTTGATATTTTGCAGGGGCTCCGCAACAAGGAACAGATGATTGCTATCGTTGCTCCTTCCATCCTGGCCCAATTCAGCGCACCGATAGAAAATGTATATGGTGCCATTAAGGCTTTGGGGTTTGATGAAGTGGTAGAAGTGGCGCAGGGAGCGATGGAGACAACCCGCCATGAAGCAGAAGAATTGAAAGAAAAGTTGAATGAAGGACAGCCGTTTATGACGACCAGTTGTTGTCCCTCTTATATTCAGTTAGCGGAAAAGCATATTCCGGACCTGAAAAAATATATATCTTCTACCGGTTCACCTATGTATTATACCGCCCGGATCGTAAAAGAAAAATATCCGGATGCTAAAATCGTATTTATTGGTCCGTGTGTGGCTAAAAGAAAAGAGGTTAAAATGGATCCCTGTGTGGACTATACCCTGACATTTGAAGAGATCGGATCTCTTCTTACCGGCATGGAGATCTCTATGGAAGAAGTTCAACCCTTTTCTGTACTGTTTACTTCCGTACGGGAAGCGCATGGCTTTGCCCAGACGGGTGGAGTGGTCAATGCAGTAAAAGTGTTCCTGAAAGAGGAAAATATCAATGCGGTGCAGGTGGCTAATCTCACAAAAAAGAATGTAGCACTGTTGCGTGCGTATGCAAAAACAGACAAAGCTCCCGCGCAGTTTATAGAGGTCATGGCCTGTGAAGGAGGCTGCGTAACCGGCCCTTGCATTCACGGAGACAAAGCGTCCGGTCAAAAACAGTTAGTGAAACAACTCACTAAATTTTAATCCGTCTTTCCATATTTAATTATACAGAAGCCAGTTAATAGCTTACGATGTGATAGAAGGAATAAAGGTAATAGGATTTGATGCGGATGATACGCTGTGGGTCAATGAGATCTACTTCCGAGAAACAGAAGAGAAGTTCTGCCATCTGCTGACTCCCTATGTAAATGAGCCGGAAAAGATTATACCGGAATTATATCATACTGAAATGCAGAATATGCGAACATACGGATATGGTATAAAAGCGTTTATTCTATCTGTTATAGAAACTGCTTTGCGGCTCACAGAAGGTCAAATCCCGGGTAGTATCATTGAAGAGATCCTTTCTTTAGGAAAAATACAGCTTTCCCATCCGGTCGAATTACTGGAGGGGGTCAAAGAGACATTAAACGCCTTAGTGGGGCGTTACCGCCTGATCCTGGTCACAAAAGGTGATCTGTTAGACCAGGAAAACAAACTCCGGAATTCCGGACTGGAGCATCTTTTCCATCATGTTGAAATTATGAGTGATAAACATGCCGGAGCTTACCAAAAACTATTAAACCATATAGATGTGCGTGCCGAAGAATTCCTGATGGTGGGGAATTCGGTCCGGTCGGATATCTTACCTCCTTTAGCTTTAGGATGTTATGCGATCCATGTTCCTTATCCTATCACCTGGGAGCATGAACGGGTCTCCGAACCCGTGCGGAACCCTCATTTTTATGAAGTGGAAACGTTATGGGATATGATCTCTCTCCTACCCTGAATCACAGGTCACACCGGACTCATAGTAATCCCTTTAACTCTTCTTTTTATATGTTTAGGATCATGAATTTGATTAACATTAATTGAATAGATTCTACTCCGTATATCTCTTCAATATATGAAAGAATTATGTTATATTTGTTCCTCGGTTCCAAAGCTTGGAAACTGGTTAATAACAAGATTAATTCTATTTATAAATGGGAAGAATTTTAATTATTGGTGCTGGAGGTGTTAGTACCGTTGCTGTAAAAAAAATAGCGATGAATGCCGGTGTCTTTACAGAGATCATGGTGGCAAGCCGTACAAAAAGTAAATGTGATCAGATTGCTGCTGATATCAAAAATGTAAAGGTACAGACTGCGCAGGTAAACGCAGACCATGTGGGGGAGCTGGTGGCTCTTTTCAATGCCTTCAAACCCGATTTGGTAGTTAATCTGGCTTTGCCCTATCAGGACCTGACCATCATGGATGCCTGTCTGGAATATGGGGTAAGCTATCTGGATACTGCCAATTATGAACCGCTTGATGAAGCTAAATACCAGTACAGCTGGCAATGGGCTTATCAGGACCGTTTCAAGGAGGCGGGACTTACCGCGATATTAGGTTGCGGCTTTGATCCGGGGGTAACCGGGGTATTTACGGCCTACGCTGTCAAACACTACTTTGATGAGATACACTATCTGGATATCGTAGATTGTAATGCCGGCGACCATCATAAAGCATTTGCCACGAACTTCAATCCGGAAATCAATATTCGTGAGATCACTCAACGGGGTAAATATTACGAAAACGGGGAGTGGATCGAAACAGATCCTTTATCTGTCCACCAACCCATCAACTATCCGAATGTCGGACCGAAAGAATCTTATTTGCTTTATCACGAAGAGTTGGAAAGCTTGGTAAAGAATTTCCCGACAATTAAACGGGCCCGCTTCTGGATGACATTCGGTCAGGAATATCTGACTCATTTACGGGTAATCCAGAATATCGGGATGTCACGGATTGATCCGATCAATTACAATGGAGTGGAGATTGTTCCGATCCAGTTCCTGAAAGCCGTATTACCGGACCCGGGAGAACTGGGAGAGAACTATACGGGAGAAACTTCTATCGGTTGCCGTATCCGTGGTGTGAAAGATGGAAAAGAATTGACTTATTACGTATATAATAACTGTAGTCATGAGGCTGCTTATAAAGAGACAGGTACTCAAGCAGTCAGTTACACTACCGGCGTTCCGGCGATGATCGGTTCCAAATTATTTATGAAGGGTGTCTGGAAAAAACCGGGTGTTTTCAATGTAGAAGAATTCGATCCGGATCCGTTTATGAAAGAATTAAATGAACAGGGATTACCCTGGCATGAGTTATTTAACACTAATCTGGAACTATAATGGCATTACAAATCGGTGATAAGGCTCCTGAGATATTAGGAGTAGATCAGAATGGAAAGGAGGTAAAGCTAAGTCAATTCAAAGGGAAAAGCTGGTTCTTTACTTCTATCCCAAAGATAATACCAGTGGCTGTACGGCACAGGCTTGTAGCCTTCGTGACGGATATAAAGAATTGCAGGCGGCTGGTTATGAAGTATTGGGTGTAAGCAAAGACAGTGAAAAATCCCACCAGGGGTTTATCACCAAACAGGAACTGCCTTTTAACCTCATAGCTGATACAAATACTACATTACAACAGGAGTTTGGCGTGTGGGCTGAAAAAAGCATGTACGGACGTAAATACATGGGCACGTTACGTACCACCTTTATCATTAACGAGGATGGGATCATAGAGAACATCCTGGGACCGAAAGAGGTGAAAACCAAAGACCATGCAAATCAAATTCTCAACAAATAATAAAAATGGCAAAAGAAGAAATAGAAAAAGAAGTTGCTGGCAAAGATGCTCCGAATGCTGACAAGCTAAAAGCGCTCCGCGCAGCAATGGACAAAATTGAGAAAAGCTACGGAAAAGGTTCGATCATGAAGCTGGGAGAAGACAGCGTAGAAAACGTAGCTGTGATCTCCAGCGGATCTATCGCATTAAATGCCGCTTTGGGTGTGGGTGGATTTCCCCGGGGACGTGTGATCGAGATCTACGGTCCGGAATCTTCCGGTAAAACCACACTCGCGATCCATGCGATCGCTGAAGCGCAGAAAGCGGGTGGTATCGCCGCGATCATTGATGCGGAACATGCATTTGACCGTTTCTATGCGGAAAAATTAGGAGTGGATGTTGAAAACTTATATATTTCACAACCGGATAGTGGTGAGCAGGCATTGGAAATTGCAGAGCAGTTGATCCGTTCATCTGCTATTGATATTGTAGTGATTGACTCTGTAGCAGCCTTGACTCCGAAAGCGGAGCTGGAAGGAGAAATGGGTGACAGCAAAATGGGTCTTCAGGCTCGTCTGATGTCACAGGCCCTTCGTAAGCTGACTGCTGCGATCAATAAGACCAATACGACTTGTATTTTCATTAACCAGTTACGTGATAAGATCGGTATTATGTTCGGTAATCCCGAAACAACGACCGGTGGTAATGCGTTGAAATTCTACGCTTCTGTTCGTCTGGACATCCGTCGTATCGGACAATTGAAAGATGGAGATGAAGTGAAAGGAAACCAGGTTCGTGTGAAAGTGGTTAAGAATAAGGTGGCTCCTCCTTTCCGCAAAGCAGAATTCGATATTATGTTTGGTGAAGGGATTTCCCAGTCGGGAGAGATCGTGGACTTAGGGGCTGATCTGAACATTATCAAAAAGAGCGGTTCCTGGTACAGTTACAATGAAACTAAATTAGGACAGGGACGTGATGCTGCCAAACAATGTATCAATGACAACCCGGAATTAGCAGAAGAACTATCCGGACTAATCTTTGAAGCATTGAAAGCTAAATAATGCTCCCGATAAATTGACAACAGGCAATTGATATGGACAATTATAATGTAAATAATAATTGCCAATTGTCTGTTGCCAATTGTCAATTTAATAAAGAAAAATACCGTCTACTTTGTCAAACCGAGGAATCTATTCCTATCTTTTCCCGTGACTGGTGGCTGGATTTAGTTTGTGGGGAAAAATACTGGGATGTGCTGATCATTGAAAAGAATAACCGGATTACAGCAACCTTTCCGGTTTATTTACCCTCTCCCGGAGTTATTAGTATGCCTCCTTATACACAAACAATGGGTCCCTGGTTTGCACCTGAAATCGAAATACAAAAACCTAATCTTTTGCAGACAAGGAAACAGGATTTACTCAAACTTTTTTTGTGTGAATTAAAAAAGTATCCTTATTTCCTTCAAAATTTCCACCATAGCATACAGGACTGGCTTCCTTTTTACTGGGAGAAATATAAGCAGACTACCCGCTATACCTATATCCTGGAAAACATACAGGATTTTGAATCTATCTGGTCTGGTATGTCCGGTGATATTCACAGGAATATAAAAAAAGCGGGAAACAAGTATCAGATAGAAGTAAAAAAAGGAGTTGCCGTTGAAGAATTACTACAGATATTAACCCAGACTTTTAACCGCCAGGATCTTTCTCCCAAACATTTACATGTGCTGAAAAACCTGATCCAGAAATGCAGAGAAAGAGGGCAAGGTGATATCTGGGGTGGTTATGATCCTCAAGGTCGCTTACATGCAGCCGTGTTTGTTGCCTGGCAGCAAAGTTCGGCTTATTACCTTGCGGGTGGCGGGAATCCGCAATTGAGAAAATCCGGTGCTCACAGTTTAACATTATGGGAAAGTATCCGGTCTGTTTCCGCTCATACTTCCACTTTTGATTTTGAAGGATCTATGTTGCCCGGAGTAGAATACTTTTTCCGTGGATTTGGTGGAAAACAAACTCCCTACTTCACAATATTTAAAGGAGAAATGAGTTTACTATATAAAGCATGGCTTAAATTTAAAAACCGGATTCGTTAACGAAAAATGGATGCTATTATTTCTTATATTATTGAATTTCTTATAAAGGGAGAGAAGAAGCAATCGTTGCGTAGCTTTATTGGGTATACGG
The DNA here is from genome assembly GCA_021201865.1 of Tannerellaceae bacterium. GTDB lineage: Bacteria > Bacteroidota > Bacteroidia > Bacteroidales > Tannerellaceae > UBA4116. The sequence continues at coordinate 19,165 of JAJQEE010000169.1, read as the reverse complement.
CTGTCCCATCTGAATTTCATAAATATAGGATCGTGATCCTTCCTTCTTCATTCTTTAGAGAAGATGTTTACGGAACAGATCAATCCCTGCCCATCCTACCACTAAAAGAGATTCATGGAATTCCCTTGCTTTTCGGAACTCCGGATATAGAATGGAATAATGGTACATTAATAGTAGGAGCAGATATCATAGCCAGTTCTTATTTTCTTCTTACCCGCTATGAAGAAATCAGAAAAAGAAATCAACGGGACAAACATGGCCGATTTCCGGGAAAAGAGTCGCTGCCGTTTAAGGCTGGATTCATTCATCGTCCTATTGTTGATGAATATGGCGGTTTGTTACGACAGTGGCTTAGAGATGTAGGATTACCTGTTCCGGAACCGGAACAAAAAATTAACCATGCATGGTTAACACATGATGTAGATGCACCATTTTATTGCCGGACTTTAAGAAGTGTCATCAGAGAAGGTGTGCAAAAAAGAAATTTCAAACATGCCTGGAAGATGTATAAGGCATCTTTAACAGAAGATCCCTTTTTTACAATTCCCTGGTTAATTGAACAAGACATTTCTTTACAGGAAAAATGGGGAAAAGGTCGATGTGAGCCTATTTTTTTCTTCAAAACCGGAGGAAAAAGCCATGCGGATAAACCTCATTATAATATTCAGTCCAAAGATATACAATCTATTTTCTCTCTATGTAGTCGAGCCGGGACGCATATTGGACTTCACAGCAGTTATGATGCCGGTAAAAATCCTGCTAATATAAAGCGGGAATTAGAGAAGTTATGTCGTTATGTTCCGAACTTTTCGCCTTATAATCGTCATCATTATTTATCCTGCCGTGAACCTGAGGATCTGGATTGGTTAGAAAAAGCGGGGATAACGGATGATTTTTCCATGGGGTATGCAGATATCCCGGGTTTCCGTTTAGGGACTTGTCATCCTGTTCGTTGGATCAATCCGATTAATAAACGAATTTCAAACCTGACTCTACATCCTTTGTTGATCATGGAATGTAGTTTGAGTGATCCTGCTTATATGAATTTGGATCATCATGCGGCGCTGACATATTGTCTGGGAATTATAAATCAGGTAGAAAAAAATAACGGTGAATTAGTCCTGTTGTGGCATAATGACCGGGTATCACTCCATAAAAGTAATCCAACGCCCTGGCAAAGAAACCTTTACCAAACTTTAATTGAGGAATTGAAAACAAAATGAAAATACTAATACTATGTGATATGTTCCCTCCGGCCTTTGGCCCCCGGATGGGCTATTTATGTAAATATCTCAAAAAAGCAGGTTGGCAACCTGTTGTGGTAACTGAATATATCAAAGATGACACTTTTTCTTTTTTAGCAGATGAAAATGAGGTCACTTACGTTAATTTCTATAAAGCAACCGGAAAATTTACAAGATATATGGAGTGGCTGCTTGTTTTTCTTGCAGATTTATTAGTTAATTATAAAGATCGCAAAATGGTTAAGGTCGCTTCTCAATTATTAAAAGAAGGTGGTTATTCAGGTATATTATGTAGTACATATCGAACTTTTCCTTTACCTGCAGCCTATACATTAGCACAACGTTTTGGTTTACCTTTTATCGCTGACACACGCGATATTCTGGAACAATATGCTTCTACTGAATATATTGCTCATTCTTTTCATACCATTCCGGTTATAGATAAGGGAATTGTTTGGTTATTCAGGAAAAAGCTGTTGAGAGGTAGAAATAAAGCATTATGTGGAGCAAACTACATCACAACAGTTTCTCCATGGCATACTCAAATCATGAGTCAATACAACTCTAATGTTGAATTAATTTACAATGGATTTGACCCGGAGCTCTTTTATCCGAAACAGGTTCAAACACCACAATTTCGCATCACTTATACGGGGAGGCTCCTAAGTTTAGCTACCCGGAATCCGCAATTATTATTTGAAGCGATTGCTCTTCTATCGCAAAAACATCTGATACAACCTCAGGATTTCAGAGTCCAGTGGTATATGGACAGAGAATCACGAGAAACAATCGAACAGCAGGCAAACCTGTATGGTGTAATCGATTTCATGGATTTCCATGACTATGTTCCGGCGGCAAAAATTCCTCAAATATTAAATGAGAGTTCCATACTTCTGCAACTGGCGAATCTTGCTTGTGGGAATGGTCCCAAGGGAATTATGACGACAAAGCTATTTGAATCTCTGGCGGTAGAGAAGCCGCTACTATGTGTTCGAAGCGATGAAAGCTATTTAGAGGAGATTATTCATCAGGCAAACGCTGGATTAGCAGCCAGGGATGTAAATCAGGTATCGGATTTCCTGTATAAATATTATTTAGAATGGAAGGAAAAGGGCTATACTACAATCCAGATAAAAAAAGATATTGTTGAACAATTTTCCCGCCGGAAACAGGCAGAGCAGTATATGAATATATTTAAAAAATTAATCTGATTCCCCGATGAACCGGATAGACAAACACTTAAACATAATAGCATTGAATATTCCTTGGCCTCCTAATTATGGCGGAGTAATCGATATATTCTATAAAGTGATGGCTTTGCACGCATTAGATGTTAAGATCACGCTGCATTGTTTTGAATATGAACGGAAAGCAAGCCGGGAATTAGAACTTTTATGTGAGAACGTTTACTATTATAAACGTCAGACCGGACTTAAAAGTAATTTTACTTTTTTGCCATACAATGTATATAGCCGCAAAAATGAAGAATTAATCAGGAATTTATTAAAAAATGACTATCCAATCCTGTTTGAAGGCTTGCATTCCTGCTATTATATAAGTGATGATAGATTAAAAAACAGAAAAAAGATATTCAGGGAGTGTAATATCGAACACGATTACTATTATTACCTCTTCCAATCCACTAATCATCCGGTAAAAAAACTATTTTTTCTGATAGAGGCACTTCGTTTTAAAATATATCAATCCATTGTTAAATATGCTGATCTGATTATCTCCGTATCTACGGAAGATCAAACCTATTTACAGAAAACCTTCCCTGAAAAGCACATTGAATTTGTCCCCTGCTTCCATAAAAATGAAGAGATCACCACTATTCCCGGGAAGTCGGATTTCATTTTATATCATGGGAAATTATCTGTTTTTGAGAATGAGAAAGCAGTCTTATTCCTGATCCATAAGGTATTCAGTAAATTACCGTATACCTGCATAATAGCAGGTATGGATCCTTCTGATAAGATTAAAAACGCAGCAAAACCTTTCCCGAATATTATTATTGAGGCAAACCCTGATGAAAACAGAATGGATTATCTGATTCATCATGCACAAATCAGTACGTTGATCACTTTTCAGGCAACCGGATTAAAACTTAAATTATTAAACAGCCTGTTTGCCGGCAGACACACACTTGTCAATTCACATATGCTCGCTGGAAGTGGTCTTGAAGCCTTATGTTTTATAGAAAATACTCCGGAGCAGATGATCCGGTGCTGTCATCAACTTATGGCAAAACCTTTTGATCAGGAGACAATTAAGGGCAGAGAAAATTATTTGTTTCCTACTTATTCGAATAAATATCAAGCTGAACGTCTTTGCAGAATGATCTATTTTTCATCGAACAGCGAATAGGCATCTATAATCATTTTAAAATAAAGGTAATGTATGCAAACCTTTTACGACATATTCTCTCTTAAGCTCCTCCTCTTTCAATATCTGTTTATTCCACTTTAGTATGTCTATATCTATAGGAACACTTTTACTAATTTTATCTTCCGGAGTCCGTCCCAATTCCTTTTCCAGATTCTTACACAAAGAAATGACTTCGGCCAAAGATTTAGAAGTATATGCTATAGCAAGCCGGTTCAAATAATTTTCAACGCCCGGATCTCTACCTACCGGATCACTTTCTATGATCTCTGAAAAAAGGATCTGTTCTATGTGAGAGGATAACTTCCGGGACGCTAATTCTATATTCACCAACTTATTCCGATTAGATCCCAGACACAGAAGTAGTTTATTAAGCATGAAAAATCACTTTTCTTTGTGACTACTCACAAAAGTATTTATGAAATCAACCAACCGGGGAAAACCTTGGGGTAATTCTTTCCACTCCGCATCTTTAATAGAAATATACTTATTCTTTCCTTTGGATGAAAAATAGATTTGATATATAATGGGCAGCTGATCTTCTGTTCCATTATCGAAACCGTACGAATCTTTCATTTTATAAAAATTGATGTCTTGCACCCGTTTTTTTGCTTCTTTGAATTCCTCATCCGTCATCACTCCCTCTACAATAATGGGTGCTCTCCTTCTTGCCAGATTATCCATCAGGTAATTATGAGTCTCTATCCGATAAGATTTATCATCTTTAAAAGAAACAGTATGTTTATAGTTTCCTGGACTTTCAATACTATATTGAAACGAAAAATACTTAAGTTGTTTCCTACAGCCAGCAAATAACAAAACCAACGCAGCAGAAATAGTTGAAATAACAATCATTTGTAGTCTCATAATTATGTAAAATGAATATTTATATGCAAAGCTAAGAAAAAGAAAATAAAAGAAAACGTTCTCTTTATCTATTCTCGGGAGAAAATCTAAATACCTATTAATAGGTATTGAAAAAGCAGGCCAATCCTACTATCTTTGTAAATTAAATAACAAACATGAGACTATCAGAACTTAATACGGGTGAGAAAGGTGTTATTGTCAAGGTAACGGGACGTGGTGCATTCCGAAAACGTATTATAGAAATGGGATTCATCAGAGGAAAAGAGGTTGAAGTGATACAAAATGCACCTCTAAAGGATCCTGTGCACTATAAAGTAATGGGTTATGATGTTTCATTACGCCGTAATGAAGCAGCACTGATAGAAGTAGTCAGCCCCAAAGATTTTGCGGAGGGTAGTCTTAACAACCATACGGCAGGCCAACAGGCATTTCAGAAATCCATTCTTTCGAACTCCGGAGAAGATCTGCATACGATAGCTCTTCAAAAAGGAAAGACCATAAATGTTGCCCTGGTAGGTAATCCGAATAGTGGTAAAACATCTCTTTTCAATTTTGCTTCCGGAGCCCGGGAACATGTAGGAAATTATGGTGGTGTGACCGTAGATGCTAAAGAAGGGACTTTCCACCTGAATGGATATACATTTAAAATTGTTGATCTACCAGGAACCTATTCACTTTCTGCTTATTCGCCCGAAGAATTATATGTCAGGAAACATCTGAATGAAGAACATCCGGATGTGGTGATTAATGTGGTGGATGCCTCTAATCTGGAACGAAATCTTTATCTGACTTCTCAATTGATCGACATGGATGTCCGGATGGTGATCGCTTTGAATATATATGATGACCTGGAACGCAGAGGGAATAAGTTTGATCATGAAAGTTTATCCCGGATGATTGGTATTCCGATCATACCAACCATCAGTAAAAATGGTTTTGGGATAGAAAATTTATTTAATCGTATCATTCAGGTCTATGAAGAAAATGATCCGGTGATCCGCCATATTCATATTAACTACGGAGAAGACCTGGAGAAAGCGATTACGAATGTCCGGAACAAGCTTGTTGAACAATGTGATATATCAAAAGATATTTCTAAAAGGTATCTTTCCATCAAGTTATTAGAAGGAGATTGGGAAGTCGAGAACTTCGTCAAATCATTATCCGGTTCAGAAGTAATCCTGGAAGAGTGCCGCAAAAATATTGCACAAATAGAAGATATTTTAAAGGAAGATGTAGAAACAGCTTTCACGAATGCCCGGTATGGTTTTATTTCCGGAGCACTTTTGGAGACTTTTGAACCCAATAAGATAAAAGAGGCAACAAAAACTCAGATCATTGACCTCTTTGTTACCCATAAACTATTAGGATTCCCTATTTTTATTCTCTTCATGTGGATCATGTTTGAAGCGACTTTCCGGTTAGGAGAGTATCCAATGACATGGATTGAGGATTTAGTAGAGTTTATCGGTAATTCTCTTCGTGGAGTTATGCCGGAAGGCCCTTTAAAAGATTTACTGATTGATGGTATTATTACAGGGGTCGGTGGGGTGATTGTATTTTTGCCGAATATCCTTATCTTATACTTATTCATCTCTTTCATGGAAGATTCCGGCTATATGGCCAGAGCCGCCTTTATTATGGATAAGATCATGCATAAAATGGGATTGCATGGGAAGTCCTTCATTCCGCTGGTCATGGGATTTGGTTGTAATGTTCCCGCTATTATGGCATCACGTACTATTGAAAGCCGGAACAGCCGTATGATCACAATGCTTATCAGCCCTTTGATGAGTTGTAGTGCCCGTTTCCCGGTATATGTATTACTTGCAGGGGCTTTTTTCCCGGCAAATGCAGGTACTGTAGTTTTAATTCTTTATGCAACCGGGATCCTGTTAGCGGTATTGATGGCTAAAATATTCAAGCGCTTCCTCTTCCAGGAAGAAGATGTACCTTTTGTGATGGAACTACCTCCTTATCGTATGCCAACGGTAAAGTCCATTTTCATTCACATGTGGGAAAAAGCCAAACAGTATCTGAAAAAGATGGGGGGAATTATTCTTGTTGCCTCCATAGTGATTTGGTTTTTAGGATATTTTCCATTAAATCATGAAATTGCAGAAACTTTTGACGAACAGATTGCACTGGTTGAAAGTGGAAGTTTAAGCGAGGAAGAAAAAGAAGAGACCATCGAAGAAATAGAAAGACTGAAAACAGTTATTCTTCAACAGAACTCTTACATAGGCAGATTAGGACAACAAATACAACCAGTGCTACAACCTTTAGGATTTGACTGGAAGATCAGTGTAAGCTTATTAACGGGAATGGCGGCCAAAGAAGTTGTAGTCAGCACCTTAAGCGTGCTTTACACGGGTGAAGAAGAAGAGAGTCAGGCGCTGACAGAGCGATTGCAACAGGACCGGGATGCTGCGGGAAATCCGGTGTTTACACCTTTGGTAGCACTCAGTTTAATGCTTTTCGTTCTGATCTATTTCCCATGTATCGCAACGATTACAGCCATCTCGAAAGAGGCACATTCATGGAAATGGGGACTATTTGTTGTCATTTACACGTGTGTTTTAGCCTGGTTGGTATCTTTCATTGTGTATCAAACAGGATCTTTTTTTATGATTTTTTTTAACTAACATAATAATTGTATGTGGCAGGAAATAGCAATATATATAATCGGAATTCTAACAATCCTATATATTATCAGAAACCTCTATCAATTTTTTTTTGATCTATACTAAACCGCAGGAGGATAAATGTATTCACTGTAGTGGATGTGCAATCAAAAAAAGATTTTTAAGTAAAAGCTAGAATAAAGGGTAAAAACAATTACCCGTTCCATTTTAATGGTAAAAGAAATATAGTATAAGTTTATTTCTTTACCTGTTAAAATATAAAGAGACATAAGCGTATATTAAAAATTAGCCGTAACTTTGCCACACGTAGGATCTACAAAGGAATGGGCTTAAGTCCACTCTACAAACATTTTATAATCAATGAAATTCCAGCATGACTCAAGAGTTTATAAATAAATACTTTTACTACTTTTTTATTTTCACTTTCATTTTCAGCGTTTTACTTTATAATGTCATTGGATTTAAAAGTGCAGATGAATTATGTGGATTAGCCTTATTAGGTATTTTTATAGCTTATGTATTCCAAACCAAAAACTGGGAATTTGATAAACTCTTTTTTATTACGATCCTGATCTTTCTATTCTATACCGCCTATTCTTTTTATATAAAAAGTAATTCAGCCTTTGGTATAATAACGGATCTCATCATTCAGATGAAGTCTTATCTGGCTTTCTTTGCTGTCTATCAGATGAAACCGACATTTTCCGATTCACAAAAATTATTACTAAGACAGATTTGTATAACTATCTGGATTTTACTACTTCCTATAGGTATTTATGGAATAGTTGATTTTTCTATTTTAAAAACGGTAATGGAACATGCAACCAATTATGCTGCATCTATTGTTTGTTTATCACTCATATATTTATATTGTAGCAAATTTACCCTTAAAGAGAAATTATTTTTCCTTCTCATGCTATCTGCAGGACTCGCTTCCGGAAGATCTAAATTTTATGGATTCTTTGCATTAGCCGCTTCTTTCGTTTTATATTTTGATAATATCAATAAAATAAAGATCAACTTCAAAACTGTACTAATTTCCCTGATCACAGTAGGAGTCGTCTTTTTTGTAGCACGAGATAAACTGCAACTCTATTTTGTTCAGCCTATCACAGGAGAAATAGACCGGAACTTACTGGCTCGTTTCGTATTATATGCGACTTCTCTTGAAATATTTGTAGATTATTTTCCTTTTGGTAGTGGGTTGGCTAGTTTCGCGACTCATGCTTCCGGAGTATATTACTCAGACATATATATAAAATACGGCATAGATTCTGTATGGGGATTAACTCCTAAAGCAGCTTATTTTGTTGCAGATACTTATTATCCTTCATTAGCTCAGTTTGGAGTAATAGGTGTTATCCTTTATTTTTCCTTTTGGATATATCTGATTAAAAAATCCTTTTCTTACTTTAGAAAATCCAGGCAGATACAATTATTTATAATCGCAGCTTTAGTTGCAGGATTTCTGGTAATTGAAAATACGGCTGATGCTTCTTTTACCAGTAACAGAGGATTTTTCATGATGCTATTTCTTGGTTTAATAATGAGTGAACAATATCACCAGGGTATTTTAAAAACAAAATCCTGATAAATCCAAAGGTCATCAATTATTTCTAAACAGCATTACTCATTAATATGAAAAAATATTTTAACGTATTTCTGGAATTTGATAAAGATATTATTCATTCAACAATTCACAACGCCGTTAAACAGGATTTAAAAGGATATGTATGTGCAATAGAAAGTAATAATCTTTCAATTGCAAATAAAGATATTCATTTTAACAAAGTAGTCAATGAGGCATTGGTAAATGTGTGTGATGGTTCTAATATTGCCCGTTTCTTAGGGAAATTATATGATAAAAATTTTACATCCTATATAGGGAATGACATCTTTAATTATTTTATTGCTCAAAAAACATATACTCACTATTTCCTCGGAAACACGGAAGAGATATTATATAAGCTAAAAGAACAATTAATTCATATTGATCCCAGAGTAAATAATATGCCTTTTGAAAGCTTACCATTCAAAAAGGTGGAAGATTTCGACTACAAAAAAATCGCGACAAAAATAAACCGCCAGAGTCCGGATTTGATCTGGGTTTCCTTAGGAGCCCCTAAGCAGGAACTATTTATGTATAACCTTCTCCCTTATCTCAACCGTGGTGTTATGTTTGGGGTAGGAGCTGCATTTAACTATTCAGCAAAAACAGGACCGGTTAAACGTGCTCCTCAATGGATGTTAAATGCAAAATTAGAATGGTTATATAGAGCTTGTGAAGAACCTAAAAAGAACATTCCCCGTTATTGGAATTTCATAAAACTCTTACCCTCTCTAATATATCAGGAAAAAAGATTGATCCGATCTACAAACCAGACAAAGCAACTTTAAGTTTTTCGAGATAAGATGACATGGAAAAATGGACTCTGATAGTATTTTTGGCATTCTCACCCATATCATAAAGTCTCTCTCTGTCATTAGATAGAATGTTTAACACAGTCACTATATCTTCCGCATTTTTCACAAGGAAACCATTTTCACCATGCTGAATTACCTCCGGCATAGAACCAACAGGAGTTACTATAGGTACAATCCAGTTATTCATACTTTCCAGGAGAGCCATAGGTAATCCCTCAAAGAGAGATGGTAAAAGAAAAACATGTGATTTTGATAATAGAGCCTGTTTTCTATCACCGGTAACTAATCCTTCATACACATAGTTGTGAGGAATTTTCCGGCTACACTCCTGAACAAACCAGTCTGTATCCGGTCCTACACCACCTATATGGAAAGTAAAATCCACATTCCTTTTTTTCAAACAACTTAGAACCTCAAGGATAACAGACAATCCTTTATTTTTATCAATTCTACCCAAATATAAAAGATTTAATTTGTGATTATCCTCTTTTTTAAAAGCAGAAATGTCCTGATTATCACTATTAATAGCATTTGGCAGAACATGGATTCGTTTATCAGTAAGAAACTCATACTGTTCCAAGATAAATTTCTTTGCAGCTTTGTTCAGAACAATAATGAGAGAAGCTTTTTCCAAGAAATAACATATAATTTTTTTCAGTATCTCATTTTCTGGTAAAGATTGAGCAAATCTTCCACCATGAATATGTAAAACTAAAGGATAATGCCGGATATGTAAAATGGAATAAACAATAATATCCCTATATAAAGAAAATGGCTCAAATCCAATATTAAAATGAACATAGGATACTGGATCTCGCCTAAGAATACTCATGAGACGAAAAGGGGTATATAGTTGTTTAATAAGCCATCTGATTCCCCTCTTTTCATTATCCTTTTTTCCTTGAATAAAAGGTATATAATTAACAGAAGTATGGTTCTTTACAAGAAGATTAGTCATCGAAGAGATACCACTTACATTTTCCGAAGAATCCAATGAAGGGGTAACTATTAAAACATTTGCTTTTTTATTCATTCAAAAAGGAAATATGATTTCTTTTAAAAGAAGATTCTCGAAAGTAGTTTTTCTACTTCAGGGGATCCACTAAAATATCTACTAATATCTTCTTTATTGATTAATCCTGCAAATTTAATATATAAAAGATAGATTAAACCCAGGCAAACCGGATAAATTAAAATATCCCATATAGATGTTTGCAGGAACAGAGTTATAACCAACCCAGTCACCCATAACCCAATAATAGAAAAAATTGTCTTTATAACATACCATCTTTCTTTGTTCACATCCAATTGAAGATATCTTTTCAAATAATAGAAAGAAAGTAAATAGGCACAAAAATAGGCCGCTGTATTGGCGAATAAAATAGCATATATTCCACAAACCCTATATAAGATCAAAAATATTACTGTATTAACCAACACATTGACAAGTTGGGTTAAAATTGTTTTTTCAGCTAATGATTTTGTATATAAATATTGATAGATAGGATAAGTCGGAGGAACAAACAGAAGAAAACCAGCACATAAAACAGCGACATATACAGAAAGGTCCTGCAAATTTTCCTCTCCCATCCATAAATAAATTAAGATTTTAGAGACAAAAACAAATATAATAGCAACCGGAATAACAATCAATTGGATCTTTTTTGTAATATCAATAATAACATGGTTTAAAAACTCTGATTTCGGTTGATTAGCAATATAGGGGCCTAAGGGATAAATAACCTTACTAAATAAACTGGCGATTTGACCACGGATTCTCAGAGCTACATCAAAAAGTGCGACTGCATGTAATCCAATAAAATTAGAGATAAGAATTTTTGAAAGTGGTTCAAAAAAGAGATTCAGAATACTGGCTGAAAATATTTTTGAACTATATACAATTTGTTTATTTATTATTCTCTGCACATTTTTCCCAATCCCTCTCAGTTGTATTCTACCCCAATAACGCAGAGAAATACTAACAGTAAAGACAAGCCAGATAATTGCTGAAATGACAGAGACATCTCCTATTCCTCTCAAGCCCTTACCTGTGAATATAATAAAAAGTATTCCCAGCCAGTAAACCAGACTATAGAGAAAGCGGATATAACTATTAAGATAAACTTTTTGCAACGAATCTAACACAGAAACAAAAGTCATTCCGATAATCATTAAAGCATTCGAAAAGATTAACAGACGATAGAGGTCTGCTGCTTCATCATACCAACTATCCGGAATATTAAATAAAGATAATAATATGAATTTCTGAAAAACTAAAAGTCCTGTAATAACCAGACACAATAAAAGGGTTTTTATACCTAAAGCAATTATGATATCATAATCTGACTCCTGAGATCGACCCTGCCTGGAAAGATAAACAATAAGCGCTCTATCCATTCCGAGATCTGCCAGCGTACTCAGATTTCCAATAACAGATAAAACAGCAAAAATTCCATACACCTCCATTCCCAATTTTGAAATCAGAAAAGGAACACAAATAAGGGTTAAAACAGCCGTAACAACTAACTGAATAACTCCGCTCAATGAGTTTTTCAAAAGTAGTTGCTTATCGCTCATTGAATAATCCTATGAATATTTTTCAAATAAAAATATATTTTCATCCCAAATGTTCCCAGGTAAAGACTCATTTTTTCCCGGGGAGATAAAGGTAAACATTTATCGATTATTTTTTCTACACCATTCGTCTGTAATTCATGAAAAACTTTTTCTCTTAATTGAAATATAGAGTTCAAATTCACAGGTTTAATAAGATGTTCATTTCCTTTAATAGCTTCTTTCAAAGAACGTTGTTCATAATTGACTTTTCCAGAAACCTTATTAAAAAGAAAATCTCCTTTTAGGTTATTCAGAAGAATAAGAGAAATACCTTTTTCTTTTTCCAGAAAATTCACTTTTTCCGTTAATCCTATTCCCCAAAAATCACCCATTGTAATATCTGCAATACGAGGAAGAGAACTATACCTGCAATGATAGCAGGATCTTCTCAGATTCAGTCCGGCATAAAAGAAATACATAAATGGATTTTCTACAGCCCTGAACCCTTTTACTTTTTTATTTTCAAACAGATACTTGCTTATAGGAATAGTCCAACCAATAAATTTATCTCTAAAAGAGACATGAGAGACATGCGTGTGATATCTCTTTTTTAAAAACTCTATATACTTAGAAAAAAATAAAGAGGAAGGAACACCATGGCAAATAACCTCACAGGTATATAAATTTTCATAATCTTTCCTGAGATATTTATAGAGAGCACCTATCTGGCAGGGTGTCCCTGAAAAAAGAATTTTTTGCCCTTCTTCAAGTTGCTGCTTCACAGACGGAAAGAGATGAGAAACATGACTTTGAAGATACTTAGAACCACGTATTTTTGATAAATCTGTTTTATGACTCACGGAAATATGAGATACAGATAAATCACTTTGCATAGCAGCACCATAAACTATTGAAGCATCTTGTTCTAAAAATATATCAGCTAAAGCAGGGAAAAAACCACCGGAAGAACTTTCTTTTCGAATCTTCTTATCTTTATTCCAACAGGCAAAAACTTTTATATAGTCTGTGGGACGATTATTTATAGAATTATCTCTATCCTCCAAAACAGGACAAGACCTTTCACATTTTCCACAATGGATACAAATATCGGTATGGATCTCTATCTGTCTGAATCCTTCTTTATCCTCAACAAAAGAAATACATTTAGTTGGACAGACACATATACAAACCCCGCAGCCTGTGCAAATATTACTATCCGGTAACATGTCAGGAAGAAATTATTTTTTTCAGATATGAAACTGAAGCATTTCTTTTTTTAGATATAACTTCCCCAATCTCATCGTAATTAATATCTTCTTCTTCTATAAAATCTTTATCTTTTAAACGATTGAGTAAAGAATATTCTCTCAGTAGTTTAGGTATCCGGCTATTATCTCCAAAAGCTTCTCCTCCTTCTCTTTTATAAAAACTATAAAAGTTTCGTTTATAATTCATTGAAAAAACAGTGCCATGAAATGAGTCTGTACATACATATTCGGCATTTCTGATCAGGCTTAAAAATTGCCCTGGTCCAATGTCAAACAACCCGTTCTCCTCTTTCATATCTAAATAGGTAGAAACAATAAAATAAACAGGAAGATTATATTTTTCTCCTAACTTTTTAGCAAAAGTTCTTATACACTCCCTATATCCCAAAATATAACATATTATATAAGGAGTCCGGATTTTTACAGGTAACTCTATACTTTTCCAATCTTCAGGGGTTAGCAGTAAGGCTGGATCAACTACATGTGTTACCGGCCTATTCAACACCTTTGATAAACACTCACATCCGCTACTTTCCCTACAGGAAATAAAATTAAATGAACATAAATAGGATGCATATTGAGATTTGACATCTTCCGGCAAATCATATACTCCAATACTTGCGGCATATGAGTTTTTATTCTGATCATTTCTTAAGAAACGAAGAAAATAAGCTCCGTTATCTTTCAAAAAAGTAGGATTCCAGGTTTGATCACTTCCTGCAATATAAATATCATATTCCGGAGGTGATTGTTTCAATTCGGAAAGAGAAAAGTAAGAGATAGGAGAAGTATGAATATAAGTAGAAAAAAAGGTATCAAATTGTTTTCGTCTTTCCATAAGATTTCTCTTATTCAGATAATTATAAAATATAGAAATATAATTCTCCGGAAGAGTTTTCAATTTCTGTATAATTTTCTCAATCCTAACCTTAAAACCAGCTTGGCTAAAAGGTACCCCTTCTACATAATTAATATATTCAACATGACAATCTTCCAACTTTTCTATAGCTGCCTGAAGAGCATATGCCTGTAGCATAGTTCCAATATTGTATCCGGAATGATAGGATATAATACCTATGCGTTTTATATGTTTATTTTCCAACTTCAAAAAAACTTCTTTTAAACGAACAACTTAATAATTTTCTATATATTTCATTGTTGTTGAAGATATAGAGAAATTTTCACGGGCATATCTGAATGCCTGGCTTGTTAATGATTCTAATTGTGAATAAGAAGAATATATATCGTTTATTTTTTCAGCACAGGCTTTAGCATTTCCTTTTTCAAAAGCAAAACCATATTGGCCTTCTTTTATAATCTCTACCGGTCCATCGCCTGAAACCAATACAGGAATCCGGGCAAGCATGGCTTCTATCACCGTAAGACCGAATCCTTCAATAATAGAAGGTTGTATAAACAGATCATATTCAGCTAAAGTTTCATAAATATACTCCCTGGATTTCAACCCAAGAAAACTTACCGAACACTCTAAACGATACTCCTTCACTAAAGACTGCAAATACTCCCGAGAAACTCCATCACCGATAAAATCTACGTGAAAAAGAATACCCTGCTTTTTTATAAGTGCTAATGCCTCTAATAAAACATGCTGCCCTTTCACAAGATGATCCAATCGGCTTACAACTACTATTCTGAATAGATTTGTTAACTGCAGCCGCTGCTTTTGCCGGACTCTGTTTACGACTACCCCATTATGAATTATGATAGATTCAAAACCTACCCTTTGAGCCAGTTCTTTCTGAACAGAATCTGAGATCGAAAAGATTTTACTGTATCTATTCAGAAATCTCCCTGAAACACCTATCGTATGAATCGTCAAATATAAAGATTTATCAAATATAGGAAGTAACATTCCAGCGATTACACTATCATGACAATGCAGAACAGCTCCTTTATAACGGAAAAGCATTCTATTCAATCTGAATATACTCCCTACATTCCGGCTTCCAGGCCTACGACCAATCTTAACAATATGAATCTTTTTATCCAAAGATGAAAGAAGTCTTTCATCTAATAGATCATTAATTATAAATAGTACCACCTGATGACCATCCGAAACCTGTTCATTCGCAATATCTACCAACATGGTTTCAGCGCCACCTGTTGTAAAAGAACATATTAAATGAACAATCAGCATTTAGGTGTATTTTTATACGCAGAGATTAATTCTAATGTATTCTTTTTAATGAATAATACAAGTATAGGCATCAAAAATGTAAATACAATCATAAACAGACCTGCATATAATTTTCGGGGACCTACCGACTTCTTTTTTACATAAGGAGCGTCTATTATACGAGCTTTCGGACGATCTACTCCGATAGATAATGCAGTTTCCTCACGCTTTTGTAATAAAATCAGATAGACCGTCTGAAAAATTTCCTGTTGCCGTCTATAGTCAATGTAGACTCTTTCCTGACTGGGAACTTCCCCCAGCTTATCCATCAACATTTTTTCCTTTGACCGTAAATCAGACAAAGTGAAATCCAGCGTTTTTTTAGCATTTTCTATAGAGAGATACACATTTTCCCTCAATTGGTCAACCTGATTATTTATCTTCGTAATCACAGGATTATCTCCTTTTGAATTTTGAAGTATACGACTTCTTTCCAATAAGGCTTCATTATATGAAGTCAGAGGAGAGGCTCCTTCACCACTACTCTGTGTTAGGATCTGTGGTACCAGATTATATTTATTTTCCGGATCCTTAACATACGAATCTATCAGATTAATAATTTGATGCTGAGCTTCTATTTCTATAATTTTGGTTTGGATTTCTTTCATCTGCTCCGCCACAAACAGAATATCCGTTTCCAGAGCTGTGATCCTGTTTCTTAGTTTATACTCTTCGATTGTAAACTCAATATCACTCAGATCTTTCATTACAGCAGTGATTCTTTCATCCAGAAAAGACAGGGTTTTATAAGCTTCTTCTTTTTTCTGGAAATCAGCCTTCTGATTATAGTAATAAACCAATTTAACTAATTTATCTATTCCACGCTGCTTCACATGATCTCTACAGCTCATTTCTAACACATTCGAACTCTTAGTCGGAGGCTCCACTAAAAAACCATCTTCCAGATCTTCAGCAACCCAACTAACGGGTAACACTTTAATATCCAATTTATTTAGTTCCTGTCCAAAAGCTGTATAATCCAGGACAAAAGTACCGTAAAACAGATCTAATTCTGCCGGAAGAGCTGATAATTGAAAGTTCTTATTCCCATACTCTGTTTTAGCCATTACCTCCAGATTTCCGGAACCTTTTCTCACTACAGAGATATTCATTTCGTCACTCACTTTCATAAGTGTAGAGGAATCAGCTTTTAAACGAAGAGGAGAATCATGATACATTTTATATAAAGAATAGGGCTTTGTATAAGATATATTAATTCCTAAATCCAAAATCATTTCCCTAAACAGCTCGTTGGAAGCCAACACCATCCTTTCATCATCCATATTTAATCCGGCTCCATTTGCACCTCCCAAGACAAAAGATTTCATAAGCCCGGAAGCTTCACTGGATCCAATCCCTCCTGCTGACAAATCTTTATCTTCCTGCAACTGAATCAATGCAAAAACCTCATATGTTCGTGGATAAACATTTAAATATAGAACAGCGAATATCAATGAGATAAAAAAAGCTGCCAGAAAATATTTCCATTGGTGTAAATAACCAATTATGATTGTTTCAAGATCTAATGTTTCCTTCTCTAAATCCTTAGACTCCATTCTATTTTTATTTTGAAGCATTTACAATACTAATAACCATAGCTGTTATAATAGAAATACCACTGATAATAGTTGAAAACACAGTAACGCTATATTGCTGTGCCTGACTATATCGTGCATTCTTCTTTTTAGCTTTATTAGGTTCTACATATACTATATCGTTTTGCGCCAGGTAATAATAAGGAGAAGCAAAAAGATCCGGACGAGTTAAATCCAATCTATGAAAACTTTTTTCTCCATCTTTTTCACGCACAATCAGGACATTTGTTCGATTAGCATTTATGGAAAGATCTCCGGCCTGTCCTAAAATGTCCAAAATAGAAGCTCTGTCATTTCTTACAGCATAGGAACCCGGACGAGCAACTTCCCCCAATACAGTTATTTTAAAATTCGTGATCTGCACATTTACCAATGGTTCCTCTACATATCGCGATATTTCTTTTTGCAGGTTTGTCGCCAGCTCCTGACGGGTCAACCCATTGACAAAAACACGACCTAATACCGGGAAATTAATATATCCATCTTTATCAACCAGATACGTATACATCGATTGAGAAGCATATATCGGCATATCTCCCTCTTCTGCATATGCAAATGTGGGCGGATTAAAAGGAGTTACTGCTGTAGGATCCCACGCGGTAACAGTTATACTTAATAAATCAGCCGGACCAATCCTGGCATTATAAGTCTGATCCATCTGGGACATTTGTTCAGCAGTAAGTCCATCAATACCCTGAAAATAGACCACATCCTTAGGAGTAGAACAAGAAGTAGAAAAAACAATAATTAATAATATTATTATTGGAAAAAGTTTTAATCTCATAATGTTTTTCTTCAAATAAGCTGCAAATATACTATTTTAAATTCAATATAAAGAGAATAATATCCATTCCGGATTATAACTCCCGATTATATAACGATGCAAAGTAAACGATATTGCTGCATGAAATTATAAAAATATAATTAGGATTTACAAAGGAGGATACTTTTAATAATCTAATAAACATGTACCTTTGTACAAAAAATAAATTATATGGTCGAAATAGGAAAATATAATAAATTAAAGATCGTCAAAGATCTTAGCTTTGGAATGTATCTTGATGGAGGGGATGGAATAGAAATTTTGCTTCCTGCCCGTTACATCCCCAAAAATGTCAAGCCTGGCGACGAAATAGAGGTTTTTATCTATCACGACAATGAAGGACGCCTGATCGCAACCACAGATCGTCCGTTGGCGATTGCCGGGGAATTTAGATATATGGAAGTTGCTTCCGTCAATGATACCGGAGCCTTTTTGAAGTGGGGGATTATGAAGGATCTTCTGGTCCCTTTCAGTGAACAAAAAGTCAGAATGAAAACAGGAAATTTTTATTTAGTATATATTCATGTAGATCATATAACCGGACGCATTATAGCCTCTGCGAAAATCGATAAATACCTGGACAATACATTTCCGCATTATACGCCTAATCAAGAGGTAGAATTATTAGTAGCAGAGGAGACAAATTTAGGATATAAAGTCATTATAAATAATCTCCATTCCGGCCTGATTTATCGTACAGAAATCTTTCGTCATTTGGAGAAAGGAGAAAAACTGAAAGGTTACATCAAAGGTGTTAGAGAAGATGAAAAAATTGATGTTAGTCTGACTCCAATTGGGTATGATAAAGTAATGAATGTAAAAGAAAGACTCCTCGAAACTTTACGTATACATGGAGGTTTTCTGAAAGTACATGATAAAAGTGACCCGGAAGAAATTTATGCTTTATTTCATTGCAGTAAAAAAGCTTTTAAACAGGCTGTTGGCGCATTATATAAAGAAAAAAATTGTACTGGAACCAACAGGAATAAAACTTGTCCAATAAAAACCGTTTTCCTATATCTCAATAAATTATAAAATAAATCCAGTAAGTGTTAAAGTCAGATGATGATTGATCATTGATTTACAAATCCTGCATATTTATTCTATAATTCAAAAATGTTACCTCATAAATTTTTGTTATAAATGAAGAATTCTATTATC
>JAJQEE010000103.1 GCA_021201865.1 Tannerellaceae bacterium | reverse complement strand
AGTCCATATGTTTTATTTCAAAGGAATTAAAATAGAAAAACAGAATCTGTCTTTTGCAAGGTGATTTCTCAAAAAAGTATGCAAAGATACAAATTATAAACAAAAACAAAAGGAGTATTTTTTTCATTTCAGACGATGCTACTTACAGGATTATCTTTATCTTTAAGAGTTGATTGAATAAAATCGCAAGTGTGAAATGGATTGCAGATCAACAACTATACTTTCCCCTCTGCGGAGGGGTATTGTATGAGCAGGGAATTAGTTATTTATCTGAAAAACGAAATGATGAACAAGAAAGATTTTATGAGGAAAGCCATTGGGCTGTCCCTGGAAAATGTACAGCAGGGAGGAGGCCCTTTCGGGGCAGTGATTGTGAAAGACAACCAGATCATTGCTACCGGTGTGAACCGGGTGACTGACTCCTGCGATCCCACCGCCCATGCGGAAGTAAATGCGATCCGGAACGCCTGTAAGGAATTGAATACATTTGACCTGTCCGGTTGTGAGATCTATACCTCCTGTGAACCCTGTCCTATGTGCCTGGGAGCGATCTATTGGGCACGTCTGGACAAAATGTATTATGGAAATAATAAGACCGATGCAAAGAATATCGGTTTTGACGACTCTTTTATTTACGAGGAGATCGAACGGAAACCGGAAGACCGCAGTCTCCCATCCGAAGTACTTCTTCCGGAGGAAGCCATACAGGCGTTTCAGGCGTGGGAGAACAAAGAAGATAAAGTGGAATATTAACCCATCCTGAAAAAAGGATCTCCGGTAAACAGCATACGAATAGTATACTTATTAACGCTGGCTAATATACTTATTACATCCGCTTAATATACTTATTAGAAATGGTTAATAAGTATATTAAATCGCTTAGTGTCCATATAAAGTCTTATACCAGCCCAACTTTTTATATTCATCATTCAGAAAGGGATACCGGGTTTGTGGTATATAAGTAGTTAGTCCGCAATGGGTGTTGATCCGGAAGCCCTGATAGGTCGCCATAAAATCCGGTGTGGCAGCTTTATACAGGATGCATTCATCTATCAGTTGATGGAGTCTTTCTTTTTGTTCCTCTCCCACTCGTTCCGTGAAATACTCTTCAAAATCAAAGAACAATCCGTAATAACGTTCAAAAGGCTGGAACCCGGCTACGCTTTCCCGGGGTTCCTCCGGACTGATATTTGTTTTTAACCAGTTTACCAACGGACCTAAACCGGAAGTAGAGATCACGCTGATCGTGCCGGAACGGAAACTGCCCGCCCGGGAATCCACGTATTCGAATGCTTTCTGTGCAAAACCGGTCACATCCGGTTCTTTCCGGAATAGCAAATCCATAGAAGTGGCATAAATCTCCTTAAATCCCGGAGAAACTATTTCAGCCGCAGAGGCTAAGATCAGCCGGGTTTTATCCCTGAGTTCCCAGGCCACTTCAATCCCTGCCATAAAACAGGCTTCAAATAGGATAAAGTCAAACATCTGGTCCGGGATCGCCGCAGCAAACTCCATTAACTCCATGACTTCCGTCTGATCCTGCCCCACAGAACGGGGACTTACCAACGTGTGGCCGGGAAGCCAGCCGGAGGCATGAGAGAAGAAGATCAGCCCATACGAATCAGCAGGATACAGTTCCTTCATGTCCCGCAGGACCCGCTTAAAAACGTCTGTATTGGCGGAACTCTCTTCCTCATAGGTCTGCACAACTGTGAGTTTATTTTCTCCCTTTTCCCTTTGGATTTCCATCAGGCAGGGAGGTTCACCTTGTTTGTCTTCATAGATCACCACCTGTCCTCCCACTCCGTTCCATCCCTCCAGAATGGCAAGTTTTTTCTCTTCGGAAGTCCCGGACAGGTTATTATCTCTGGCTAAATAGACCAGCAGTGTACGATTGTAAATCGCTTCCTGTTCCTCTTTCTGGCAGGCAGAAAGGAACAACAAACAGATCAGGGAATATAGGTTATAAGAAAATAAATGTTTCATTTATTACCGTTTGAATGGATAAAGAAAAGAGGGCGCTCTCCTTTCGAAAAGCTACCCTCCTAACCATAGTACTAACTTTTTCTACTTTGCGATCACTTTGGCGATTTTTATACTATTATTAATCTCTCCTTTGACTATATAGACCTGTGCCTTTTCCACCGGGATCTGATAAACAGTATCTGATTTTCCGGAAGCATATACCACCTGTCCGGAAACATTATAGATCTGGAGATTATATATCGGTAATCCCTCTGCTGTTATATATAATGTACCATTCCGGGAGAATACCTGTAACTGGTCATCCTGAACGATCACTTCTGATCCTGTTACAAACGGATTCTCTACAAAGTGCAGACTAAACCGGTTATTCAGTTCGATATAATTTCCCTGTACAGACGCATTCACCCGGAAGGTCCGGACCGGATTCGCATTCAGGTCATAGATTTGATTATCCTCATCATGATCAATCAGGTAGACATCATGCTGGAAAGGCCGTAGGTTGGTAAATTCAAGGGTAATATCCTCCGCCTCTTTCAATCGTAACCCTAAACGGACATCCTGTGAAAAATCAGCACTTGCATACACAGCCAGCGGTTCCTGGGAAGAGGTCAGGGTATATACGGAAACCGGACTCTCAGGGTTAAATAGCTTTTTGGAGTCTTCCGTACTTTTATAGGAAGGAACTGCTTCCGGGGAGAAATAAAGGATAGCCATATTAGTATGTTCTCCCTGGATAGCTTTCACCCGTAGCACATTCATTTCCACTTCATCTCTAACAGAAGAACTCCGTAGTTCATAAGAAGCCTGGTCCGGATGTTCAGTCGTAGTCATCGCTGCCGATATTCTCAGATGTTCCAGCTTCTCAGGATTCTTCTTCATCACAAAGAAAGACTGCAAAGGAGGAATGAAACCATTGGTTCGTTCTTCCAATTCTGTTTCATCCGCGATGAAACGATACTCCTCACTATCCTCATCCTCGTCTTTCCGGGAAATCAGGGTCACAAAGTTACTTTCAATATCTCCGTTCCATATTTTATAAGCACCCTCTATAAACTCCTCATTCTCTCTCAAAAACAGTTCCGCGTTCAGATAGGCCATAAACGGATTCACAACTTGCAGCATCGTATATTCCGGATCATCCTGCACCGGCATTTCAAGCATTCCATCCTCATCCATTAATCCGTCGACAATGAATTTATGGATCTCGCCGGGATCCCGGTTAATCGTATAATTAGTCCCCTTGCTGTCAGTGTATTGTGTATCCGTCCGGGGGAACCGGAAAGTCGCTTTCGTGTCCTGGTTCAACACTCGAATGTTAAACCCTTTTCCCAGTTCCAGTTTATCATCCAGCCTGCCGAAATCCGCGGTAAATGCGTGATCCTTGGCAACACTACCAGGAAGTTTTTCAAAATCAGGATTATGTGCCTGGAAATAGTTCATATGAACATCCCCCCAGACCGGTTTGTCATTCGCATCCCGGAAGTGATAATCCCCTGTCACTATTCCTTTTAAAGGAGAAGACCACATGACATACCGTTCTTTTTCCGTGGGTTTCAGGGTCAGGTCCACCGTCACTTTATCATAATGCAGCAAATGTGCACCTGCGATCATCGCCCGGTCTTCCATCACCACGTTATTTGTACGGGCCTGTGCCCGTAAGGTGGGATAATAGAGTGCATCTTTGGAAAGGATCACATCCACGCAGGAGTTAGGGATCCATAGGATGGGTTCTTCTTTGTTATCCTTGATCTGTACCCAGTTAGCCGGATTCTGCCAGTCGGAATCTACTAAACCGGTCCATTTGGCCTGTAGGATTTCCCCTTCCCCTTCTCCTATCGCATAGATGACAATCCGGCCCGCCGGAAAAGAGATGAGACTATAGTCTGTTTGTCCTTCTGCTAAAGGAGGCTTAGGGCCGTTAAACCGGGGTCTGGCATAGCAAACATAATCCCGGTCCATCGGATAGGTCGGGGTACTTTCCATATACTCCCCTACATGATTATACCAACTGAATTCCGGATTCCATTCACTTGTTTTCAGGTGAACCGTATAAGGCTCACCATAACAGGCTGACATTCCATCTCCATACCCACTCTGAAGAACAAAAAGGTAGATCATGGAAGAATCCACAAACTGCTGCCCTCCTGTTTCGTAAGTCATTTTGAATTTAAACTCCACCACATCCTGTTCATATTCACCCGGAGCCGTATAAACAAATTTATTATTGACAATTTTCCAGGATCCGATAGGATTCGTCTGATCCATAGCCGTAATCATATCTTCTATTAAAACAGGAGTATACCCCTCCGGGAAATCATCATTGTCAAACAAATCCACCTCTACGGTAGTATGTTGCATCACAGTCACCGGGTCATCCCGGAGCACAAAAATTCCCACGATCTCCCAGTTGTCCGCCCAGTTACAGTCCACTAACCCTTCATCTGTTCCAAAAGTATCATAGAAAGTACCATTCTCCATGTAGCTGGCATCCGTAACACGTACGACATAATTCTCTCCTAATTCTCCATTATCCCTATTCACCGGAATTTTCAGCACTAAAGTATCCCCCACAAAGACATCCGTACCAATTACCGTAGGAAGCGGTTGTCCGTCTAAGGTGGATAGCAACCGGTCATCTTTGACTTCGCCCCGGAAGAAACGGATCGGGGTCAACGCATTCAAAGTCGCATCCCCTCTATTCATGATGTAGAGAATCATCTGGCTGTTGGTCACATCCATATCTCCTTCAATCACAGCATCCGGAGTTTTAACAATAGGCTTTAACAAACCGTCAAATTCGGCGGAGACAACCACCTGGGTAATATTATTGTTATAAATATAAGTCCGTTGTTGTGTGGCCGCATCTTTTTCCAGTACATAACTCATCTTTAACGGATGAATATTCACCAATGGAGTGGTTAAATCCTCATTGATCTTTAAAGGATGGTACATAAACTGATTCCAGACCTTAGGAGCAGGCGAAAAAGCTGTTTTCGAAGGGTCAGCCTGCAAAGCATAGAGTAGCCCCCTGGCATCTGCATCCCGGTCCAGCGCTCCCATAACCACCATGTCAGCACTACCATCTCCGTCAATATCTGCAATGACCGGATATTCAAACCCGGTATAAGACTTCACTGGCTGGGAAAACCGTACAGGTCCATTATTCGCATCCACTGTCTGACCCAACCGGACAAAAGGGGTTGTGGCACTAATGATACGCAGCGTCTGTTCATCCCGGTAACAAATCTCCTGGTTTCCGTCATTATCAAAATCAAAAAGAGTAAACCCGGTGTTCACAGAACGGTCTTCATGTTCCAGGATAAAAGAAACTTTCAGGCGGTCATCCACGCCATTCGCATCTTCATCCCAGGTCCAGCTCATCAGTACTCCTTCCACACTCGAAGAGGAGTAACTGATCGTACTGTTCAGTTCACCTGCCACATTCGGATGGACCGGAATCGTTAAATTATTAACCGAACTATTGGTCGCATAGAATCGGGAACCTAAAATAGAGATCTCCGGGAATTTCTTTCCATGCTGTACCCTTCCGTCAATATCTCCCACATAGACATAAGACATGGACCCCTGCCCGGTCCGGTAGTAGGTCGGCAAAGTAGTGTGAGCCAGCAAAACAGCCGGTGTATTTTCAGGATCCGGCGCTTTCACCCATCCCCCGTTTCCATCTGAAACCACTAAACCGGGATCCCATACCTGAATTTGGATGGAACTGCTGTTTATATTTCCCGCCACTATAATTTCCGGCTTTCCATCTCCATTGATATCTGCGACTGTAGTATATCCATCCCCAATATTCATGGTCCGGCTATCACCACCTGCATAGGAAATATTTTCAGCCAGCTTGACCTTATAGGTTCCGTTTTCGAGATCAATATCATAATGGACTTTTCCTCCGGCTATGACCTCATATTTACCATCAAAATCCAGATCATAGACAGCGGTGAAGTTGATATTGCTATCATAACTGGCCGGAGCCCTACGATTCCTTCCGGTAAACGCATATTGTTTATAGGCATCGAAACTATTACTTCTCCCTGCATAATGATTGGATGCAGGTCCCAGATCTTCCAGAGTGGCTAACAAGCTTCCATCCAGTGCACTATAAATTTTATTATAGACAACCACTTCCGGAACACCATCTCCATCTATATCTACTACCTGTGGCAGGGGCATGTTGACGTTATAATAGTTTGAACCCACATATCCACCGTCATACTTATTATACTGTTCAGTACTGATCCATTTCTCCGTAAGTTTGGATTTGTCACTGACCGGAATCTTTTCATTAAACGTATTTTCATTCACCTCATAAGAAACCAATCTTTGACCATAGCTACCTCCCGCATCTCCGTAAGCCATAATGATCTCCACCATGCCATCCCGGTCAGAGTCCACGAGGGCCATGAAAGAGGGAGAGTTATGGTGAGGACCTCTCAGTGTAAAGGTCCGGGGCAACGGAAACTTCACGATCTCCTCCCCGGTCTGCCCGTTGAGGATGTAAATATAGGTAGCAGAACCTGCCAGGGAAGCAGCGGTTCCGGAATAGTTCGCGATACCAAGTGCCACAATTTCCGGTTTTCCATCTCCATTGAGGTCTCCGACAAGAGGAATACTAAACCCGTCAAAACGACTGCCGATATTTATGTCGCGTGTCCTGAATTTCCATTCAGGAGCAAAATTGACCTGTTTCATTTCAGTGTAACATTCGATGATACTTTGGTCAATAATACCCATCGGCAAATTGATATTAATAATGGTCAGTTTAATCCTGACCGTAGCTTCATAGTCCATCCCTCCGGTAGAAGTATACACCCGGTAAGTAAATTCATACGGGTTACCCACCACGCCGGGTAAAGGATTTCCCTCATTATCCATGTTCGGCGTAAAACTGGCATATCTGCCGTTACTTCCCAGGAGAATATTTCCGTTGGCAGGTTGGGTCAATATTTCATAGGATATATTGTCTGCATTTTTCCCTTCCGGATAACCGGTGATATAGTTTGCCAGGTCAATCTGGTAGGATGGATCCATCGGTTTGGTATTATCATACAACACCGTATATCTTCCCTCAATAACTCCAAACACAGGTAAATCCCATGCCCCTAACGAAATATGTTCCGGTCTTTTTCTTCCCCGCTGGTCAAAAATCAACAAATTGGAATAATTCCCTAAGTCTGATAAAGGACCACCCTTTCCCAAAAGTGGATTGTCGCTCACACTCGTTAAAGGATGAACTTTTATCTTCATACCGGAAACAGGTGCCAACGGTTGAATATAAGAGGATATATCTTGAATAGGAGAAGTAGTGGTTTCATCCTCGTAATACATATTTTCATATACATTCCGCCTCACTTTCGCGGCATTGGAAGTAGAAGACGCCACAATTGCCCCGGAGTTGACCAACAGATTATTCCGTACGGTCTGGGCCGCTTCTATCCGGATACCTCCGTTACTACCGGCATCATTATTGTAGAACGTATTGTTAAAAATCCCACCGGTTGTGCTGGCAGTGATCAGGATAGAGCCATAGGTTGAGTTACTACCCGCCAAAGGAGTATTACCTGAAAAGGTATTGTTATACAACAGCACCTGGTTTCCGGAACTGGCTGTTATTCTGAATATATATTGATTGGTACCGTTTCCGATCAGTTGATTATTCTCAAAGGTCGAATTATGAATCGTGGAAGGATTATTGGTATTCAGGAAAAACAGGGATTGTCCATTCGCAGTTCCAATGTTATGACTGAACAAAGAGTTTTCAATCGTTAGCGACTGATAGTTTGTCGCATGCAGGACCCCGGCACTTCCTCCGGTTACCGTGTTGTTCGAAAAATCCACGTCCGTAAGGCTCAACGCATGCGATGCGCTGGTAATGGAGATCAGCGGTGCGTCACAGGTAAAGTCTGTTACCTGAACATCCTTTAATTCCGTTGAACCCGATCCGGTCAGGCTAAAAATCCCTTGTAGATTAGAGGAAGTTCCTTTTTTTATTTTCACATCGGATAAGGTTAATTCTGAATTGTTATTAGAGATCAAAAACAGATAGCCGGTACCGGAAGGAGTACAATTCTCCAGTGTGGACTGGCTGATAGTGATCAGAGAGTAAGTATTTTGTGTTTCAAACACAGGATAGTTACCACCGGCCACACTGATGTTACGAAAAGTACATTCCGTTGCATCAAAAGAGGCACTGTTTCCCCCTAACAGGACAACCGGATGCCGGCCGCTCCGGATATTTTCCAACGTAACCTTTTTCAGTGAAACAGCAGTCTGGTAAGCGCCTATAGTAAATAAAGAAGTTGTTCCATTCGTTGCTGCTGAAGTGGTGCTGAAATCCTGGATCGTCACCTGTTCAATCGATACCTGCATAGCCTCTTCGGCAGTCGCGGAAGTAAAAGCCGTTGTGACAAGGAAACGGATCGCATTGTTGGCCGCCCCACTGAAAATAACCTCTGCGTCTTCATCCACAGGCGCAAATAAAACAGACAACTCACTGACGTTGGCCCGGCTGCCAAACGTGAAACCGGAAGCGGGCACATCATAGGTTCCGGCTGCAAAAAACAGATTCAATGTTTTCGTATCTTCATCATTTCCATCCACCACATATCCGGATAATAAAGAAGCGAGGCGGTTAAAGGGAAGAGCATTCTCCATGCTGGAACCATCTTCCGTTCCACTACCCGCTCCGGATATAAAGTAATCTCTTGCCAGAAGGCCGGAGGGGAGAGTGAGTAAGGTTAAGAATAAAAAGCTGCGTTTCAAAAAAAATACTATATTTTCCATGACAAATCCTTTTTTATTGTCTTTCATATTTAATTATTCCTTTACACAACGAACAGCATACCCATTCGCCCGGTAATTAGCGGCGCTCGCATTCACACTGTTCGCACTGTTCCCATACCGGAACAGATAGGCATTGACTGCATACGGAGTAGCAGACCATACAAATCCACGGGAAGAGACATCCGCTAAATTTCCTGTGTCTGACATCCGGCAACCTGTGGCCGGATAATACCCACTCTTCCAGATCCACCCTCTATTCGCTGCAAAGTCAGCAGCCAAGCCTGCTGTCAATCCCTGCCAGGGAGAAAGCGTTCCTCCTCCTGAAACGGGCACTCTCCACCCGTCCGGACAGGGATCGTAAGGGGTTTTATTCCCCTCCTCATCATTCCATAATAAATTATTGGAAGTACCCGTCCCGGTCCAGCTATAGTAGGGAGCAACTGCACTGGTGTAAAAAGTAGCCGGATTCGCAATGGCCTGCTCCATATTATCGATCGCTGTCACAGGAAGAAGCTCTATCTGTACTTCCCCGTGAAGATCATAAATCCTCCGTTCTTCCGAAGTGACAGGGTCAGCCCCCGGAAAAGGATCTTTGCGTCCCCACTGATAGAGCAATCCGAAAGAATCCCCTCCCGGTGTTGCCTGCAAAGCACCCAGGTTACGATCCATGAAAATGTGTCCATTATGATAGGTAAGCTGTGCCTCCGGATTTCCATTCGTTACCCAGATATGCCAGCTCCAGATTGCATTGCCGGCCAGGTCGGTAGCAGCCACCACCGCATTCCCTTCCTGTGTACCTGTCTGCACTTCAATGATAGCCTGGGTTCCGCTACCGGAAACCTGTACGTTCTGAATAACATCCACCCCATCCATCCAGAGCAAAGTGGCGGAAACCGGTTGATTAGCCGTTACCCTTGTTTTTGTATCTGCATTCGCATAAGCGACCGGAAGGTTGACCTTTCCATTGGTGGATACGATATAACAGTTGGAACCCATCTGTTGCCGGATCCTCACCGTTTTCCTCAACTCTCCGGCTGTAAAGGTAATGGCACCATACCGGTACCGGCTTTCCCGGTTTTGGGACGTTGCTTTCAGGTGCAGTTCTCCCACGACTTCGGGCTGGGTCTCCCTTACGGTGGAGGTAATGGACAGCCAGTCTGCACCTTCTGTGATAGCGGCAGTCCAGCCTTTGGAGTATTCCGTAAGGACGGATATTTTTGCTGTCACTCCTTCGTACCAGTCAAGGGTGACTAAACTACTACTCACGCCCAGAGTATACTCGTTCCCGACCGTAACATCATTGATATTTTCTTCCGTTACTTCCAGTTCATATTGAATAGAGGAAGACCTGGCATTCGCAGCCTCCTCCGGCGTAGCATACCCATCTTTGGCAATAGCCGTAATATTGATCAGGTATTTATGATTTCTGAGAAGGGGGATATATTCCTGGTCATTATTAATAAAGTCAATCCGGTAATAAGTTTTATCACCACCGTTAAAGACCGCACCTATCACCAGGCAGGTTCCTTCTTTCTCCTTCTCTTTCACACAAGCAGCAGATTCACTCAGATAGATCTTACGTTCCATCGTCTTTTCATCCGCTCCCGGCTCAAACCGGAAAGAAAAAGGATCTGCTTTTTCTACTGTATTGTCCTCCGTCCATACCAACGTAGGCGCATTCACCTGGTTATTCTCCATGACGGAAGCATCCGGGATGAGACGTGCGGAACGGCTGGCCCGGTAGACAATGACTTCCTCCATCCGGAACCGTTTCCCGAATCCTAACGCCGGATCCCCATAGATGTCCACACCAATATCTATCCTTGCCACAGCTCTCAGCAGTTTCACCACTTCATTGATAACCACCCTGTCTGATTCGGCAGTAGCATAAATCTTCCCCTGGGTCTCTCCCCACATCGGAAACGGGTTTTCAAAATTACTGATCTCACTTTCTTCCCAGAAATCCCCCCGGAAGGTCAATGCATCCACAATGGCCTCATACGGAGTTCCTTCCGTCAGGAGATCCGGGTCCAGTGCGTTTAAGGCAGAGAAAGAGTTCCCTAAGATCATCAGGCGTACCCCTTCGTCCAATCTTTTCAGATGGAGGTCAAAGGTTTTCCGGTTGACCCTGTTCTCATCTGTTTTAATATCATTTTTGTTGACCACGATCCGGTAGCTGAAATACTCTTTCCCATCTTCCCCTTCCACAAAAGCCAACACATCAATTTCATGAATGTCATTCTCCTGTGTTTCAGAAATACCCGCGTAAGTCTTTGCAGTGTTTATACCGGGAACCTGAACCGTAAGGGTCGCGTAACCCTCTGAACGGGTATTATTTGTATCGGCCGGTTCCACCCAGGTATCATCCTGACAGGAAATACCTGCTAATAGAATGAGTAAAAAGCACCAATATTTCATATCTATTGTTTTCATGATTATTCCGGATCTTTAAATTAGACAGTGTAATACACAGATATTATTTTTGTGAATTTTCCCGCTTTCACCCGGAAAGCGCCTGTAAAACTCTGGGAAAGCGCAGAACTATTCACACTTATATAAACGGAGTCCTTTCTTTTTTCTATGGAAAACAGTCCCGGATCCTGATTTTCAATTGTCCATTCCCCGGGATAATCCGTCACCACTTTCAACACCGCTTCCGGGATGGCGGGAGACAGGTCGAAACGGCTTTGGCTAAAAGAGAAGTCATAATTTCCCCCTATATTCGTATCGGACAGATCACCCACATTCCAGGTCGTGATCTCCACCGTAATATTTGCTTTTTTGTAATAGAAAGCAGAATCAGGCGTTTCATATCCTCTTTCCTCTACACCGATGATGTTCATAACATACTGATGATTACGCAACACATCGATATAGGTATACTGATCATCTATCTTTTGCTGGAAATCAATCCGGTAGTACGTAATGTCCGGCTGGCTGCTGTAATGACCTCCGACAACCAGGCAGGTAGCATCCAGTTCATTGGTCCCCTCCGGCGCCCCTGCTTCATGCAGGTACACCTGCTTCTCTATTTTATTTTCATTATTTTCTATTTCATACCTGACCGGCAGATCACCGGTCAGCCCTTCACGACTCTCCGGAACAGACACTTTCAGCGCTTCATATCCGACCGGATCATAATAGCCGTGGTCTGTCCTCGGCGCAATGCGCCCACGGGTTTTCCAGTTATATAAATAAACCTCTTTCAGATTAAAGTCCCCGGCCGGTAGTTTGGAAATGACATCTACCCGGCTCAAAGAACGAAGAAGAGTAATGGCCGGGATAGAAACCCCTTCATCGATGAAATAGGTATCATCAGATTCCCCCCACATAGGGATAGTCTCCCCCTCCCATTTTCCGGAAACTTCCGATTCAATCCCACTTAAGACAGATTCCTTCAGGACATCTACAGGAAGTAGGGTTCGGTCAATATATCCCCGGGCATTCACAAGGACAACAAACCGGTACTGATTCGCAAGGTCTTTCTGTAAAGTCACCGTATATTCATTGTCTTCCGGATTCGCCGTAGCCTGCGAACGATACGCATAGAACTCTTCCCCGTTGTTCACTTTAAAAACGAGTACATCAATTTCTTTTATTTGTTTTTCATCTACAGTCGTTGGCGCGTAAGTGGAAGGGATGAAAGAGGCTTTTAAGTTGAAAATCACTTCCACCTCTTCTTCCACCTCTTCAAGGATATCCGGATAGGTCTCCTGACAGGATAATAGTACACAAAATAAGGATAGAAGTAAAATAGATATATATGGAAAAGATAATCTATTTCGTATACGTTCAGTTATCATCTTCTTTTAGCTTTACCGGTTTATAAAGGTGTTTCCTCTAAAGTCGTATTCCAGCCATTTATGGAAACATGAAAAGTTACTTTTTCTTCTGAAAAGGTGTCTACTGTGAGCACAATGTCAAACTCATGCATATAAGAGAAGTTGATGACTCCCCCTACCGTACGCAAAGACAGCAGAAGTTCAATCAGGTCATATTCAAAAACAGGTTCTTTCTTCCGGTCACTGGACAAACGGAAAGGAAGATTCCGGCTCTTATCATCTGTCAGCCTCAAAACAGAAAGAGATCCCGTAATTACATTCGTATGACTCTTCCGGCAAACAGTCGTATAGCTATATTTCTCATTCGAGGACAAAATCTGATTTTCAAAATCCAGTTTCCGGATATGATCCTCGATAGTAAGTGTATAGGTCTCATCTGTCTCTTCCAGTCCGTTCACGGTCAGATTGATCGTATAAGAATTCTGAATCAGTTTCAGTTTTTCCTCAACGTCCTGGTTCTTCACCACCTCTATCTCCTTTTTATCCCCGGAGGCATAGAAAAGATGAGGGATGGTGGTGGTTACCTGTTCTTTTTCAGCATGTTTCAATAACAGCTGCAGATCGTCTATTTTTGTTTCACCGGCAACCAATGAGTCAGAAATGACATAATTATCATTCAGACCTCCCCAAAGGACCATTTGATAAATCCCGGATTCCAGACCGGATAAAGAGATATAATAATCCGGATTTAACGTAGGCGCGTCATCGGTGTACTCTTTTACAAACAGCCCCTCTTTATCAAATACAAACAGACTCAATTGTTTGACATTCTCAGCTAAGATCCCTTCTTTTACGGCGGCGTAATTAGCCGGACGGTAATCCAGGAAAAGACGGGATTCAAAAAAGCAATCCTCCAGTTCGTCATGTATACACGATGGC
The DNA here is from genome assembly GCA_021201865.1 of Tannerellaceae bacterium. Lineage (GTDB taxonomy): Bacteria > Bacteroidota > Bacteroidia > Bacteroidales > Tannerellaceae > UBA4116. The sequence continues at coordinate 14,546 of JAJQEE010000103.1, read as the reverse complement.
AAAGATATAATCAGGGTAAGTAGTAGAGTAGGTATAAGATGTTTCATTACAGATCTTATTAATTAATTCCCGGAAAGAAATTGCATTTTTATTAATCAAATAATCCTAAAAGCCACACAGATGGAAAGAGAAAGGAAAGACAAGGCATCCCCTGCCTTTCCTTTCTGATAGATAAGAATTAACGTCCCAGGTTGTGATCTTCCGCCACAACAGTCCAATCCTTAATAGTTACCTCAACAGTGATATTGGTCTCCTGGCCAGTCGGAATTTCCGGCTCGGTAATATCTGGTTTAGGATAACCTAACTGTGATATTTTCGTTACTTTCAGATTGTAAAACTCGTTTCTGATAATATCATGGTTATTTGTTGCGCCTGAAACACTATTTTTCTTATTGAACAACACATAGTAGTAGCAATATCCATCTTCATATTCTTCCGGAGCATAGCAGGTCGTTGAATTATCCGCGAAATAATCCGCCGCCTCATCTTCATCCGTAAAATACATATAAAGACCTGATTTGGTACGGATCACATAATAAGTATCAGACGTATGAGTCGTTGGAGCCGGATTATCTGTAATGGTCAGTCTGTCTTCCACATTCGGCAATGTTTTGTCATAAGAGGCAAATTGCAAAGGAATGAATTCCGCACGGACACAGGCATAGGTCAGCTCCCCTCTGTGCTGGTTTTTAGAGGTGTTTTCCGGAACATACTTCACATTTTTGTTTCCTGTTATCTCACCATCTTTTCCTACCGGCCGGAAGACACTATGGTCAATAGGATCTACTTTATACCCGTTCGGGCGGAACTCGCTGATAAAATCAGTATAGTAATGCACATTTTCCCCGACATTCACTCCCCCTACAGTTCCGAAATCCTGAATCGTCGCATCAAAGTTCGGGTCTTCTATGAAATTAGAATTATTCCGGAATTGTAAAGCATAAATTTTACTGTTCATCTGTCCCATCGCGAATCTCAGTTCCCGGAAAGTCACATTGGAAATATTCGCTTTTTCCAGATCATCACTTTCTTCCACATAGACCTTTGCTACCAGACGGGTAACATTCACCTGGAATTTGTTGATCGCCGGATCATTGCTTGGATTCGGAACGATCGTTTCTGTTTGTTCAAACTCACTGAACATCGCGAAACCATTCGTGTTATCAGCCAATCCGTAGATACCTGCCAGCGTGGCTAAGTCATTCGTGTTGTAGACACCACCTGCCTCAATCGCATCTTTCAGCGCTGCGGAAAGGTTCAGCCCCACAAACAGCGTCTGTGTTCCTGTAGTCGCTTTGAAACTGGCAGTCCACACATTGTCATCTGTCTGGTCCTGTTGGGGAGCAGATTCTGCCGCCACTGCTTTTAATGTTCCCGAGGATAAGAAAAATACATATGCATTTTTCACCTCTACTTCCTCAGCCGTAACCATGCCGGCTGTGTTACCGTCTGCTCCTGGATTATAGGCATACGATTTAGGCTGGGTAAACGTAAGGGTCATGTAAGCAGTGTCCTCTTCCGGACCTGAACCCTGATCCCCCACTTCGTCATCCTTACAACTTGTCGTGCCGATCGCAACGGCTGCGGCCATCATTACATACTTCCAGTTACTTTTAATTCTCATTTTCATTTTCATTTAAGTTAATAAATCAATTACTTTACGATTAGTATATTCTCTCTTATGAATCATTTCTTTCTATTCTTCCGATTCCATTTTTTTCTTTAACTCTTCCAGATTATGATTCGCTTCCGGCACTCCCCGGCGCGCGGCTTCTTTGAAAAACTCCCCGGCTTGTTCATACTGTCCGGACAGGAGATGCAAAACGCCTTTGTTATTCATATACTCAGATGTATTTGGTGAGGTCTTCTCCAGATAATTTTCAGCCTGTTGCAGATCTTTCATCAGCAAAGCGGTTGCTGCCGCATTGTGATTAGCCACCGGATCTTCCGGGAACAACCGCACAGCCGTTTCAAAGACATCGGCGAACTCCCGGCTCTCCTTGGGATAGGTCCCCGCAACCATGAACATCTCTTCCAGGCTCAGCAACTGCGGAGTTTTACGAATGATCACCGTTGCTTCCTCCGTGTTAAATCCTCTGACAGTAAAGTCCACCCGGCTCACAACCCTCCGTAAACGGGGATACAACCATTGTAAGATCTCCCGGTAAGGACGCCCGTTGTCTAAGGCCTGCAGTTTCCGCTTCCGCTCATCCGAATAATAAGTGGATTGAAGGATTGAAATCATCTCATGCCGGTAAGGAAAAGAAGAACTTTCCAATAGTTTCTCCAATCCGGCCCAGTCCTCGCCACCCCGTTCGATCCGGTAGATATGAGCCGGGAATCCGGAACGGCCGGCCAGGTAGTTTTTCAAGGCTTCCGCACGCCCCTGAGCTAAGCGGTCATTCAGTGCCACACTCCCTTCAGGAGAAGCATAGCCGGTGATACTCACCTGGTCCACAGTCAGATTATGTTCATTCCTCAGATCAGCGATCATCCGTTCGATCTTCGCCAACTCCACCGGATTGTTCCCGAAATCCGGAAGGATCCGGGTTTGTCCGACCGGGAAATCCAGATAAGCCTCCTGCTGCTCGCTTCTTGTCTTCACCGTTTCCACCGGAGGTTTGATATAGGCAACCAAAGGCCGGACTTCATAGAAAGGACGCTTTTCGAGGGTGACCCGGTTCACTAAATGTTCAATCGAGATCTGGTGGGTGTAGCTCCCGCATCCACATAGTTCTTCCTGCAGATCTAACCGTGCATCCGCCATCCACTCTTCATAAGGGATGGTTATTTGATAGGGTAGTGTAAATGGTTGCTGCGGATCTGATCTCAGGACGTGGTAGCTCTCTTCCCGGATTAGATGCAAAGCCTTCTGCCGCTCATATATCTTATGTCGCACGCTCCCATTGATCAGGATCTCCGGATACCGGACCTCCCGGCTATCCGTGGTTAGAACCGGGATCAAGGACAGGGAGCGGTCTTTCTCTATCCGGAAATTCCTGATTACCACATCCATATGCAGGTACAAAGAGTCTCCCTGTTGTTTCAGCTCATAAGGCTGAAACCGGATCTGTCCATTGAACGCAGTCTGTGCAAATGCCGGATTTTGGACACAAAAGAGTATGCTCACTATAAATAAATTTATAGCGTATGTACGTTGTTTCATATAACCAATACGATGTTATTTACTTAATTATATAGATTAAGCTGATTGCTGCCCGGGTCGGGCCAATATAATTTTTAGTTCTTTCATTTAGTTTTTCACCACAGGCACCGCAAGTGAATTTTTCACGATCCAGATGGGCAAATCCGACTCCTAAAGTTCCCTCTATGCTCCAGCGCTTATTGAGCAGCCATTGGTAGCCATAGGAAAGACCTGCACCATATAAATTTCCATCATAACGGTATCCTTTTATTCCTAAGATATTCCCCACATTATATTCTCCGTAATGCAGGTGGGCTCCAAAAAAATGTCCGGCAAAACTTTCACATAACCAGTAACGGACCTCTGGTTGGATGAGCCAGTGTTTGATCTTTTTATCATTGGAAAAGTTCCATGGATTGTAGTTTCCCGAAAGTCCCAATGTCCATCCAGGCGCTATTTTCACCTCTCCTTCCAGGTTAATTGTTGTAGTCAGGTCATATAAAAGATTCGTTTTAACCGCTACAGTTTGTCCGTTAAGAGTACACAGATGAAAGACACCTACCATAAGTAGTAAGTAAAGTTTTTTCATTCCACATTGTTTTCAAAATAAATACATTCCCTAATAGTAAATAAGTAAAATAAGTAACTAAAAAAACACTAATCCCATTCTTATATTAAAATCAAGTACCTTCTTTTTTACATAAGGAGGAATTATATAAATGAGCTGATCAATTCATTTTATTATTAGTTACAAAGGAAAATGGTTTTGGCGAAAACAAATTTCCACAATTCACGTATTTATTTACATTTTCAATGGAAAGGTGTTTTTTTGGCCGGATTTATCTATTTCGGGATCTTCGGATCAGTTCACCGGGAGTACAATCAAAATATTGTTTGCAAAAACGATTAAAATGAGTAGCAGAATTAAATTTAAATTCATCCATCAGGTCAGTAATGGTAACGTTTGGCTGCTTAGCCCGGAAACGGACCTGCTTAGCCGTCTCCTGTAGGATCCACTTCCGTGCAGACATGCCAAATACCTCTTTGAACTTATTATCAAAGATCGTACGGCTCATACCGGCTATGACAGCCAGCTCAGCGACGGAATTGATATGCTTATAATGTTTGAGGATCAGGTTCTTAAAATTCGGTTCACCCAACAAAGGATATAATAGGTAGGCCAGTTCTTCCCGGGAATAGTAACTGGTCAGGAGAAAAAAATAATTCCCGTTCTTTTAGCTTCTGGAAAGGTTCACAATCCAGGCCATGCCTGAAATAGTATTCTAATTGGTCCAGGAAACGACTCACAGGAGGACACACTGCAACAGGTCTGAAATCATATGCCACCTCCTTATAATAGGGGTTACATTTCTCAAAAATATCCCATTCACAAATATTATTCAATTCATCAAAGATAAAATCAATAAATTTGCATTTCCCGATGGAAATCATCTCTACTGAAGCAGATTTAGGAATTAATATACATTGATTATAAAGAACTTCTCTGGTAGAATATTGATTACATCTGATGGTCATTTTTCCTTCCATTACAAATAAAAGATGATTCTCGTCCGTAGATTTTTCCTCATATAAAGCATGGTTCTCAGCCTGATAGAGATTAAATCCTTTTTTTGTATCATTCTTATATTTCTGACTGGAGATAAATTTTTTCCAATAAACAAGCCTTTTCATTTTTAATGCTATTTGTTAGTTTTCCATTAACCGGAATGGGAACAGTTTTGAAAAAGGTTGTTTTAGTTTTAATTTACTTTTTTACTATATTATAGGTGATGGCAAAGGTAGATATTTTTCCGTATAACTCTCTATGAATACAATCAAAAATAATAATATAAGAAGTATTTAATCTTGAAAATATTATACCTTTGTGCCTACCAAAACATATAATTCATTTAAATAAAAAAACCACACTGTGTATATACTTAATAAAATATAAAAAACAGTGATTTTTTAATCATTACTATAATATGGAAAATATATTTTATATGGAAGAAAAACTACCTTCCTCTCAAAAGAAAACAAAGGAGGGACCGGGCTTCCATTGGATGGAATTTAAAGGGAAAAAAGAAAAGGAAAACTTTACTTTTGATTCCCCTCAACTATTATTCACGCAGGAAGGTGTATCGCAGATCCGCAGTGAAGGATTTCCACCTGTTGAAATGAAAGCGGGTGAATGTATTCTCCTGTCTGAAAACAGAGTAATAACGATCTCCGCTCCGGAAAAGGCCACGCTGCTTTTCTCCCGTTTTGACCTGATCAATAACACCCCGGAAAGTGAAACCTACCGGAACTATTATCACCATTGCAAACAGATGGTCTATCAGTTTACACCCATTCCTGTGAAAAAATGATTATCACTTTTGTGGAACAGATGATCTATCATTTACAGAATGGGCTTCACAGTGAAAAATTCCACCGACTGAAAGCCAGGGAACTTCATATGCTGATCCAGGCCTACTACACCCACGAAGAAGTAGTTAGTTTGTTGTATCCTGTATTAAAAAAAATGTATTATATGAACCCGAAAGTCCCGCATACTAAAAAATAGATACGTTTTATCTATCCCCTACTTATTTTCTAAACGCCCTCAAACAGTCATGAAATAACTTTCCTTTCACAATATTTACTCTCTATTCACAAATTCCCGGTAAAAATCCGGAGAGTTCAGTTGTTGTATAAGAAAAACCAGTTATTTTTGATATCTATTAACGCTCATGATCGCATATGAAAAATAGTTTTGCTCTTACCCTCCTGTTACTCTTTACTCTTCAAAGCCTGTGCGCCCAGCGGGTAGGCCTGGTGTTAAGCGGTGGGGGAGCAAAAGGGGCTGCTCACATTGGAGTGATCAAAGCCCTCGAAGAAAACAACGTTCCCATTGATTATATTACAGGTACTTCAATCGGTGCGGTTATCGGTGGGCTCTATGCCATCGGATATACCCCGGAAGAGATGCTGGAACTGATCCTGTCGGATGAGTTTGGCTACTGGCAAACCGGGACGGTTGAAAATGAATATATTTATTATTTCAAGAAGCCGGATCCAACCCCGGAAATTGCCCATTTTTCCATTGATATTTCAGATAGTTTGCAGATCCGGACCAATATTTTACCCCGGAGCCTGATCAATCCCATCCAGATGAACCAGGCGTTCATGGGATTATTTGCTCCGGCATCCGCCAAGGCCGGCTGGAATTTTGACAACCTGTTTGTTCCTTTCCGGACAGTCGGATCAGACATCTATAATAAAAAACCCATCATCTTTAAAAACGGCGACCTGGGAGACGCCATCCGGATCTCCATGACTTTCCCGTTTGTATTTAATCCCCTCTGGCGGGACAGTGTACCCCTGTTTGATGGTGGGATCTACGATAATTTCCCCGTGACACCCATGGTCGAATCCTTCCATCCGGATTTCATTTTCGGATCAGCCGTGGCAGGAACAGAGGTCAAACCTTCTGCCAATCCCTACAACCAACTTGAAACCATGATCATGCAGAAAACAGAATACGAGGTGCCGGAAGAGGAAGGGATGATGCTTAAATTCAGTTTTCCCAATGTCTCCCTGTTAGACTTTCAACGGGCGGAAGAATTAATGAATATCGGCTACAGGAGGACACTTTCCCTGATCGATTCCCTGAAACAACGGGTTCCCCGGGAAGTCACCCGGGAAGAGGTGAATGAAAGGAGAAAGAATTACAAAGAAGGATTACCCCCACTTATTTTCCAGAACATCTATATCACCGGGGTGAATGAAGCACAGGAAAGATACATCGAAGCCCAGCTACACCGGGATATCAACGGAGAATTCTCAATGGAAGAGTTTAAACGGGCCTACTTCAAAATGCTCACCTACTCCAAAATACGGGAAATCATGCCCCATGCGGTCTATAATCGCCGGGAACGGAAATTTGACCTCTATCTCGATGTTAAAATGAAGGAAGAGATCACCATCGGCTTCGGAGGAAATATCTCTTCCCACCAGGCAAACCAACTCTTTTTAGGGTTAGGCTACCAGGCACTTTCCCAATTTGCCACAGACCTGAACGCCAATTTCCAGGTAGGAAACTCATTTGACGGAGTATTGCTGAACAGCCGCTTCTATCTGCAAACCCGTATCCCAACCTACATCAATGTGGATGGAGTCTTCTCCAACAAAAAATACCAGCAGAGCCAATCCCTGTTCTATGAAGACCTCGTACCGGCTTTCATTAAACAAAGGGAACTGTACCTCCGGCTGAAATTAGGATTCCCCTTCCTCAACCGGGCCAAAGCAGAGATCGGTATGGCCTACGGCAGATTGACCGATCACTATCTGCAAAGGACATCCACCTCCATTACAAACGCCTATTTTGACCGGAGTACCTATGACCTGTTGGTCGGCACATTGAATATCGAACGAAACTCACTCGATGCCAAACAATATCCCATTGACGGACGCATGCAATACCTGACAGCCCAGTATGCGACCGGAAAAGAGCGGTATAAACCGGGAAGCACTTACACCGATAACACGTTCCGGGAAGAAACGCATAGCTGGCTTCAGATGAAAGGACACTGGCAAAGCTATCACCCGATAAGTAGCCGGTTCAATTTAGGCTACCTGTTAGAAATGGTTATTTCCAGTAAAAACCTGATGAACAATTACACCGCCTCTGTCCTCCAGGCACCGGCTTTCACACCGACGCCCCATAGCCAGATCGTATTTAACGAAGCCTTCCGGGCCAACCAGTATTTTGCCGGAGGAGTAACCCCTATTTTCAAAATAAGCCGGCTCCTGCACCTGCGCGCCGATCTGTATTGTTTTAATCCTTTGTATGAGATCAAAGCATCCGTCGTAGAGACACCCGTCTATACGGCCGCTCCCTACTATGGAAAATTCCTGAATTCCTTCCAATATATGGGAGAACTCTCCCTGGTCCTGCAATTACCCTTCGCCTCCATAGGAGTCTATGGGAACGGATACAGCCATCCCAGCAAGAACTTTAATTTCGGGATAAACATTGGTTACCTGATATTTAACCCCCGGATGCTTGATTAATTCAGAAAAAGTCAGGCAAATTCTTTGGAGTTTTAAAGAAAACACATATCTTTGCACTCGCAATTAAGAAAGAATGGCCGCGTAGCTCAACTGAATAGAGTAGCTGACTACGGATCAGCCGGTTACAGGTTTGAATCCTGTCGCGGTCACCAAGCGTTAAAGAAATATCTTTGACGCTTTTTTATGCCCTGAAATTAGCCGGATAATTTCTTTTTTATGTTCATTCTTCCTATCTTAACAGCTTCAATTTTAAGATAGAATAACCATGAAAAAAATCACATCCACCTTTGCCTGCCTCTGTGCATGCGGCTGGTTTACCTTTTTGTCCTGTTCACCTCCTGAAGTGGGTGAAAGAAGTGTGAACCTGATCCCCGCACCTACCTCCGTAAAAACCGGAGAACAGGTGTTCACCCTGAATCAAAAAAGTGATATCTCCTACTCCGACCCCTCTTTAAAAGAAGTAGCAGAAGACCTCGCCGCTTATATCCGTGACTTAACCGGATGGACACTTTCGATTCCTTCCTCGCCCTCCGGCCGGGGAAAAATCCATCTTGAACTGACGCCGGAGATCTCCGGATTAAAAGATCTGCCGGCGATATGGGGTGCCAGTCCGAAAGACGGCAACCCGGCGGATGAACAATACAGCCTCTCCATACAGAAAAAACAGATCCGCCTACAGGCTACTACCCCCGAAGGGATCTACCGGGGCACCACCTCGCTGAAACAATTAGCCGCCGGAAACCGGTCCGCCAAAGGAGAACCCATTTACCTGCCTGTGCTGGAGGTAAAAGACAGTCCCCGTTTCGCCTGGCGTGGCCTCTCACTCGACGTGTCCCGTTGTTTCTTTACCCCCGAAGAGGTGAAACAGGTGATTGATATGCTGGCCCTCTACAAAATGAATGTCCTGCATATCCACCTGACCGACAACCAGGGATGGCGGATCGAGATCAACAAATATCCCAAACTGACCGAAATCGGCAGCCAAATGCCTAATGAAGGCAAACCTGCCGGCTACTACACACAGCAACAATTTAAAGAGTTGGTCCAATATGCAGCCGGGCGCTTCATCACGATTGTTCCGGAAATAGACATACCCGGACATGCCGCCGCCCTGTTTGCCTCTTATCCCGGACTCAAAGACGCAGTCCAACTAAATGTAGATCTGAATCTTTCAGGACAGGCCCTGGGCGCGCTGGATGCAGATGATCCCTACACCATGCAATTGGTGAAAGATGTGATCACCGAAGTGGCTGCCCTCACCCCGGGAAGTTATATTCACATCGGAGGAGATGAGACACTGGGCCTATCCGAAGATAAGTTCATTCGCTTTGTCAATCAAACCCGTCAGTTTGTACTCGACAACGGAAAGAAAATGGTCGGCTGGCAGGAAGTATGCCGGGCAGACATCACGGCAGGAGACCTGTTTCAGCACTGGATCTATTTCAAAGGGAATATGGAAATAGCAGGAGACGGAGAAAGTGCCGGTTTGTCCCCGGAAGTCATGAAACTATTGATGGAAATGTTCTCCAAAGCAGCCGAAGACGTGGAAAGCGGCATCTCCCGGAAAGCAAGAGCCATTGTCTCTCCCAGCACCTATGTCTATCTGGATCATCGCTATCTGGAGCCCAGTACGGATCCCGCGCAGGCAGACGAACAGGAACGGCTGGGCATGCCCGCCTATCCGAAACAAACCATCGAACAGATGTACGACTGGAACCCCTCCACCTTCAATCCGTTACTGGATCCTTCCCAAAACATAGGAGGCATTGAAGCCGCGATCTGGTGTGAAACCATCAGCAGCTTCCGGGAACTCCAGTTCATGCTGATGCCCCGCCTCGCAGGCGTAGCAGAAAAGGGCTGGTCCAAAGTCGAAGACACAAGCTGGGAAGAATACAGAACCCGCCTCAGCTCCCACCCTCTCCTATGGGAAACCGCCCACTGGAACTATTTCAAATCCTCCTTAGTGGATTGGAAGTAACCGAACTATCTTGCGAGCTGTTCTCTACATGTATCTTTTCTTATACCCCGCAGGAATATGGTAATACAAATGTCTGTGAACGTTTTATTCCACTGGAATTTTAAAACGTTCACAGACATTTTCCTTTTAGCCGGAGAAAAGAAACCAGAGGGAAAAATTATAAAAAAACAGACCAATCTTTCACTGAAATTTCTTTTTTTGTATAAAAAATTTCATAAATATGAATAAATTAACATGCATCCGGTTAGGAGAAAGTACCAATCTGATTTTCAATAATGCCGCTTTGTGGATAAAACAGTATTTTGATGATAATGCACAGGATATAGTATCGAATGCCACAGGTACCACAGGTCTTATCTTAAAAATACTCAGTAAACCATTTATCGACCGCTATTTTGATCAGCTATCACAGGAAAAATTAGCAAATTTGGGTAGTGCGACTTATTTAAAGGCTGCCTATAACCAGGCTTCTAAGTCCATGGAAAAACTGGAAGATCAAATTAAATCGAATCATACACCTGAAGAGATCATCCGGGTTTTTGAAGAAACAACGGTCAGTTCCTATAAAAACATAGATAAAAACAATCTGTTTTTGGTTTTTCAACCTGTCTATCATCCCATCATTCTCACTGTAAAAGAGAACTACATTCACATATTAGAGAAGCTCAACATAGAGACTGCTGCTATTTCTACATTCAAACAGGATTTTAATACCAATATTGAAGAGGAAATTAAAAATACTTTTGGAGAAGACTATCAAACACACATAGAGGAGATCTAAGAACAATTATTGGAAGAAAAAGAGACAAGACTTCTGTTAGATACTTTCCGGTTAAAACAGATCGGTTTTGAAAAAAACGAGAACTTAAAATATGAGACAACTTACGGAAGCTGGAAGCCGGTAGATAGTCATATTGGGGAGGAATATATCGATCATGAAAAAATTGAAGAAATTGAAAACAATTTAAAATCAGTCGAAGATCTGATTGAAGAATATTTTAGTATAGATCCTCAAAACCATCTGGAAAAAATCCTGTTTATTATTGCAGATTTCGGAAAAGGGAAATCTGTATTCATGAAAACCTATGCAGCTAAATTAGCTCAGAAATATGCAGAAGAAAAGGAAGGATTCTTTCCAATCTATTTCAATCTGCGCAATTTTAAACAATATCTGAATACAGATCATTTAGGAGTGATCAATGATTACCTGCTCACAGAATATGGTATCAATATTAATTCTGACAAATTCAGGAACAAAAAATATGTCTTCCTGATAGACTCCCTGGATGAAAGTGGGGAACTTAACCAGGCTTCCATCCAGGCGGTGATCAGTTCCGTCAAACAAATACAGAATCTCAACCGGGAACTATATCGGACAAACCGGTTGATTATTACTTCACGTCCCTTTTCCGATGGATTGAAAGAGGTGATCCATATTCATAAACCTTATTGCCTGAAAGAAGAAGAACGGGAGATCCCACATTATATCTCTTTATATGGATTCAAAAAGGACCAGTTTAATAATTGGTTGTATGATACACTAAAAAAGAAGGCTCCTCACGAAAAATCAAAACTGGTAGATTTTGTGGATCAGATTTATAAAGACATACAATCCCAAAAGAAAACAGATATATATCAGCAACTTTTGGAAAATGGCACCCTACAGGTCAGTGAACTTCGACGACCCATTTTCGCTTATATGATCTATCAGTTAATCCTCAATAATATTGATTTCCTTTCTGTAGGAAAAATTGGTATTTATCTTTCTTTCCTCAATTTATTGACCAAAGAGGCCAAACACATCAATGACCCGCATTATAAGATCAGCCTGCAGGAAGAATTCGAATTCCGGAATCTGCTCCATGCAACGGCAGCTCTGTGGATGTACGAAAGACACAACGGAAATCAGGGTTCTTTAAAAAAGGCTGATCTATGCAGGCTTTTGGATGGAGAAAGTAAATATGATAAAAATAAATCCGACAAAGAGATTTTACAGGACTACGCAAATAAAGGTGCAACGGATATCCAGTTCCTGTCTCATTCCTATTTTGGAGAAAACAACAACACGCTGCATTTTCAACATCAATCATTCGCAGAAATCCTGTTAGCTGAGTATTATCTGAAAATATTCATCAAGTTTGCTTTAGACGAAAATCCGGATGTAGACGAAGCACGTGCCCGGTTATCTTTAGGAAAGCCAACTGAACAAACCATTATGTTCTTAAAAAGTTTACTTCAGTTATTACGGGAAACGGCCATTCCCGATCCTACACCGGAAGTGATAGAAAAAAGAAAACTACTTTTTCCTTTCCTCTCATCCATTGCTATCTCCAAAAACAATTTCCTGTTTTCTCCTGCTATGCACTACGATTGGTATAGAAATTGTCATTTTACACCAAGTAGTACAGAGTATCCGAGAGAAACTTTAGAGAATTGGTACATGGATCAGGAAAAAATAAATAAGATTCTTGATCTCTCAAAGAAAATTATTGAGTCTCCTAATTTTTTCTGACCGGACAAACCACCCCTAAAAGCTCATTGTATAAAAAAGAAGTAAATCTATTATACAATATATCTGTAAATCAGATGGCAGACTATACGGACAAATGGATTGCTTTATTAACAGGTAATGAATTATATAATCATATCGAAACTCCAAATGAACCCCATTTATACAATAGAGACTTCAATATAAATGTTAATTCTCTTCTTTTTTTATTAGAGACCTCAAATTATATACAAGATCCAAGTTTATGGAAAGGAAGTCTTTTTAAAGGATTAGATATGAGAAATGAGAATTATTCCAGGATTATTGAATTCCATAAACAAAATATTGATTTCTCATATTCTTATCTAAAAAATATTTATTTTTCAAAGGTAAGTTTCTATAATTGTAATTTTTTTCATTGCACATTCGATAATATTCATTTTTACACTTGCAACTTTAGTCAAACTAAATTTAATAATATCATATCTATTAAAAATAATATTTATTTTGCACACACTCTTATAGATGGAGTTTTTATTTCGCATTCATCATATCTTATGTTTGATAAAGTAGGTTATTCTTCTCCCATTCTAATTTCAAATTTGCTCCCTGAAAGAATACAATCGTTTATTTCCTTTATGATTCCTTTTATTCTATACAAACAGGAAACAAAACAAATGTTATCGACTATCCATATTATAAATGAAGAACTCTCTATAACGGAAGAAATCATTGACATATTAGATGAATATAGTATGCAATATAATATAGATCTAAAGAAAATATTCATATTGCATACAATAGATTTAGGAGAGAGTAAGAACGATACACAGACTTTATAAATAATATTTACAAGACACTCAAACGGAAAAAATGATGAAGTACATTTTAATAAGTTTTATTTTGTTTGCTGTCAGGATGAGTATATAAACAACCGGATAGGGCAAACGAGAAAAAGCTCTTCCGGGGGACATTCATTCCCCGGAAGAGCGGGTCATCCTATGTCAACAAGGAACCCCGGTAATTTCCTCATCACAACACCATGGATCATCCCGGCCATCCACAGTAGGAGGACAATTCCGGTCAGGATAAGGACAAGGGCGGCAAGGGGGAACTTTCTTCCACCGTGATACAAACAGATTTGCAACCGCCAATAGAAAAGATAAAAATGACTCAAGCTTTTTCATATTGAATATTTTTAAGACAAAGGAAATGAATGAGTTCAACGTTCAGGGAGTTCAATAAAAAAATCCTGAACCTGACATTTTTAAACCTTGAACTCCTGAACCTGGAACTCTTACATTCCTTCATTTTTAATCGAAGCGAATAATGACTCCTTCATTTTACTAATCGTCCGGCAAATAGAGATCAGGGACTTGCAATAGGCTTCCCGGTCATCCCCATTTACCTCACTGATGTATGCACTATACGAGATCGCCCGGGCAAACTCCTCCGGGGAATCGCTTACATTCGCAGCATTCGGATAGCGGGAGCGAAGCAAACGCGCATAATCGAGGAAGCTGTTCAGCGGCTCGGAATAGGTCCGGAAATGAAGGGAGTTCTTACCCAGCCACACCCGCTGACCATCCCAATAATCATTGGCCGTTCCCGAACCGGTTACCCCAAAATAGCTATGATAGCGGGTAGCCAGCGTACTGGTCCCCCATCCACTTTCCAGTGCTCCCTGTGCCAGGATCACCACCGGATTGATCCCAAACACCTTCCCGGCCTCCTCCGCCAAAGGAAGACACTTCTCCATATAACTCTGTTTTTTCATAATCGTATCCATTTATTCATTTGATTGACCTGCTGGCACAGAATTTCAAACCCGTGTTGGCCGGAAGATCCGTAAATACCCCAAAGGGGTTTCAACAATAGCC
>JAJQEE010000146.1 GCA_021201865.1 Tannerellaceae bacterium | reverse complement strand
ATATATGAATATGCTAATAAATTGATGTTTCTGCTTTACGGAATGTATTTGTATTAATTTATTTTTGACCAGTTTATCGGTAATTTTTGACTTATTGTTGGGAATTATAGGAAAAACTCTTATTTAATTTAGATTTACTGGTAAAATTGATTTTTTCTTATTAATTTGCAACCCTGAAAAAACCATGGAAAGAATCATTTAAATTCCTGAAAGAGGAATTTTAGTAAAGAAGGTGTTTAAAATGTAAAGGTGAAAGAGAATGGCTAAATAAGTGCTCCATACTTTTTAGTGTTTCGGAACAATTAATTAATGAAACCACCCTTTTTGACTTAAAACCTATCGTGTTTTATGGATTTTTCAATTTCATTTTACATTTATTAAAATATTTGCTTTTAGAAAAGAATAACTTTGTGAAGCATAATACCAGATTACATAGTAAAATAACACATATATATCTTTAGGAAATGGATACAAAAATTCAGGAACTGACTAACAAAATCTACCGTGAAGGTGTGGAAAAAGGGAACGAAGAAGCTAATCGAATTATAGCCGATGCAAATACCCAGAAACAGACTATTGTAAGTGAAGCAGAAGCAGAAGCAAAACGTATTATTGCAGCTGCGGAAAAGCAGGCGGCGGACCTGAAGAAAAATGTGGAAGGTGAGCTAAAGCTATTTGCCACTCAGGCTTTGGAAGCTTTGAAAAGTGAAGTCGCTAACCTGATCACCGGCGAGATCACCTCTTCGAATGTAAAAGCTGCTGTGGCTGATAAAGAGTATATGCAGCAGGTCATTCTTGAGATGGCCCGGGAATGGATTAAAAAAGAAAACCTGACGATCCAGTCGGCTGATGCGGAAAAATTGACTCAATACTTTGAAGCAAATGCAAAGGAGCTGCTAAATAAAGGGGTCCGGATTGAAAAAGTGAATGGAAAGGACACTTCCTTTACGATCGTACCGGCGGATGGTTCTTATAAAGTAAGTTTCGGAGACGAAGAATTTATGGAGTTCTTTAAAGAATTCCTGCGTCCACAACTGGTAGAAATGCTATTCTGATCATGAGTAAGTATTATTATCTGGTTGCCGGACTGCCGAATATTGCGTTGGACGATAGCAAACTCACCTATACCATTACGGATTTTAGGAGGGAACTGGATGGTGTATTATCTATGGATGACAGAAAACTGATTGATCTGTTTTTCCTTAAGTATGATAATAAAAACCTGCTGACTCAATTGGCCCGGCCTGACTGGGAGGATGATCCGAGAGGAAGCATTACCGCTGATGAGTTACAGGATCTGATCAAAATTGTCAGAGAGGATGATACATTACCGGCTAATTCACTCATACCATCTTATTTCATAGATTTTCTGCGGCTCTATTCCGGTTCGGAAGACCAGGAAGAGACTCCTGTTACTGTTTCATGGGAAGATCGTCTGGCAACACTCTATTATGCGTATGCCATGAAAAACAGTAATGAGTTTATCGCATCCTGGTTTGAATTTAACCTGAATATTAACAATATACTGACAGCTTATACCTGTAGGAAGTATGGATTGGATAAGGCAGAGTATATTATCGGGGATAATGAGATTGCCGAAGCGATCCGGAGTTCAAATGCCCGTGATTTCGGTTTGGGGGATACGCTGGACTATTTACCGGCTCTGCAACGGGTCGCAGAAGAACCTAATCTGATGGTCCGGGAGAAAAAAATAGATATCCTGAAGTGGGAATGGCTGGAAGAGAACACGTTCTTTAAACCCTTTGATATAGAAAGTGTTTTTGCCTATTTGCTTAAGCTTGAAATGATAGAACGATGGCTGACCCTTGATAAAACAACAGGAGAGGAGACCTTCCGGGGAATTGTCGGATCCATGAAAAAAGGCAGTCAGAACGTACTGGAAGAATTTAAAAGAAATAATAATAAATAATTTATGGCTACAAAAGGATTTGTAAAAGGGATCGTGTCCAATCTGGTGACCGTTGAGGTGGATGGACCGGTTTCCCAGAATGAAATTTGTTACATTTCCGTGGGAGGTGTTAAGCTGATGGCGGAGGTAATCAAAGTAATAGGAAAAGAAGCCTTTGTACAGGTGTTCGAAAGTACCCGTGGGATGCGGGTAGGTGACGAAGCCGAATTTGTCGGTCACATGCTTGAAGTGACTCTGGGTCCGGGTATGTTGTCCCGCAACTATGACGGCCTACAGAATGACCTGGATAAAATGGATGGGATCTTCCTGAAACGGGGGGATTATACCTATGCACTGAATGATGAAAAACAGTGGGATTTTAAACCGATCGCCAAACCGGGGGATAAAGTGATGGCCGGAGATTGGTTGGGAGAAGTGGATGAGAACTACCAGCCACATAAGATTATGGTTCCTTTTGTGCTGGAAGGAACGTACACGGTAAAAAGCGTGGTAGATGCCGGACTCTATACTGTGAACCAGACTGTAGCTGTAATTACTGGTGAAGACGGAAAAGATATAGAGGTGAATATGATACAGAAGTGGCCGGTAAAAAAAGCGGTTACCTGTTATAAAGAAAAACCACGTCCTTATAAATTACTGGAAACAGGGGTTCGGACTATTGATACGATCAACCCGATTGTGGAAGGTGGTACAGGATTTATTCCCGGGCCATTTGGTACAGGTAAAACAGTATTGCAGCATGCGATCTCTAAACAGGCGGAAGCAGACATCGTAATTATTGCAGCTTGTGGAGAACGTGCAAATGAGGTAGTGGAGGTCTTTACGGAGTTCCCGGAATTGATCGACCCACATACCGGACGTAAGTTGATGGAACGTACCATTATTATTGCAAATACTTCCAACATGCCGGTAGCTGCCCGTGAAGCCTCTGTCTATACGGCGATGACTATTGCTGAATATTACCGGACAATGGGGTTGAAAGTGTTGTTGATGGCTGACTCTACTTCCCGCTGGGCACAGGCACTTCGTGAAATGTCAAACCGTCTGGAAGAACTTCCGGGACCGGATGCTTTCCCAATGGACCTTTCTGCGATCGTTGCGAACTTTTATGCACGGGCCGGTTATGTACATCTGAACAACGGGGCAACCGGTTCTGTCACCTTTATCGGTACAGTATCTCCGGCAGGTGGTAACCTGAAAGAGCCTGTAACAGAAAATACCAAGAAAGTAGCTCGTTGTTTTTATGCGTTGGAGCAGGAACGGGCTGACCGTAAAAGATATCCGGCTGTAAATCCGATTGATAGTTATTCTAAGTATCTGGAGTATCCTGAATTCCAGGAATACATTGCCGATCATATTTCTCCTGCATGGGTGGAAAAAGTAGAAGAGGTAAAAACCCGTATGCTGCGTGGTAAAGAGATCGCGGAACAGATTAATATTCTTGGGGATGATGGAGTTCCTGTGGAATATCACGTAACTTTCTGGAAATCGGAACTGATCGACTTTGTGATCCTGCAACAGGATGCGTTTGATGAGATCGATGCGGTTACACCATTGAACCGTCAGGAATTTATGCTGGACCGGATCGTGAATATCTGCCGCGCTGAATTCAGTTTTGATACGTTCCAGGAAGTAATGGATTACTTTAAGAATATTATCAATGTGTTCAAGCAGATGAACTATTCTGTATACGAAAGTGAACAGTTTAAGAACTTTAATGATCAACTGGACGCTCTGCTGGCAGAACGTATGGAAAAATAAGCAAGTATATGGCAACAAAAGTATTTCAGAAAATATATACGAAGATTACCCAGATCACAAAAGCGACCTGTTCACTGAAAGCAACAGGCGTAGGGTATGATGAGTTGGCCTCCGTAGACGGAAAGTTGGCTCAGGTAGTGAAAATCATAGGTGACGAGGTTACGCTACAGGTATTCTCAGGAACAGAAGGGATCCGTACCAATGCGGAAGTAGTATTTATGGGGAAGGCTCCTACTCTGAAAGTAGGGGAACAATTAGCCGGACGCTTCTTTAATGCATATGGTGATCCGATAGATGGTGGTCCTGCACCGGAAGGGAAAGAAGTAGAGATCGGCGGTCCATCGGTAAATCCGGTTCGCCGTAAACAGCCATCTGAATTGATCGCTACCGGGATTGCAGGTATTGACCTCAACAATACACTGGTAACCGGACAGAAGATCCCGTTCTTTGCAGATCCGGACCAACCGTTTAACCAGGTGATGGCATTAGTGGCATTGCGTGCCCAATCCGATAAGATTATTTTGGGAGGTATGGGTATGACTAATGATGACTATCTGTTCTTTAAAAATACATTTAGTAATGCCGGTGCGCTGGATCGTATCGTAAGCTTTATCAATACAACGGAAGACCCATCAGTAGAACGTATCCTTATTCCGGATATGGCCCTTACGGCTGCTGAATATTTTGCGGTGGAGAAAAATGAAAAGGTGTTGGTGCTGTTAACTGATATGACCAACTATGCGGATGCGTTGGCGATCGTATCGAACCGTATGGACCAGATCCCATCCAAAGACTCAATGCCCGGTTCTCTTTATTCTGATTTGGCAAAGATTTATGAAAAAGCGGTACAATTCCCGGCAGGCGGTTCCATCACCATTATTGCGGTGACAACCCTGTCCGGTGGAGATATTACACATGCAGTACCGGATAATACTGGATATATCACAGAAGGTCAGCTTTATTTGCGTCGTGATAGTGATGTCGGTAAGGTTATTGTCGATCCATTCCGCAGTTTGTCCCGTCTGAAACAGTTAGTGACCGGTAAGAAAACCCGTGAAGACCATCCGCAGGTAATGAATGCTGCCGTACGTCTGTATGCCGATGCTGCCAATGCAAAAACCAAACTGGAAAATGGTTTTGACTTGACTGACTATGATAACCGTACCTTGTCATTTGCAAAAGATTATTCCGAGAAGCTGCTGGCGATTGACGTAAATCTGGATACTACGGAAATGTTGGATGTGGCGTGGGGATTATTCGGAGAATACTTCAAACCAGCAGAGGTGAATATAAAACAGGAGTTAGTGGATAAGTACTGGAAAGACTAATCAATTAGAACAAGATGGCAATAAAGTTTCAATATAATAAAACATCACTTCAGCAACTGGAGAAGCAACTGAAGATGCGTGTGCGTTCACTCCCTACCATTAAGAGTAAGGAGAGTGCATTACGTATGGAAGTGAAGCGGACCAAAGACGAGGTGAACCGATTGGAACTTCAGCTTGAAAAAGAAATTCAGAGTTACGAAAATATGGTTGCTTTGTGGAATGAGTTCACTCCGGATCTGATCGCAGTGAAGGACGTCTCTCTTTCTACGAAGAAAATCGCCGGAGTATTAACTCCTATTCTGGACGAAGTTCAGTTCGAAATAGGAAAATACAGCCTGTTCAATGCTCCATCCTGGTTTCCGGATGGAATAGAGTTATTGAAAAAACTGGCACATACCGGGATCGAAGCTGAGTTTACAAGTCTCAAACTGGAGTTATTGGAACATGCCCGGAAAAAAACAACTCAAAAGGTGAACCTGTTTGAGAAAGTTCAGATTCCGGGATATAGTGATGCGATCCGGAAAGTGAAACGGTTTATGGAAGACGAGGAAAGTCTGTCTAAATCATCACAAAAGATCATGCGGGCAAATCAGGAAAAACGCAAAAAGAAAGAGGAGGCTGAATCATGATTTCGAATATGAATAAATATGCCTTTATGGTTTATCATAAAGACTATGAAGACTTTTTGGCTCAATTGCGTGACTTGGGTGTTGTACATGTGCAGGAAGTACGGTCTACCTCTGAAAATACAGACCTTCAACTACTTCTGACCCAGCGGAAACGCATCGATCAGGTCATGCGTGATTTTAAGAAGTTGAATGATAAAAAGGACAATCCTGAATTAGCTTTTGCACGTAAGATTACAAAACAGGAGGGACTGGATTTGCTCCGGACTATTGAAGAGTTACAGGAAAGAAGACAACAATTGGTATCTACCCTGGCCACGCTGGAAAAGGAGATCGACTATATGAAAATATGGGGTGATTTTTCTTATGCAGAGGTGAATCATCTTAAAAAAGCAGGCTATAAAGTTACCTTCTTCAGCACTCCTGTTTCCCGTTTTGAGCCGGAATGGATTGATGCATATAATGCGATAGAGATCAATAATATTCAGTCTGTTTCCTATTTTATTACGATCACTCCGGAAGATATGGTGATCGATATAGATGCGGAACGTCCGAAGATGCCTGATATGGGGTTATCTGAACTGGAAGCTAATTACAAGCAGAAGGAAGATCAGATTGAGGTCATTAATAAAGAATTACAGGACAGAGCTGTCAATGATTATAACACATTGGTAGAACTGGATAAAATACTGCAGGATGAATATAATCTTTCTAATGTAAAGATCCAGACCGAAGCGCAGGCTGATGATAAATTAATGGTTCTGGAAGGTTGGGTTCCGACAGAGCAGGCATCAGCTATGGAAACAGCGGTAGAACAGGGGGGGTATTATTACCAACCGTTACCAGTAGAAGAAGGAGACCGGATTCCTATCCAATTGAAGAATAATAAATTCTCTAAATTGTATGAACCTATTACCAAAATGTTTGCGCTTCCCAAATATACAGAGTTTGATCCGACACCGTTTTTTGCCCCTTTCTTCATGCTCTTTTTTGGGCTTTGTTTCGGAGATGGGGGTTACGGACTGATCATGTTCTTAGTTTGTACCTATTTCAAAACCAAAGTGAAGCCGGATTACAAACCTTATCTGACCCTGTTCCAGTTATTCGGACTGTCTGCGGTGGTGATAGGTATATTGACGGGATCATTTTTCGGTGTCTCATTGATCGAGGTACCAGCCTTTGAATCTATAAAAGACTATTTCCTGTCAACAGACAATTTGATGACACTATCTATTATTCTGGGACTTGTTCAGATTGTATTTGGTAAGATTGTGGCAGCTTTCCAGACGAAGGCACAGCGGGGAGTAAAACATAGTGTTGCCTCTTTTGCCTGGGTATTTGTGATCGTTGCCCTTCTATGTGCTTTTGGGTTACCGGTACTGGATATTCATTTGCCGGAGACCGTGATCATTGTCTTTTATGGAATAGCCGTTTTAGGATTATTGGTCGCACTTCTTTATAATTCGCCGGGGAAAAACATCTTTATGAATGTGGGTTCCGGCCTTTGGACAACTTATAATACAGCTTCCGGTTTGTTAGGAGATACTCTTTCCTATATCCGGTTGTTTGCTATCGGGTTGACCGGTTCTATTCTGGGAGGTGTGTTTAATTCGTTAGCTATAGATATGACAGAGGGTTTATCTATTATTCCACGGGCTATTTTTATGACACTGATCCTTGTATTCGGACATTCGCTTAACTTTGCACTTTGTACGATCAGTGCATTGGTACACCCTTTGCGTCTTACTTTTGTGGAGTACTATAAAAATGCGGAATTCCAGGGGGGTGGAAAAGAATATACTCCTTTCAAAAAAGTATAATAATTAATCAGTTAGAAAATCAATAAAAAAATAATTTAAAAAATCATTTATTATGGAACCAATTTTATTAGCCTATTTAGGGGTTGCGTTAATGGTAGGATTAACCGGTATCGGAAGTAGTTACGGTGTAACAATCTGTGGTAATGCTGCAGTAGGAGCGATGAAAAAGAATCCGGATGCATTAGGTACGTACATTGCATTAAGTGCACTACCCAGTTCTCAGGGACTTTATGGATTTGTGGGATATTTTATGTTGCAATCCTATTTGGTAGATTCTATTTCTATGCTGAATGCAGCTGCGGTATTCGGAGCAGGATTAGGATTAGGTTTGGTAGGTCTTTTCTCTTCTATCCGTCAGGCACAGGTTTGTGCAAATGGTATTGCAGGAGTAGCTGCCGGTAAAGATGTATTCGGTGCTACTATGGTATTGGCCGTATTCCCGGAATTATATGCGATCCTTGCTTTATTGGTATTGATCCTGATCGGTGGAACATTAGGATAAGTTGTAAAGAATATACTAAGAGAAAAGGGATTATCCGGATGGATAATCCCTTTTTTATTTTATGAAATTCTCTTAGCCAGATAGGAATAGTTATATACTATAGTAAAGCCTCCACCCACTCATATGCTAAACTTCAATTTTTCTATCTTCTGAATGATTTTTTCTTTTATGATAAGCCTGATTTTATGTATGGAAAGAGAAAAACAAATAACTATATCTTTTAGTTTATTAACTATGATGTTTAGTTGTATAACTAAATTATTTAGTTTATTTGTGATGTAAAAAGGTAAAGATCATGAAACAGCTTACTCCAAAAGAAGAAGAGATCATGGGATGGTTCTGGAAAGAAGGTTCTATGTTTGTAAAAGAATTATTAGAATATTACGACGAACCTAAACCTCATTTTAATACGTTGTCTACTATTGTACGTGGACTCGAAGAAAAAGGATTTCTGGCCCATCAAACGTTTGGGAACACCTATCAATACCAGGCAATGGTATCAGAAGAGGAATACCGGAACCAAACATTACGAGGGGTGATCTCCAAATATTTCAATAACTCCTACCTCAGAGTGGTTTCTTCGCTGATCAAAGAAGAAGAGATCTCATTAGATGAATTGAAGAAACTGATTGATGAAGTAGAACAGGCTAATACGAAATAAAATCCATGAGCATCTTTTTTGTTTATATCCTTAAATCCACAGCCTGCTTAGCCTCTTTTTATCTGTTTTACAGGCTTTTGTTAAGCAGAGACACGTTTCACCGTTTCAACCGGATGGCTTTGCTGGGAACGGTTTTGCTTTCAGTCATATTGCCATTTGTGAAAGTGCAGCTTTTTCAGGCAGAGGCGGTTGAAAGGCCTGCTTTAAGTCTGGAGCAACTTTTATTTCTGGCTCAATATGTAACAGTAAACGCAGCCGGGGGATCACCCGTATGGATACGAGCCATATTGGTCCTTTATCTTTCCGGAATTCTTTTTTTCGCTATGCGGTTTCTCTATTCTGTTTTGCGGATCTTTTTCCTGATCCGTGGGGAAAAATATCATCTACAGGATGACGGAACAAAGCTGATTCTTACTAAAAAGAAAATAGCTCCTTTTAGCTGGATGAACTATGTCCTGATTTCAGAAAAAGACTGGGAGGAGAGCGGAAAAGAGATACTGGCCCATGAACGGGGACATATACAGGGCCGTCATTCCTGGGATATGTTGTTAGCCGGAGTCCATGTGATTTTCCATTGGTTTAATCCGGCGGCCTGGCTCCTGAAACAGGAATTACAAAATATCCATGAGTATGAAGCAGATGAATATGTACTGAACAAAGGCATCGATGCAAAGAAATATCAACTATTATTAATTAAAAAAGCTGTTGGTTCACAGCGCTTCACTTCTATGGCCAACAGCTTTAGTCACAGTAAACTTAAAAAACGAATTGCTATGATGTTAAAAAGTAAATCCAATCCCTGGGCACGTATGAAGTATTTATATATACTTCCCCTTGCTGCTGTCATGGTTACAGCTTTTGCCCATCCGGAAGTTTCTAATGAATTAGAAAAAATTTCCGTAGTCAAAATTACAGAAATAAAACCGGTTCAGGAAATTCTTCCCCAGGAAACCATTCCGGAAAATAAAGAAAAAAGTATTCCGGAAAATCCGGAGAAAGATATCCTGTATATCGTAGATGGGAGAGAGGTAACCGCAGCGGAAGCACGGAGTATTCCTATGCCTTCCATAGAGACGGTTAGTGTAAATAAGAGTACGATGCCTACCGGCAATTATGCGGTTGGGGGAAAAGATGGTGTCATCAGGATCACTACTACCTTGGGAGATCCAATCTTAGGAGGAGGAATCCAGATGATTCCGGAGTTTAATATCTCAAAAATGGTAGGGTTATTAAATGAAATGGATCATGAAAATGTGGAAATTGATATCCATATAGACCATGAAAGAATTCAGAAGGCATTGGAAAGTTTAGCGATTGACGAGTGGGCAAAGAAAATAGGAGAGAATATAGAGCAGTTAAACCTGCAGGAACTTATCAATCAGGAAGAATTAGATAGAAAAGTGCAGGAAGCGATGAAACAGTTGGATCTTCAGGTATTAACAGACATTTCTATCAATCAGGAAGAGTTGGAAAAGACTGTACGGGAGGCTGTGGATCCCATAAAATTGCAATCGCTAATCGAACTTGCTATAGACCAAAAGGGATTAGAACAAATGGTACGTGTTCAGTTAGAAGGCCTTGAAGAGAAGCTAACAGAACTATCCAGTATGAAAGTAGAGACCGGATTTCTGGAAACTAATCGATTAATCCTGATCGATGGAGTAGAAGCAACCCAACAGGAGTTAGATGGCTTAAATCAGGAAAAGATTGAGAGTGTGCATATCTATAAAAGAGAGGATGGAGTAGAAAAATATGGAGAGAAAGCGGCCAATGGTGTCATTGAAGTAATAACGAAGAAATGATTTGTTTATGTGGATGTTAGTAGTGTCTGGACGATTTTTATTTGAATTATTTTTTTGATAAAGAGTTCGTCGAAGGAGATTACAGATCTCCTTCGACGAAAATCCCTTCGGGGTATCTTACAGTCTCTAAGCTTACTCTATTTTTAAATAGAAAAATCTACTGGATCCCTTTTTCTCTCAATTTTAGCTGCCAGTTCCAGGCGGTTACCAGGGTATCTTCCACCGATTCTTTCGCTGTCCAGCCTAATACCTTGTTGGCATGTTCAGGATTCGCCCATACCTTTTCAATGTCTCCTTCGCGGCGGCCCACGATCTTGTAGGGGACTTTGACTCCGGTTCCTTTTTCGAAAGCATGGATCAACTCTAAAACAGTCACACCACGTCCGGTTCCCAGGTTAAAGATCTCGAGTTTATCTTCAGATATATTATTCAGCATACGGTCCATCGCAATGACATGTGCTTTGGCCAGATCTACTACATTAATGTAGTCACGGATACAGGAACCATCCGGCGTATCGTAATCATCTCCGAAAACACTTAATTCCGGACGGATACCCATCGCGGTCTGGGTAAGGAAGGGAACAAGATTCTGAGGTACTCCGTTCGGTAGTTCCCCGATCTCCGCACTGGGATGCGCACCAATCGGATTAAAATAACGCAGGATAATACTTTTGAAAGGAGATCCGGCGTAGATTGTATCCCGTATGATCTCCTCATTGATTTGTTTGGTATTTCCATAAGGAGAAAGAGCCGGTTTTACCGGAGCATCTTCTGTGACAGGTAGAATGTCCGGTTGACCATATACGGTGCAGGAGGAAGAGAATACAATCCCTTCAATACCTGCCTCCGGCATTAATTCCAGTAAATTCAACAGGGTAACGATATTGTTGCGGTAGTATTGTAAAGGTATTTTTACCGATTCCCCCACAGCTTTGCTGGCTGCGAAATGAATGATCCCCTGAATACCCGGATTTTCTTTGAGCAATTTTTTCAATCCCTCTTTGTCGTTGCAATCTAACTCAGCAAATACCGGACGGATACCGGAAATCTTTTCGATCCCATCCAATACTTCTACATTCGAGTTCGATAAGTTGTCAACGATCACCACATCGTAACCGGCATTTTGTAATTCAACTACAGTGTGAGAACCAATATAACCGGTTCCGCCTGTTACCAATATCTTTTTTTTCATCTTAGTATATAATTAGATTTCAATTAGACAATCCCCGAGAATCCCATAAATGCCATCGCTAACAAACCGGCGGTGATCAATGCTATAGGAGTTCCTTTCATACTTTCCGGAACTTTCGTCATGGATAATTGTTCCCGGATACCTGCAAAGATAATCAATGCCAGAGCAAAACCAATGGCTGTGGATACCGAATATACGATTGTTTCCAGTAAATTATATTCTTTCTGGATCACCAGGATAGCAACCCCAAGGATACAACAGTTAGTCGTGATCAAAGGAAGGAATACCCCTAAGGCCTGGTAGAGGGAAGGAGATACCTTTTTCAGCACGATCTCCACCATCTGTACTAAAGCGGCAATCACCAGAATAAAACTGATTGTTTGCATAAAACCTAATCCAAATGAATCAAGAATATATTTCTGGATCAGGAAAGTTACAATCGTGGCAATAGTTAGTACAAAGGTCACGGCTGCACTCATCCCTAAAGCGGTATCTACTTTTTTAGAAACCCCTAAAAAGGGACAGATCCCTAAAAATTGGGCCAATACAATGTTGTTTACAAAAACAGCAGCAATAAATATTAATATATATTCCATAATCTATCAGGCTTTACGTAGTTTGTCAACAATAGCGATCAGATACCCCAGGGCGATAAATGCTCCCGGAGCCAATACGAAGATCAGTGAACCAAATTCTTCCGGGAATAATGTCAATCCAAATAGTTTACCGGTCCCAAACAATTCACGCGCAGCTCCTAAGAGCGTAAGAGCCAGGGTGAAACCTAATCCGATCCCTAACCCATCGGCTGCGGAAGGGAAAATCTTATTTTTAGCAGCAAATGCCTCCGCACGTCCTAATACAATACAGTTCACAACGATCAACGGAATAAACAGCCCTAAACTTGCATATAAAGATGGAATAAATGCTTCCATACACATTTGAACCACGGTTACAAAGGTTGCGATCACTACAATGTAGGCCGGGATCCGCACCTGATCAGGTATCAGGCTTTTAATACTGGAAATAGCCATATTGGAACAAATCAATACGAATGCGGTGGCCAAACCCATCCCCATTCCATTGATCGCAGAAGAGGTAGTCCCTAACGTAGGACACATCCCTAACAGTAAAACGAACACCGGGTTTTCTTTGATGATCCCGTTTACTAATATTTTTATATTACTCATGTTGACCTCCTTTTCTGTTTAATATGATCCTGTTGCACCTGTATGGGCATCTGTCCCTTTATAAGCACTGTAAGCGCGGTTGACTGCATCCAGAAATGCCCGGCTGGTAATTGTGGAAGCTGTAATCGCATCCACATCTCCACCATCTTTGGAAACGCTCAGGTTGCCGTCAGCTAAGGAACGGCCGATCACATTCTGTCTGTTTTTTTCCGTACGGAACCATTCTTCCATTTTAGAACCTAATCCGGGCGTTTCGGCGTGTTCCAGTACTGAGTAGTTGATCAGTGTACCGTCCGGAGCGAACCCAACAATTATTTTGATCTCTCCGCTAAATCCGTTTTTAGTGTTGCTTTCTACGGCTACACCGACTGTTTCGTCACCTTTCTTTGCCGGATAGATCAGCAGGGAATCTCCGTCGGAAGTCACACTTTTATATGCCTCTGCCGTCGGATTATTATCAAATTCAGGAGTTACCTGTGAAATGGCTCGTTGCAGGGTGGCCGCTTTGGCTGCTGCGATAGGACCGGAAGTATACATACTCACTCCCGATAATATGGCTCCTGCCGATATACAGATCACGGTCAGGGATAGTAACATATTGGGTAATGTTGATTTCAGTTTTGCCATATTTATTTTCCTCCAAAGTGTTTAGGTTTGATATAGCTGTTAATAAGCGGAGTGAAAGCATTCATGATCAGGATCGCGAATGACATCCCTTCCGGATAGGCTCCGAACAGGCGGATCACACTGGTCAGGAGACCGATTCCCACTCCATAGATTAACATGCCGTTTTTGGTTAAAGGAGAAGTCACGTAATCTGTCGCCATAAAGATCGCTCCTAACAACAGTCCCCCGGATAAAAGGTGTATCAGCGGATTGGCATAGCTATAAGGATCTACTACGTGCATGATACCGGTGAATACAACCACCGTACCGATCACGGAAACCGGAATGTGCCAGGAGATAATCCTGCGCACCAGCATATAGATCAATCCTAAAACTAATGCGATGGCCCCCACTTCTCCGAAACTACCTCCCATATTTCCTAATAACATATCTACATAGGAAGGTAGTTCATGGCTACCCCTGTTAATCAGGGATAAAACCGTCGCCCCGGTTTCCCCGTCCGTATAAGTCAGCGGAAAACTACCCGGAACCGGCCAGGTAGTCATCTGTGCCGGAAAAGAGATCAGCAGGAATACACGACCAACCAAGGCCGGATTAAAGATGTTATTCCCTAAACCACCGAAGGACATTTTACCGATTCCAATCGCTGCTAACGCTCCGATAAGAATGATCCATATAGGTAGATTGGAAGGTAAATTAAATGCCAGTAATAAACCGGTGAGTACAGCCGAACCATCCCAGAGAGTCACCTCTTTTTTGAAAAGGAATTGCTGGATCAGATACTCAAAAGCGACACAAGCGGTAACAGACACGGTAGTCACCACCAGCGCACCTATACCAAAGTAATAAAGGGAAACCAGAAAAGCCGGTATGAGGGCGATAATGACCCCATACATATTTTTACTTATACTATCCCCTCCATGAATATGCGGAGAAGGTGATACGATTAAATTGTTTTCCATTTTCTTCTCTTATTATGACTTTCTGGCACGCTGAATGCCGATTACTTTACCTTTTCCCAAACGTATAAAGTCCAGTAGGGTGCGATTGGACGGACAAGTATAGCTACAGGATCCGCACTCAATACAGTCTACAATATTATTTTTTTCCGCTACGGGCCAGTCTCCCAGTTCAGTCAGACTCATCAGGAAGGTCGGGTTAAGTCCCATGGGACACACATTCACACATTTACCGCAACGTATGCAGGCATACATGGGTTTACGGACAGATTCCGCCTTCGTCATGATCAGCACCCCGGAACTTCCTTTCGTAACCGGCACCTCTTCACTGATCAGGGCTTTTCCCATCATCGGCCCACCACCAATGATCTTTCCCGTATTTTCAGGAAGACCCCCTGCTGCTTCGATCAGATGGCTGATTTGCGTCCCGATACGTGCTAAGAAGTTGGAAGGAGAGGAAACGCCCTTTCCGGTAACGGTAACCACCCGCTCGATCAGCGGTTTATTTTTCTGGACCGCTTCATACACAGCGAACGCAGTGCCTACATTCTGTACTACCGCACCAACGGATATCGGTAGGGCACCACTTTTCACCTGACGGCGGATCACTGCATCGATCAACTGTTTTTCTCCTCCCTGAGGATATTGTACTTTCAAAGGCATGATCTCTATTCCCGGATAGGTTTTAGCTAATTGCCCCAAATGTGCGATCGCGTCCTTTTTATTATTTTCTATACCGATCACGGCTTTGGAAACGTGAATGGCTTTCATCAGGATCTCTACACCTGTCAGGATCTGTTCCCCTTTCTCCATCATCAGTGAATGATCAGATGTCAGATAAGGTTCACATTCTACAGCATTGATGATCAGGATCTCTGCCTTGTTTCCCGGAGGAGGGGTCAGTTTAACCTGGGTAGGGAAGGTGGCTCCTCCTAAACCTACGATCCCGGCATCACTGATTTTTCCGATGATCTCTTTATCAGAAAGCGTACATGTTTTGATATAATCTTCACTGCGGTCAATGGTTTCCTCCCATTCATCCCCATCCACATCAATATAGACCGCCGGACGTTTAAAGCCACTTGCATCTAAGGCATTCTCTATTTTAGTTACTTTTCCGGAAACGGATGAATGGATATTTGCGGATACAAATCCTCCGGCTTTGGCCAGAAGTGTTCCTACTTTGACCGGATCCCCTTTTTTCACGACAGGGATGGCCGGAGCACCAATATGTTGACTGAGAGGTATGATCACCTGTTTCGGTAAGGTCAGGGGTGTGATTTTCTTTCCCGCAGATAATTTATTTTCAGGGGGATGTATACCGCCGATACGAAATGTCCTTAGCATACTATCTGATTTATTGTTGATTTGTTTCTTCTGTTACTGTTGCCACCACTTTCTCTTTTTTAGGAGGGAAGTTAACCTCATGGATCGCCCCGGTAGGACATACCTCTACACATTTGCGGCATAACCGGCATTTGACAGGGTCAATATAAGCCAGGTTATTTTCGAGGGAGATCGCTTCGAAAGGACATTCTTTCACACACTTACCACAACCTATACAAGCATGGCTACATGCTTTCCGGGCGACTCCTCCTTTATCCTTATTCATGCAGGAGACAAAAACACGTCTTCCCTTCGGACCTTTTTTCCGCAGTTCGATAAGAATTTTAGGACAGGCCTGCGTACAGGCTCCGCAGGCGGTGCATTTTTCTTCGGATACCTCCGGAAGCTGGGTTTCCGGATTGATGTGGATCGCGTCGAAACTACAGACATTCACACAATCCCCATATCCGAAACAGCCATAGGCACATCCGGTTTCTCCGCCATACAGGGAAGCAGCTACCGCACAACTCCTGGCACCATCATACTGGTTTGTACGGGGACGGGCCTGGCAGGTGCCGTTACAACGGACCACTGCGATCATCGGTTCCGCGCTGCCGGCCTCTTTTCCTAAAATAGAAGCGACCTGGTTCATCACCTCCAGACCACCCACGGGACAGAAAAGGCCATCCAATGTATCCGCATTGACACAGGCCGCCCCAAAAGCAGAACAGCCGGGAAAACCACAGCCACCGCAATTAACGCCTGGCAAAACAACCTGAACATCCGCTATCCGGGGATCTTCGTAGACTTCAAATTTTTTGGATGCTGCATAGAGAAACAATGCGCCAATAGCACCTATCCCTCCCAATGAAACGATTGCGAATAGCATCATGGTATTATATCAATTTAATTTCTTTAAGGTAAAAACGAATCTTTTCTTAAGTCGTTTGCGAAAGAGATAAAGTGCACCATAGTAAGGAATGAGCATAGATAAGCCAAACAGCCCGCTGATACTTTCATCCCAATTCATTTGTATCCCGAACGCAGTCAGTGCTATGACGAAAATCAAAGGAAGAACAAAAGCAATGAATACAGCCTGTAGTCCCATGGAACTCTTTCCTGTGATCATCACTTCTTCATGCAGATGATAAAGTCCGGAATGATCCGGAACCTCTATAATTTTGTCTTTTTGTTCGGAGGCCGAACACATATGTTTAGCATGGCAACCGGAACAGGCGGATTTTTGAACGATTCTGACAAAAACAGAAGAACCTTCTATTTTTTCGACAATCCCGGTGTGATTGATACTTCCATCCATATTTGTAATCTCGACATAGCAAAACCAAGGCAAAAGTACATATTATTTGGTAATTATGTCAAAAAACAAGGAGAATATTTAGGAAATAATTCTGTTTACCTTACCATTTGTAATTAAAACCAAAACTCAATAGCTCATTCACCTGGAAATAGCTTTTGGTAGGGTCTTCACGTTCTACCCCGTCATCAAACCGGAGGTGGCAGTAAATACGGGTGGAAAAGAAGCGGCTAACGGCTAAGATCAGGGTATTCTCAAATTCACCGATTACCTTATCATAGGTCGTGAAATAATAGACACGGGACTGCCAGCTGACATTTTTACTGATATTGAAGGTCAGGTCTGCACGTACAGACGAACCGACCTGGCTGAGGTAATTATAAAATTGGGGTTCATCTTCAGCAGCATCCTCTCTCTTTTCGAAACCGTGACGTCCAAGGTCAATATCTTTTCTGCGGCTATACATATATGTGTAAGTAAATGGAGCTAAATTGACTGATAACTGCAAACTTTTATTTTTATCAGCAAACTCTTTATTCAGGTCATATTTCATACCCAGACCGAATATAATAGTATAGGGTGCCAGGAAAGCAGCCTGCATATTATCTGTGTTTTCTTCAAACGTTTTAAACATCTGTGTTTTGAACTCGGCATCCAACGTATAGTGCCATTTATTAAATGCCATGTAACCCAGGTTACTATGGATACGGAAAACGTCTTCCCCTACCTGATACCTGTGTAAGGTGTCTTTTTGTGAATTATAGATACTGGCTTTACTTTCCAGCTCATTGGTAAGCTGGATCTTATTCCTGTTATAATCATATTTCAAATGATTTTTAGCAAATAAATTCAGATTACTGCTTCCCCCTTTATGCCAGTTTTCCGAAACATGATTCTGTGAAAACTGAATGGAACTTTCAAAGCTGGAACGCCAATATTGCCGGTCCGGAATAAATTTAGAAGGGGGTCTCACATCACTGAAATCCGGATCTGCGACAACCCGTATCGGTAAATTATCCAGTACATTCTTCCGGATAATATCTGTCTGAACCGCATCTAAAACTAAGTCTCTTTCGGAGTAACGAAACAGTTCCGGATGGTTCAACTCTAAATGGCGATAAGCCAGTTGCTCCAGTTCCCGTTCACGCTTAAAATCTTCAAACAGAGTTGTATCCGGTTCATAATAGTCCGGGATCAGTTTTTTCTCCCGTCCGAAGTTGGGATCATACAACACAAAATCATACGGGAATTCTTCTCCCCGGAACAAAGGAGGCAGATAAATAGGGTTTACGATGATTGTATCTCTAAAGCTCACCGACGGATGGAACGTGTAATGAGGATCCCGTTGGTAACGTGCCCAGTAAAGGGCTTCCGGTGACAACTCCAATCGGACTTTCTTTTCTCTCTCCTGTAATTCGGATCCGCTTTGTTTAAAATAGGTCCTGTTCTGTTTTTCAAACTGGGTTCTGATGTCTGTGATAGAACGAAGGTCTTCCTCACTCACAGAAGGAGTAAAAAGGGTATCCGTCGTCATTTCCCGTTCATTTGCTTCAGTAACAGACATGGAATTTTGAGCAGATAGACGGATAAAAGAGAATAGTAGTATACATCCAATAAGCAGACTCAGTTTTTTTGCCATCATAATTTCGGACCTTTTATAGGAGCGGATTGTAATTATAGATCTTTTGCAAAACTACTTAAAAAGTATAAGATATACCAACCTTTTTACATCTTATAACATTCTTATTCGCTTCACTAAATAGTCGTTAAACAGATGGGCAGGAAAGACTCAGAACGGATCGAATAGAGAACTCCTTGACTGCTTACCTCCTATTTCTATAAATCTTTATTACTTTTGTCCCCTAAAACAATAGATTATGATTACTTACCTGATTATAGGAACTACCGTAGTAGTATCCCTCTTATGTTTCCAGAGAGTAGAGCTGATGAATAAACTGGCTTTTAATCCGTATCGTATCCTGCATAACAAAGAATGGTCCTGGGTGCTCACCCATGGGTTCGTACATGCGGATATGGTACATCTATTCGTGAATATGTTTACTTTCTGGTCGTTCGGAACCTACATGGAAAGATATTTTGAATACCTGGGCTTTGGAAAAGGAGCTTATTTCGGCCTCTATTTCGGCGGGATGGTCTTTGCCACTTTGTATGACCTTTTCAAATACAGGGATAATCCCTACTATAGCTCCATCGGTGCTTCCGGTGCTGTGTCAGCCGTGTTATTTTCCTCTATCTTTTTTGATCCCTGGGCAAAGATCCTGTTATTTGCAATTATCCCTATCCCCGGTATTATTTTCGGATTCCTTTATCTGGCCTATTGTCAGTATATGGCTAAACAATCCCGGGATCACATAAACCATAATGCCCACTTCTATGGAGCTGTCTACGGTTTCTGTTTCCCATTGCTACTGGAACCTTCCCTGATCCATGTGTTCCTCTCCCAGGTAACCAACTGGTAAATTTCAATTAAAATCCATTCATGGGGATCAGCACGGTGGGGATCAGTAACAGGAAACCAAGAATAATCAGTACCACCATGAATTTCCAGATCCACCGGAGCCATATCTCATACGGGATACGGCTCACTCCTAAAACCGCGATCAGGACACCGGAAGTAGGAGTGATCATATTTGTAAAACCATCTCCAAACTGGAATGCCATGACAGTAGCCTGCTTAGACAGTCCGATCAGATCAGAGAACGGAGCCATGATCGGCATGGTCAGAGCCGCTTTGGCACTTCCGGAAGGAATGACCAGATTGATCAGATTTTGTATCAGATACATCATTCCGACTGTAGCTACCTGTCCCAGTTCTTCCATCCCCTTAGATAATCGGAAAAGGATCGTATCGATCACATGTGCATCCTGAAGGATCACAATAATACCTCCGGCAAGACCAACCACCAATGCTGCCCCTAAAATATCTTTACAACCATCCATAAACAGTTTCACTAATTCATCCGGTGTGCGGTCATTCGCTAATCCGGCAACCATTCCCAAGGCAAAGAACAGGGTGGCGATCTCCATAATATACCAGTCATATCCCATCACTCCTATGATCAGGAAAAAAATAGTGAAGAAAAGCAGATTCAGGATATACAAATGGACTGTTTTACGTAAAGTAAAAAAAGAGGTGATCATAAACAGAACCGTGATGAGCGGAATAAGCGGTAACCCTTCCATCTGGCTATTTCCTATGGTCAACGTAGTTTGGGGATATAAAAAAGAGAAAAGAAGAAGCACAACGGTTAATCCGGTAAAGGTGTACCAGGCAGCTTTGGGGGTATAATAGCGGATTTCCGCATCCTGATTCGTATGCAGATCCCGCCAGTATTGATCCTCTTCATATACCGGAGAAAGCTGTGGGTTCTTTTTGACTTTCGCAGCATATCGCAGGATCCACGTAAAACCGGCGGCATTGATCACCACCCAGCAAAAAATGCGGTATTCTATACCGGAAAAAAGGGGTAGACCCGCTAATCCCTGTGCAATACCGATCGTAAACGGATTCAGGATGGCCCCGGCAAACCCTAATCCGGCAGCCACAAACACCATGCAAACCCCCGTAATAGAATCATACCCCATGGATATAGCCATAGGTACCAGCACTAAGCAAAAGGCAATAGTCTCTTCACTCATACCAAACACGGCGCCAAAAATACTGAACAGGAGCATAATCGAGGTTAACAGGAAGTTTTCCACCCCCATCTTTCGTATCAGGAAATTCGACTCAAACGTACGGGCCTTTTTGAGAAAACCGGCTGTACCGATGTCGAACGCTTTACTATCATTGACGATCCAGAAAGCACCTCCTATGATCAGGATAAAAACAATAATATCCGCCCGGTCCACAAATCCTTTGTAAAAAGCAGAAAATACCTGCCAGCTCTGAGGCACACGTTCTACCGGTTCATACACCAGTGTCTTTACTCCATCCCCCTGTATGGTTTCCACATACTTTCCCCCGGGAATGACCCAGGTCAATGCGGCGCAAAAGAGAATAATATAAAAGATAATGACATACGTATGGGGAATCTTTATTTTTTTCATGCTTCTGTTTCCTCTTCCGGTTCTTCATCCGTTAATAATCCGATTTCCGGTAAAATCGCCCGGGCTTCCCGGCTGTTCAGCGTATCCACATCTTTCAGTTTACGCTGAATCGCCCGCGTACGGGTTCCTAATACCTCTTCAATCTGCCCACTGGCCGTCTGTAGGTTTCGCTGTGCTTTTTCCAGCATACCACCTACTTTTTCAAATTCTTTTTTGACAGCCCCCAGAATGGTCCACACTTCACCCGAGTGCTTTTGTATGGCTAAAGTCCGGAAACCCATTTGCAAACTATTCAGGATGGCGGCCAGGGTAGTGGGACCGGTAACTACCACTTTATAATTCCGTTGCAGATCTTCCAATAAAGCACATCGTCTGACCACTTCGGCATAAATCCCTTCAAACGGCAGGAACATAATCCCGAAATCCGTTGTGTCGGGAGGACAGAGATATTTATCAGAAATATCTTTCGCCATTTTTTTGATCGTTGTTTCCAGTATTTTTCCGGCCGCTTCGATGGCCTGTACATCCCCGGTATCATACGCATTCAATAAATGTTCATACACATCTTTGGGAAACTTGGCATCAATAGGCAGATAGACAAAATCCCGGTGATCATCCCGCCCCGGTAGTTTCACAGCAAATTCCACGATCTCGTCCGAATGGATACGGGTGCGAACATTCGCATCATATTGTTCAGGTGCCAGGATCTGTTCCAGTAACATACTAAGCTGGATCTCTCCAATATTCCCCCGGGTCTTCACATTGCTGAGTACCCGTTTCAGCCCGCCCACATCCTGTGCCAGCGTCTGCATTTCCCTGAGACCTTTCTGCACACTTTCTAATTGTTCGGTCACTAACCGGAAGGATTGTCCGATCCGGTCATTCAGGGTTTTCTGTAATTTTTCGTCCACAGTTACCCGGATATCATCCAGTCGTTTTTCGGTGCTTTCCACCAACAATCGTTGTTTCTCATCTAATGAAGCGAATTTTTCCCGCTGGAGATTATTGAAAGAGGCAATTCCCCGTTCAAAGGTAGTCCGGAACTCGTTCAGGGAATGAGCCAGCTCCTCCCGGTTGTCCTTAGCGACCAACCGGCTTTCTTCCCGGTTGTGCCGGAAATCCTCCCGGAAATTTTTTTCCACCCTTTCAAAACATTCCCGGATCTCCCGGATTACTTTTTCCGGATCGTTACCGGTTGCGGTTGGTTTCCTGAAAAGTATAATTAGCTGAATACTAATGATAAGAAGTAGTAATATAATAATAACCCAGTCCATCTCCTGCTTTTTATAGCACAAAGATAGAGATTCTCCCTTGCTATTTTGTTGTTAAAAGGTGTTAAAGAAAGGAACAAAAGGAAATCTGTTTTGTTTTTTAAGTGAAAGCAGCAGGAAACAAAAAAGCTGCAGAGTTATTTGAAACTATTAATAAAAACAAGAAT
This sequence comes from Tannerellaceae bacterium, assembly GCA_021201865.1. Taxonomy (GTDB): domain Bacteria; phylum Bacteroidota; class Bacteroidia; order Bacteroidales; family Tannerellaceae; genus UBA4116. Next base: position 5,621 of record JAJQEE010000146.1, on the reverse strand, counting down.
GGCAACAGTAACGATGAAAGGTAAGGCGGTTCACACAGGTGGTGAGTTACCTTCAATCGGATCGAAAGCGCCTAATTTCACCGGTACCCAACGGGACATGACCGAACTGGCACTGAGTGAACTAAAAGGCAAAAACGTGATATTGAATGTGTTTCCCAGTTTGGATACGGAGGTTTGTGCAACTTCAGTAAGGAAATTCAATAAAGAGGCCACTTCACTACACAATACGGTAGTGTTAGTCATTTCAAAAGATTTGCCATTCGCTCAGGGACGTTTCTGCACAACAGAAGGAATCGAGAGAGTTATGCCTCTTTCCGTATTCAGGGATACGTCTTTTGAGGAAAAGTATGGCATGCTTCTGGAAGACGGACCACTAAAAGGCTTGTTAGCCCGTGGAGTGATTGTCGTCAATGAAGCAGGAGAAGTAGTTTATACGGAACTTGTTCCGGAAATTGCTCAGGAACCGAATTATGAAGCCGCTTTGGCTTGTATAAGATAACAAAGTTGTAGATTATTGTTTTTCATTGGTTAAAGTTAAGGGTTAGTGTAGAGGGCCGTTGGATGTGAATCCGGCGGTCTTCGTTTTTTTTTGTGTATATACTTGGTGAAAGATGAAGGCATAAAAAATCCCTGGATATCAGATCATACCCAGGGATTATACCATTTATGATAGATGATTTTTACGTCATCTATTATTTCTGCTTATTAATAAGATTTACGTGGAGTAGCTTCTTTTACTACCATCGTACGTCCTTCCAGTTCAGCACCGTTTAATGCGTTAATCGCATTGCCTGCTTCATTGTCGTTTTCCATTTCAATAAAAGCAAACCCTTTGGATCTACCTGTTTCGCGGTCTGTGATTAACTTAGTTGAGTTAACAATACCATACTCTTCCATGATTTCTTTCAAATCATTTTCTCTAACTCCATAATGGAGATTTCCAATGTAAATGTTCATAAAACTAATAACTAAAAAATTAATATTCTAAATTAAACAAGGAGTTGAAGAGGTCGATTTCGACAATAGAAGAAGTCTTAATAGGAGTACTAAGAAAAGATCATAGAAGATAAAGAACAAAAACTCTTTTGTTTATGTCTCAAATATAATACTAATATTTTACCTGGCAGCATAAAAACCGGATAAACATACATTTCCTCCCCTATATTTATGCTTTCCACATTTTAAAGGACATTAATTAACTACTCTTGCTCCCTTTTTCGGGAGATTATGATCTAAACCTTGTTCCCTGTGCCGGAGGCTGTGTAAAACCGACTATATAAAAATAAAAAAATAAGGATTGTTAGTTTAGATCCCCCCCTTGGGGATCATTCATTCGTTCTCTCTATATACGTGGAAAATGTTTTTTTATTGCACTGTGTTCGGGATGTTTTAGCTAAATCCTGATTGTCTCTTATGTTTGATGGATAGGAGTGGCAGGAAAGCTATCACTGAACTAAAATCTATACAATGAGAAAACCTCATATCCTGAGGGTAATATCCCGGATATAAGGCTTTCTTTTTAGCTTTTTTAGCTCAGTATTTCAAATTACTGTGCTTTGAAATATCCCAGGTCTTCCCGGTCAAAGCTGCTGATATAGGCATCGATTTTATTTACTTCCGCCTGTGCATAATTGATGTATACTTCAGCCGAGCGGCGGAAACTGTCATTAACGTTGGTATCCTGCAACAACAGGTAACCCATCACACAGTGAGCAGCCGCTTCCACCATACGGCGGGCCTGGAAGTCAATGTACTCGTTATCTTTGGTTTCCACAACCATCGAAACCACTTTTTCATACTGGTCGGTCATGGCAATCAGTTTCTTTTTCAGATCTTCCAGTTCCGGTTTGTATTCCAGCCCTTCATATTCCCGGATCTTAGCCAGATAAGTACCCGTAGTGACGTGGCGGATCGCAGCGACTACCTGTAACTGAGTCGTTCCCTCATAGATATTGGTAATACGCGCATCCCTGTACAAACGTTCACAGGCATAATCTTTCATAAATCCTGAACCTCCATGGATCTGGATGGCATCATAGGTATTTTGGTTCGCATATTCCGTAGCCATCGCTTTACCGATAGGAGTGAAGGCATCTGCTAATTTGCTGTATTTCTTCATCTCCTGACGTTCCTCCGGAGTCAGTTTCCGCTCTCTGGAGATATCTTCCAGTACTTTGTAAACATCTACAAAACGGGAAGTTTCATACAATAACGTCCGGGTTGCATCTGTTTTCGCACGGATCAACGCGATCATTTCGTACACAGCCGGGAATTCAATAATGGCTTTTCCAAACTGTTTACGATCCTGTGCATAGGAAAGCGCTTCCCGATAGGCCGCTTCACTCAAACCGACTGCCTGAGCCGTAATCCCTAAACGGGCACTGTTCATCAAAGCCATCACATACTTGATCAGACCTAATTTACGATCCCCGCAAAGTTCTGCTCTTGCATTCCGGTACACTAATTCGCAGGTAGGAGAACCTTTGATACCCAATTTGTTTTCAATACGGCGAACCGTTACTCCACCGTCTCTCTTATCGTAAATAAACATGGATAGTCCGCGTCCGTCACGGGCCCCTTCTTCCGAACGGGCCAAAACTAAGTGAATATCCGCATCCCCGTTCGTAATGAAACGTTTTACACCATTCAGGTGCCAGTAACCATCTGCTTTGTTATAGGTCGCTTTCAGCATCACAGACTGTAAGTCTGAACCGGCATCCGGTTCCGTCAGGTCCATAGACATGGTTTCCCCGTTACACACACGGGTAATAAACCGCTGGTGTTGATCTTCATTCCCAAATTCATACAAGGTCTCTGCGCAGTCCTGCAATCCCCACAGGTTCTCAAAACCTGCATCGGCACGGGACACTAAGTCCGCAGCCATCATATAAGGCACGATCGGGAAATTCAGTCCGTTGTAGCGGCGGGGAAGGGCAATCCCCATCAAACCTGCTTTCCGTACGGCATCGAGATTTTCCTGTGTCCCTCTGGCATAAGTGACCCGTCCGTCGGCAACGGTAGGACCTTCATGGTCTACACTTTCTGCGTTCGGAGCGATGATCTCACCACAAATTTCACCTACGATCTCCAACACTTTGTCATAGCTGTCCATCGCATCTTCAAAATCGATAGGAGCATAGTCGAAAGTATCTTTATCCGCGTAATTACGTTCTTTCAATTTCACAATACGCTTCATCAACGGATGATGCAGGTGGTGTTTCAAACTGGGGTTATCTAAATAGAAATTAGCCATAACTTACTTCGTGTTCTTTTTGTAATACTTGATCATCTTGGGAAGTACCTCTTCAACTGTACCGGTAATTACATAGTCTGCGATGGTGTTGATCGGAGCCATCGGATCATTATTTACGGAAATAATGATGGAACTTTCCTGCATACCTGCAATGTGCTGGATCTGACCTGAGATCCCGCAGGCAATATAGAGTTTAGGACGAACGGTTACCCCAGTTTGTCCGATCTGTCTTTCATGTTCTGTATATCCGGCATCCACCGCGGCACGGGAACCTCCTACTTCTGCACCGATTACCGCTGCGAGGTCATGTAATAACTGGAAGTTCTCTTTGGAACCCACTCCATAGCCACCTGCCACGATGATCGAAGCACCTTTGATGTTGGTTTTACTTTTTTCCATGTGACGGTCAATCACACTTACGGCAAAATCAGCATCTGTGACATATTGGTTCACATCGTATGTTTTGATCTCTCCCTGATAGTTCGCATCCAGGATCTCTTTCTTCATCACTCCTTCCCGGACAGTCGCCATCTGAGGACGGCATTCCGGGTTAATAATCGTAGCGACAATGTTACCACCAAATGCGGGACGGATCTGGTAGAGCAGATCTTTATAGGTTTTATTTTCTCTTTTTTCTTCGTGGTCACCAATCTCCAGTGAAGTACAGTCAGCAGTCAGACCACTGAACAGGGCCGAAGAAACACGGGGACCTAAGTCACGGCCAATGCTGGTTGCACCCATCAGGGCGATCTGTGGTTTTTCTTCTCCGAATAGTTTGATCAGGATAGAAGTATGGGGAAGGGTTGTATAAGGATACAAACGGGTATCATCAAACAGGTGCAATATATCTACACCATAGGGAAATACCTGTGCTCCGATACCTTCCAGGTTATGACCAATAGCAACCGCTTCCAGCTTACATCCTAACGTAGTGGCCAGCGAACGTCCTTTCGTCAGTAGTTCCAGACTCACATCGGCTACTATGCCATCTTCAATTTCGCAATATACAAATAAGTTGTTCATTGTCTTTTTGATTTTAAAGGTGAAGCATCAACCGATGGTGTGGTTTGCTATTAATTCTTTCATTAATTCGTCGATGTCCGCATCCGTAGGCTGTAGCGTTTTGCTCTCTTTGGCCTGGAAGATCACGTTCTCGATTTTCTTCACTTTCGTAGGAGAACCGGAGAGACCACACCATTGCGTATCTGCCTGTACATCGGTTACACTCCATTCCACTAAGTTCAGGTAAGGACGGATATCATACAGGTTTGTATAATCCGCATCCGCTTCCTGTTTTTCGGTTACGGTTTTCGCATGTTTATATTTCTGAACATATTTCGCATTGCGGGGACGGCAGTCCGGTGCACTACTGTTTACGGTCACCACTAAAGGCAGTTGGGCTTCCACTATTTCAATGCCCCGTTCCAGACGGCGTTTGATAGTTATTTTACCCTCTTCCACTTTTTGAATCTCTTCAGCATACGTCACCTGGTTCATGCCCAACTTCTCTGCGACCTGAGGACCTACCTGTGCGGTGTCCCCGTCAATTGCCTGACGTCCGCATATAATGAGATCATAATTCTCTATTTTGCGAATAGCCATCGAAATGGCATAGGAAGTAGCTAAGGTGTCAGAACCCGCAAATGCACGGTCTGTTAATAAATACCCCCCGTCTGCACCGCGGTATAAACCTTCGCGGATAATTTCGGCCGCGCGGGTCGGACCCATCGTTACCAGCGTAACGGTTGTTCCGGGATAAGTGTCTTTCAGGCGTAGAGCCTGTTCCAGTGCATTCAGGTCTTCCGGGTTAAAGATCGCGGGAAGGGCGGCACGGTTAACCGTACCATCTGCTTTCATCGCATCCTTGCCCACATTGCGGGTATCCGGAACCTGTTTAGCTAATACAATTATTTTTAAACTCATAACTAAATGATATTAGATTTTCAGTGTGTTAGATAGGCTATCTATCATTTTTTTATCACGGTGCAAATGTAATCAAACATTCTTTAAATCAAAGGACTTTACTTAATAAAGTGCACACTTTAGTCTTTTTTGAGCATTTGATTTCCGGCGGTTTTATAAAGAAAATGGAAGTCCTGTTTCATCCCCGGAGGGCATACGAAAGGGGCGATTTATCCTGTCTCTGATTTTTCCCACAGCTTCCATAACGGAGAAATAAAAGAAGGATTCTCTAAAGTCCGAATGTGGGTACATAAGTTATATAGAAGCATACCAGTAGGTGTCTGCAGGAAACAGGCCTTATTATGTGGTTGGCTAATAACGATGGGATATTTTCTACTATATGTTTTTTACATTTTTTCTATTCACCCTTCACCTGTTAGCAATATATTACTTATAATCAGATCGT
>JAJQEE010000209.1 GCA_021201865.1 Tannerellaceae bacterium | reverse complement strand
ATATAAACCTGAACATCGCGCAAACAGGTTTCAGGATTAAAGAGATGTCTGTCCGGAGATTGTCCGGTGCTCCCCGGTTTGAATTGTTTTTCCGGTTGATGTTGGAATCTGTTTGTATCTGCTTTATCTCTTTTGTGATCGGGTTGTTCCTGGCCTTCTATTTCCTTCCGTTTGCTAATGAGTTGTTACAGGTGCAACATGAAGTAAAGGATCTGTTTTCCTCTATTAATCTTAGTATTGGCTTTTTGTATATTTTATTGGTTGGGTTTTTGGCGGGAGTGATTCCGGCCTCTATCATTTCAGGAGCACAACCGGCAGATGTCGTAAAGGGAGAATTGAGATATAAGTCGAAGATCCTGTATAGCAAATACTTTATCATATTTCAACATGTATGTTCAATGCTGCTGATCGCTACTACCATTACAATGGGAGCGCAGACGTATCATCTGGCCTCTGCCCCGTTGAACTATAATGTGGAGAATGTGTTGGATATACCTGTCCGGTGGGATAAAGAGAAGGATACGGAAATATTAGTGGAAGAATTACGAAAACTTCCTTGTCTGGAAAATCTTTCTTTATGCGCTGGTACACCTTTTTCTGCCGGCTCTACGATCATGGTAGATATAGAGGACCGGATTCTCTATCTCCAGCTTTTGTATGCCGACTCTGCCTATGTGGATATTTTGGGGATCCGGATCCTTCAGGAGAATTATCTGCCTGGTAGTTACGGTTTCTATATTAGTAAACGGGGAGTGGAGGAACTCGGGATAGATTTTGATACTCCTGCTGTGATGGTCGGCGATCTGAGGTTTATTATTGCCGGTATCATAGATGATATCCAGTTGAGGAATATCGATTATGATGACCGGCCGGTTCTTTTACAAATTCAGCCGTCAGATGATTTTAGTTATGGAGTTGAAAATATTCTGCTACAGGTGAAAGGAGATCCGGTACAGGCCTACCGGGAGGTAAAAGAAGTATATGAACGGATTGCGGGAATAGAATTTACGGGAAAATATATTCAGGAACAGATTTGGGAGTCGTATGAATATCCGGCCCGGATCACCCGGATCGTGTCTGTTTTCACCTTTATCGCCGTGTTACTTTCCGTATTGGGATTGATCGCTATTTCATCCTATTATATTCAGCAGCATGCCAAAGAGATCGCTATTCGGAAAGTATTTGGTTCTACCAGTCCCAAAGTGCTTCAACACCTGATCCGGATGTTTATGGAATATGTCGGTATCGCTTTCATCATAGCAGTACCCTTTGTTTATTATATCATGAATTGGTGGTTATCAACTTACACCTACCGTATTTCGTTAAGTCCCTGGATTTTTATTGCTGCCGGACTGTTTTGTGCGCTGGTCTCTTTTGTGACTGTCTTCTGGCAATGCCGTCTGGCGGCTCATACGAATCCGGCTGAGAGTATACGAAAAGAATAGGAAAAGATGTAAAAATATTATACACTCCTGTAAAAAAAAATAGACATTCTTTTCTGTTATGAAATTTGTTTATTTTCTGATATTGAGTTTATTGTCTGTTTTGGCATGTTCTTTGTATTACTTCCATAAAGAAATAAACTCTTATTAAATGAATAATTTACTTAATCTTAAATCGTTTTTAAAATTTCTAAGTAAACACAAATCCTATACATTTATTGATGTATTTGGACTTTCCGTGTCATTGATGTTTGTAATTCTGATTGCTATTTATACGAAGCAGGAGTTGACAGTGGATAACTGGCATGAGAAGAAAGAGCGTATCTATGTATTGGGAAATGATAATGGTGTAGGCACGGCCTACCGGATCTCAGACCGTATTTTAGAACGCTATCCGGAAATCGAAAAAACCTGTGCAATGACCTACCGCTCCCAGGAATCTGTGCTGGTGGGGGAACTAAAAGTAGCCGCTGAACTGCTCTTAGCGGATACCACTTTCTTTGGTATGTTTGATTTTGACCTGGCTCAGGGAAATAAAGAAACAGCTTTAGACGCCCGGAATTACGCGGTTATATCGGAAACATTTGCCAGGAAGGTTTTTCCCGGTACGGATCCTCTGGGTAAAATGATCCGGATGAATGACTCGGTGAATGTGATGGTCAATGGGATCATGCATGACATAAAAAATTCAACGATTCCCTATTGTGATATTCTCATCCGGATGGATAATATCAAATATTTTAATGCGGGTATGGACAGTCAGGAGTTTAATAATGCCGGTAGTACGATTATTTTCATTCTGAAACATGTACATGCGGACCTACATGCTAAAACCGGGGATATGGCTGATTATTTCAGGGAAATTTTCTGGTTATATAAAAGAAATATAAATACGATCGTTCAATTTGTCCCTTTACAGGAAGTCTATTTTTCCAGTCTCAATGACAGCGGTTATCTGTTAAGAAAGGGTGATTCGCAGTTTGTGGTGATCTTGCTTTCTATTGGTATTCTTATCCTGGTCTTTGCGATCATTAATTATATTAATCTGACTATGGCACAAATAGGATTCAGAGCTAAAGAAATGGCTACCCGGAGATTACTGGGGTCTTCGAGGGGGGAATTATTCATGCGCCTTATCCTGGAGTCGACTATGCTGACCTGTATTTCATTTATCATAGGTCTTTTTCTGGCATGGCTTTGTCTTCCTTTTGCTAATAATCTGCTGGAAACCAAACTCTATTTTGGAGATACCATTACTTTTCGGAGTGGGATGATCGCTTTGTTGCTTATTGTTGGAATTGGAGGTTTTGCCGGGCTTTTACCTGCTTTTATTATCTCTAATTCTAAACCGGTGGATGTGGTGAAAGGAACTTTCCGGCAAAAAACAAAAATGGTTTTCAGTAAAATATTCATTACTTTTCAAAATGTGATTACGATTACCCTGTTGGCAGCTTCGCTTACGATGATTCTCCAGATTAACCATCTGATTAAAGCACCTTTGGGCTATAATACAACAAATATTATAGATATTTCTGCCTGGGGATTTGAAGGGGATGAACAGGTCCGGCTGATTGCCGGCGAACTGGAACAATTAGCTTCCGTCAAACGGGTGGCATTTTCCCAGGGAACCCCATTTGACAGAGGAAATAATAACACGATGGTGTTTGAAGGAAAAAATATCAGCTTTCAGATATTTGTAGGTGATACAACCTATTTCGATATGCTTGGCTTTCAGATTCTGATGGATAATAATCTGGGAAATATGGATGGGTATTACCTCAGTGAACAGTCTTTCCGGGAATTAGGGATTGCGGATGATGTGCCTTCCGTTACGTTTGAGAATGGCTGGCATATCCCTGTGGCCGGTAAGGTGAAAGATTTTCAGTTAAGAAATATAAGTACGGATAATAGCCCTGTCCTGCTTCAGTTGCAAAAAGTAGAAGATTTCTGGAGGATCTGGAACATGCTTGTGGAAGTGGAGGGTAATCCGGCGACAGCCTATGCACAGGTAAAAGAAATCACAGAACGTATTACGGGTCTGGATTTTGACGGTCGATTTATTGACCAACAGATCACCGAATCTTTTGCTTCGCAGAAGAGAACCTCCAGAATTGTGATGGTTTTCACGTTTGTCGCTATTCTGATCTCTTTATTAGGGTTATTGGCCATGTCCACCTATTTCATTCAACAACGTTCAAAAGAAGTGGCCGTAAGGAAAGTGTTCGGATCTGACAATAGACAGATCCTGTTGAAACTGGTCAGTACTTTTTTTGAATTATGTCCTGGTTGCTTTCGTCCTGGCCGTGCCGGTCATCTATTATTTTATGATCAAGTGGCTGAAAGAGTATTCGTACCGGATCACTCTAAGCCCCTGGATCTTTATGGCAGCCGGACTGTTTTGCCTGCTGATTTCGTTTATTACTGTTTTCTGGCAAAGCCGGAAAGCAGCCAATTCCAATCCGGTAGATAGTATTAAAGCCGAGTAATAATAAATTAAATATAAATTAATCCTATATAATTATGATACGAATAGAAGGTCTGAGTAAGTATTTCCGCACCGAAGAGGTAGAAACGA
>JAJQEE010000035.1 GCA_021201865.1 Tannerellaceae bacterium | reverse complement strand
TATATGTCAGACCCCAGCAACGCTGCAGGGCTGTTAAGTTCTCTTGGAAATATCTTAGATACTGATTATTCTATCCTGTAAGGATACCAGCAACAGCCCAGGGCTGAGCGAAGCGAATCCCTGGGGAAGGTTACCAAAACAATAACCCTGTAAGGGTTTCACTCTCTGTCAATAAGACAATAATACATATGCAACCCACTACAGGGTTGAATCCTACTACTTCACAACCCAGGGGCTCACTTCGCTCAGCCCTGGGCTATTGCTGGTACCCTTGCAGGGTAGCATATCAATATATAAAACATTTACAAGAGAATTTAACAGCCCTGCAGCAACGCTGGGGTTCGGTAGATAATCAGGAGATTGCGCACCATAGGTGCAGTATAGTAAAAAAATAACACTTGTTATCCGGAACACTATTTAGTATATGTCACTATGCTGGGCTTCCAGCCCGTAATCTATTCTCTACCCCTCCCCCGGACGATGTCCGGGTCTAACATATATTACCCCTCCAGGGTGTAAGAAAATAAGAAAAAATGTGTGTAGAGATTAGATCATAAAAAGAAGCTGTCCCTATAGAATAAATCTACCTGAGACAGCTTTATTTATATAACCATTCCCAAAATTCCACTCCGGGAACGATTATATGCCTTAAAATGCCAGACCGACACGGACACCCCAGTTGTTCAATCCGTCCACATCATAATTCAACACTTCACTCTTTTGAGTAGAATAGTTATAATAGGTAGACAGATGTAAACCCACCTGTTTTTCCGGAGTGAAGTAAACAGTCATACCGACTTCAGGAGAAACATAGAATCCCCATCCCCGGTCATATACCTTATATATATTCAGATGAGAAGAGACCTCACTGTAACTGGTACCTAATTTAGCACCGATATAAGGTTCTACCATCCCCTCTCTCGAAGGAGTAAAACGGACTAACGCACCAAACGGGATCTGGAAGATAGAATGTTGCTGATCGGTTGTAATCGCAGAATTATCTCCCGTGGAAATAGTAGCCCGGTCAATATACTTATTGTTCGTATGATAGGAGACAAACGCACCCACAGCGACACCCGGTGCCACATAGTAACCGAATTCACCATGTGCTCCCCATCCACTGAAACGGTTTGCAAAATCATTCTGTACCGGCAAATTCATCTGCCAGTCAATATTAAAATATAAATTCTTTCCATTCTGGGCCTGGGCCTGACTGGCAAACCCTCCGCAAACCAGTAGTAAGATAAATATCTTAATAGGTTTCAATATATTTTTCATAAGAATCTTCAACTTTAAATTTTAGAATGCCTATTATTTCCTGATGTAAGGAGACTGGGCAAAAGCCTGGTCAACCGCATTCACAGCCAATTGTTTATTAATATTACTGGAGCCGGACAACAAACCACTCATATAAGCAGTCCAGATGACTGGTAGTTTAGAACTTTCATTCACCGGAGTAACGGTATCCAGATCGACCATCTCAGCTAATAGCGAACCTACTGAATAGGAATAATATACGGAGTAAGGATAATACCATCCTCCCCAGTTACCCCAATAGCCGGGTCCCCAGTATCCGGGATAATCCCACCACCAGTAATCGTCATAATATCCACCGGAACCGATGTAGTTCACATCCTGGACATAAGAAACCTGTAACCCCAGATCTGCGCTATCTCTATCCGCGATCTGAGTATACCCCCGGTTCTCCATATTTTTGACAAAAGCAGCAATGATACTACCACCATTTTCCTCTGTCAGATAACTGGCTCTTTCATTCCCGTCCAGCACTAACACACTATCGGGAATATAAAAAGTACTGTAATTAGAAAATACAGCACTCTTATCATAACTGGTTGATACAGGAAAATCATCATCTAATTTAGAGGTATCCGGATCCTTCTGACAAGAGACGACTGCCAGAAGGATGAGAGAATATAATAGAAAATACTTCTTCATTTTACCAAGGTTTTAATCATTTAAAAACTCATCATAAATCATGCTACATAAACAAGGGCCTATAGGAAATGTTCATCTGCCGGAACGGAGAGTCAAAAGATATTCATTTCATTTAACGAATAATAGAAAAAGCACGGATCACCGGAGGCCTCTGTTTACAAAAAATAATAAACAGTTTACTCCGTGTGATCCGTGCTTATCTTACTAAAAACGGTTGTGGTGACCGTTCTATATCCTTTTATTACTGTAAAGTTCCGGCTTTTGCTTCCTGTACCATTTTTTCATTTGCCAGGATCAGGATCTCCACCCGACGATTCAGGGAACGTCCTTCCGCGGTCGTGTTATCCGCTACCGGGTCATGGATCCCTTTTCCTTCAAATTCCATCCGGGAAGTACTTACTCCCTGTTGTGTCAGATAATTATAAACACTCTGAGCACGTTTCTCAGATAATGTCTGGTTATAATCCACTGCACCCGTATTGTCTGTGTAGCCAATCACTTTAATATCCGTATCCGGATTTTCTTTCAGCGTAGTGGCAAAATTCTGTAAGGAGCTCTTGGAAGCTTCACTAACTGTACTTGAATTCGTAGCAAACAGAATACCTGAATCAAAAGTGATCTTCAAGGCTTCGCCGTCATTTACCGTTTCCACAGTGGCATCCGGCACCTTTTCCTGGATCTCTTTTTTCTGCTTATCCATTTTTTTTACCGATCAAAGCACCTGCCGTGCCACCCACAGCAGCACCAATAATAGCCCCCAGCGCTGTGTTTCCGGCAATCGCCCCTACACCGGCTCCGACCGCACCACCGGCTCCTACACCGATACCAGTGCCTTTTACGGTATTACTGGCTCCACATCCGGATAATATAATCGCCATACCCAACAGGGCAACAACTAATAATTTTACATCTTTCATATCTATTTATTTTACTAAAACATTCCTGTTTAGTATATAACAAATTTCAATCAAACATGTTGATAGAGTCGCAATATTCCAGCTCGCCCTGTACGATAAAGGTAATTTCTTCCGGTGTATACTTACCCATACCATCTTTTTGGGCGTTTTTGATCACATAGTTCACCAATTCTTCCTCATCAATTTCTATATCGGTATCTTCATCCTTACTATCAGAGAGATATCCTTTCGTATCATAGTAGTCATAAATCAGGTCTACAATATAATTGATATCATCATTGCTGAACTTCCCTTTCAATTCCTGTGGAAGATAGTTCTGAATAAATTTTACAGAATCATCTTCATCATAAATAAAATCATTTTTTTCACTCATGACATTCTTATTTTAATGATTAAATAATGATGTAAATATAACATCTATATCCGAAAGACGGCCTGTTTGGCCCCATATATTTTATCCTATTTTAAGATTCTTACCGTTGCGGACAGGGTGGGTAGATATTTTAAGATTAGTCGTAGAGGATCTCTGATCAGTGCGTAAATAACCCCAAAGGGGTACCATCAATCGAAGATCGGCCTTAGCCAATAGTCCAGGGATGCGCCCAGTCATGTTCGGCAGATTCTTGCGAAGGGTGATTGGCGAAGGGTGATCTTTATCTCTTAAGTCCTGTAAGGACGGCATATAATAGCCTGGGATGCAAGTCCCAGGTAGGGAAATCCCCACCCAAGGGTGTGCTGTAGGTACACCCCCATCTTATGAAAACAATAAGTTTGTATATGCAGTGTCGTGCTTACAGGACTCCATGGACTCCTGATACCTGACCTGGGACTTGCATCCCAGGCTATTATATGCCGTCCTTACAGGACTTAAGAGATCAAGATCAACCTTTTGGACCTGCCGGATTTGTAGTTAGTCGTGGTTGGAAGATTTTATCGACCACTACCCCATTGATAAACAAGTTGTAACCTTGTTCGTCGAAGGGGAATCGTAGATCGGCCTTACTCAATTTCAATCCCCGCCTGCTGGATATGAGGATCTGTGATCCGCTTTAAAATATATATGAATCAGGATTTTTATATTTCGGATCAGGAGATCAGGGGTGGTCGGAAAATTTACAATGTTGATAAATAGGTGAACTTCAGC
>JAJQEE010000193.1 GCA_021201865.1 Tannerellaceae bacterium | reverse complement strand
GTCTATGATGGATATGTGGCATTTGACCAGATGGCCAACAAACCGGATGTGATGAATGCGGACCAATGGAGAAACTATGCGAAATCCGTAGGAGCTGAAACTTCTACCTATGACCAGTATGGCGCAGATACAGATTGGTTTGATGAACTGACACGGGTTGGTTTTTCCCAAAACCATGCGATCTCCATGTCAGGGGGTGGATCTAAAAATAACTACCGTGCTTCTTTCAGCTATTTAGACCGGAACGGGATCATCCGTAATAACTCGTTAGAGCGTTACAATTTCCGTCTGCAATTCCAGCAACGTGCGATCAATGACCGCTTACGGATCGGGATCACCACCAATGCAACCATCTCAGAATCCTATATTCCGGAAGATGATGAGTTTCTGTTAGCTTATACGATGCTTCCGGTCTATCCTGTCTACAATGCAGATGGAAGTTATTTCACGAAACAAAACGGAGAGTTCGACAATGGTAACCCTGTACAAATGCAGGATTTGAATGAGAGAAAAAGAGAAAGTATCTATTACTATGGCGCAGGAGACATCCAGTTCACGATCATAGATGGCCTGAACCTGAAAGCAAATCTGTATAAAAGTTATTCTTCCAGTGAATATAGCGAGTTCAAACACTCCGACACCAAAACGGGTCTGAATACGACAGGTTTCGCAAAGAAAGAAAACACCATCGAAAAACGAAACCTGATGGAATGGACGGCGGATTACGAAAAGGCATTCGGTGCAGAGGAAGAGCATAAACTACAGGCTATGGCTGGTTACTCATGGGAAGAGAACATCTACTCCATATTTCACGGTCAAAACAGTGATTTCCTGATCAACGACCTGACTTACAATGCACTTCAATCCGGAGTAGGTTTAAAACCGGGAGATGTCTATTCAAACAAAGAGTCTTTCAAACTGATTTCTTTCTTTGCCCGTGCCCATTATAGTTTTAAAGAACGTTATATGATCACTGCAACTGTCCGCCGGGACGGTTCCTCGAAATTCGGGGCGAACCACAAATGGGGTACTTTCCCTTCTGCTTCGGCAGCCTGGGGGATCTCACAGGAAGATTTCATGAAAGATATTCACTGGATCAACGACCTGAAGATCCGGGCAGGTTATGGTATCACCGGTAACCAGGATGGTTTGAAACCTTATAAAAGCTTGCAGTTGTACGGTACGCAAGGAATTTATTATGTAGACGGAGCCTGGGGAACAGGATATACGATCAATCAGAATCCGAACCCGGACCTGAAATGGGAACAGACAGCCATGTTAAATATTGGTCTGGATTTCACATTGTTCAACAACCGGTTGAATGGTACGATTGAATGGTATGACAAGCGGACCAGTGATATGTTATATAGCTACAAAGTTCCGACTCCTCCGTATGTGTATGAACGTATGCAGGCGAATGTAGGAGATATGAAAAATACAGGGATTGAAGTACTGTTGAACTTAGATGTGATCCGGAATAAAGAGTTCAGCTGGAATACGTCCGTAAACCTGTCACATAACAAGAATGAAATCACCAAACTTTCCAATGACCTCTACACGACAGACCGTATTTACACCGGTTCCCCATGGATCCGTGGCGGGTCCAATACGACCTCCCATGTCGTAGAGGTGGGCCGTCCGGTCGGACAATTCTTTATGCTGGAATGTCTGGGAATTGATGAAAGTGGCAGATGGATCTTCCGTGACCTGAACAATGATGGACAGATCTCTGACGATGACCGTACTTATGTGGGAAGCGCCCAACCGAAAGTAACATTCGGATGGAACAACTCCTTCAGTTACAAAGCCTGGGACCTGAGTTTCTTCTTCCGTGGCTCTTTAGGACAGAAAGTATTCAACAATCCACGTGCCGCTTATGGAAACTCCAGTCAGCTTATCGGGACAAACGCATTGAATGATCCTCTTATTTATCAATTGAAAGAAGATCCCCGTATCAGTTCTTTCTACCTGGAAAATGCCTCTTATGTCCGTTTAGACAACATGGCACTGGGGTATACGTTCGATACACAAAAAATATCCTGGTTAGACCGGGCACGGCTCTATGTAGCTGCTCAAAACCTGTTCGTACTTACTAAATACAAAGGATTAGATCCGGAAGTGGAGTTGGTTCGTGCCCAGGAATTAAATGATGAAACTAACAAAGATGTTGGTTTGTCTCCGGGTATTGAATCCCGTCAGTTCTTCCCGAAAGCAAGAACCTTCACCATCGGAGTTAACTTAACATTCTAATTTTCCTAAAACGATTTATTCATATGAAAAAGAGTTCAATTATATATATGCTCTGCGGAGCATCCCTGTTAGTCACTCCAGCCTGTACAGACCTGGATGAAACGATCTACGGTACGGTCGATGCCGATAATTTCGGACGGACAGAAGCAGAGATCGAAGCAATCATGGGCCCGGTCTACCGTACCTTCAGTCAATATCACACACACACTACGTTTGGTTCACTCGATTGTGCCGGTGATATGCCCATTGTTCCCACCCGTGTCGGCGGGGACTGGTACGATGCCGGACAATTCCGGGAATTACACCAGCACACCTGGACAGCAAGCACCAATGCGTTGGATAAATGCTGGAATATTGCAACCAAAGCAATTGCAAGCTGCAACCTGGTATACAGTACCGTCGAAGGGCGTGAACTGGATGCTGAGATTAAAAAGAGAACATTAGCAGAGATCCGAGGGATTCGCGCGTTCTGGATCTACGTGATGATCGATAACTTCGGAAATTTCCCTTTAGTCACCAGCTACGGAGAGACAGAGTTACCAGAGGTCACACCCCGGAAAGAAGCCTATGATTTCCTCATTAAAGAGCTAACAGAGATCAAAGAGCAGCTTATCAGTGAAGTATCCGGTACTACCTATGGCAAATTCACCAAAGGCTCCGCTTTGGCTATATTAGCGAAATCCTACCTGAATGCAGAAGCATGGGGAGTAGATAGTCCCCGCTGGCAGGAAGTGATCGACGCCTGTGATGAAGCAATGACCTTAGGGTATATGCTGGAACCGGATTACAAAACAAATTTCCAGATCAATAACGAGATCTCCCGGGAAGCCATGCTGGTAGCTGTTTATAGTGTGAATGACCCGGAGATCAAGGACTATCCGGAAACCCGGAACCAACTCTTCCTCTGGACACTGCACTACAATGCCAGAAAGGCTTTAGGCATCCGTGCGGAAGGTCATAACGGACTGAGTGCCCAACCGGATTATGTCAAACTATTTGATGAAGCCGACAGCCGGCTGGAAGGGTCTTTCCTGTTGGGAGAAATGAGAGATCCCGATACAAAAGAGATTCTATTAACAGCACATGACCGTCCCCTGATCCATACGAAAGACATTACCATCCTGACAGATGATAATAACTATGACCCGGCAACCGGTTGGGGAGCCGTACACCAGGAAGACGGGGCCCGTTGCTGGAAATGGCCGATTGATAAAAGTGTGACTACAGCAGCAGAGAACGACATTCATATTTTCAGATATGCAGATATATATCTGATGAAAGCAGAAGCTCTCGTACGACTGGGTAGAAATGCAGAAGCAACCTCGTTAGTGAACACCATCCGGGAACGTGGATTCGGTAACTCCGACCACAATTACACCACCGTAACATTAGATGAGATCATGTTGGAAAGAAAACTGGAATTTGCATGGGAGAACTTCTCCCGTCAGGACTGTATCCGCTTTGGCACTTTCTTTGATGCCCGTTTTGTTAAAAAAGCAAATCATGGGGAAGAATACAGAAAGATCTTTGCTATTCCTTTAAATGCATGGCAGGCAAATCCAAAGTTAAAACAGAACACGGGTTATCCTCCATTCTAAGACACACATAGATTTAACATTTCAGTAATATACGTTTACGATGAATAGTACCCTTCCCTTCCGTACGAGATGTATAGAAGGGAAGATTTAAATTCAGGAAAAGAGAATTTGTCAATCCAATGATAAAGACTACTAACAGTCTCTTAAGATACTATATTATAAAACAAGAAAAAAGGGGATTATTTTTTGCTATTATTGA
>JAJQEE010000188.1 GCA_021201865.1 Tannerellaceae bacterium | reverse complement strand
GTGATCAGTCTGTTTGATGGTAGCATCGTATCATCAGTGAGTGAATTTATTTAAACCGTTTCTGAAAATTCATATTTGAAAACGAAGTCGACGTATGAAGACCCATTTACAAAACTTCCGGAGTTTATTTAAAAAGTTTCGTATGGCAACTTTCTTAAATGTAGTTGGTTTGTCCATTGCTTTTGCTGCATTTATTGTGATTGTTATGCAGGTGAAGTATGAGTATGGATTTGATCGTTTCCATACTAATTCCGAACGTATATTCCGGGTTGATCTACCTGCAAATTCCGGGGGGCGGGGTCTTTGATGTGATTCTTCCCAGACCTTTAGTGGAAACAGTCCTTCAGTCTTCTCCTCATATTGAAGCCGGAACCCTGGTCAATCCGTTTAATTCACAGGTCTACTTTTCTGTGATGGATCATGGAGAAAAGAGAGGATTTAAGGAACAAATCGTGACTGCACATGCAGAGGTGACGAAAGTATTCAGTTTCAGAATCATTCAGGGAGAGGAACATTGTCTTCATGATCCGGAAAAAGTATTGATACCTCAAAGTCTGGCAGAAAAGATTTTTGGAAAAGAATCGGCTGTAGGACGACATTTATTGATGGAGGAACCTGTCTGGACAAAGGAAAAGACGGAATTAGTGGTCGGAGCTGTTTATAAAGATTTTCCGGGGAACAGTCAGTTGGGGAATGTCATTTATACAGCGATTGATCCGGCTTTTGCCATGGACAACTGGCAGGCGAGTAACTTTTTGTGTTTCCTGTTATTGGATACACCAGAGTCTGCCTTATTAGTAGAAGAGACGTTTAATCGTAATTTTGATTTTACGAAGATAGGTAAGGAAGAAGCACAAATTCAATTGACTCCCTTACATGATGTTTATTTTGAAAGTGCTCATCGGGACCAGCGAATACTGAGGGGTGGAAATCAGGAAAGTATCCTGCTATTATTAGGGATCGGGTTACTGGTTATTATCATTGCAGCCATCAACTTTACCAATTTCAGTACTGCCCTGGCTCCTGGAAGAGTAAAAAGTATTAATACACAAAAGGTGTTGGGTAGTTCAGATAAGGTGTTACGGATGAGTTTAATAATTGAGGCAGTTCTGATCAGCTTCTTTTCCTGGTTCCTGGCTATCCTGTTACTGGGATTTCTGCGACAGACTCATTTGTTTACCTTTACAGAAGCAGGGATTGACCTGGTAAATAATATACCTCTTCTTGCTGGTACCGCTCTTCTGTCTTTAGTGATCGGTTTGCTGGCAGGGCTCTATCCGGCCCGTTATATGACCTCTTTTTCCCCGGCCCTGGTATTGAAAGGAAATTTTGGACTGACCCCAAAGGGGAGACAGTTCCGGACCGTTTTGATCGGTTTTCAGTTTACTGTCTCTGTCGTGCTGATCATCGCCTCTTCTTTCGTCCATATCCAACGGAAGTTTATGCAGGAATTCCAGGTTGGATTTGATAAGGATCAGATTGCTGTGGTGGAATTAAGTGGTAGTTTGTATGTTGAACATAGGGAAACCCTCGCAAATAAATGGAAATCGTATCCTGGTGTGGAAGATGTAGCTTTCTCTTCTGAAAAAGTAGGAGGACAAGATACATATAGTACCAGTGGTATTGACATGAACGATATAACCATTCCCTATTATTCTATTGCAGTCTCTCCAAACTTCTTTTCTGTGATGGGGATTCCGATTGTGGAAGGACGGGATCTTTCGTTGGCAGATGAGAAAAGTTCCGGAATGCCTATGATCCTGAATAAACAGATGCGTGATAAATATGGCCTGGAACTGGGATTAATGGATTTCAGATTTTTCATGGGTAATATCATTGGTTTTTCAGAAGATCCCAAACTGACCTCTTTAAGATTACAGGATGCGAACTATGTTTTTATGACTGGCGTACCCTATCCACTTCAAATATCCTATGTTCGTCTGAGTGCCGGTACGGATCACTTTGCAGCAGTGGATCATATTCGGAAATCCGTTGCGGAAGTGGATCCTGCTTATCCTGTTCATATCGAATTTTATGATCAGATATTTAATCAGCTTTATCAAAAAGAAGATAAACTCAGCCGGATCATCTCTCTATTCAGTGCCTTAGCCATTCTGATCTCTATTGTCGGAGTATTTGGCCTGGTGATGTTTGAAACGCAATACCGTAAAAAAGAAATAGGGATCCGTAAAGTCATGGGAGCGGGGATCCGGGATATCCTGGTTATGTTCAATAAAATTTATCTGCATATGATCTGCCTTTGTTTTGTAGTGGCAGCTCCTATCGCCTATGTCTGCATCCGGAAATGGCTGGAGAATTTCGCCTTTAAAACCCCGATCTACTGGTGGGTATTTGTTATGGCTTTTATTCTGGTCGCTACTATTACGATGTTGACAGTTACTTTCCAGAACTGGAAAGCTGCCAGTGCGAATCCGGTAAAAAGTCTGAAATCCGAATAACCGGATAAAAAATAAAAAGCACGGATGAAAGGAATATTTATTATTCCAGCATCCGTGCTTTCCTTTTATAAGGAAGGAACCTATCCTTCCCGTTTTATTTAATAGGCATCTGCAATGCTTTCAGTTTTCAACTGCTTATCAAAGGATGCTTTATCCAAAGAGGTTGCGACATGGATCGTAACAGGTTCTCCCGGCAAAAGATCAAAATAGTTGTCAGAGAAGAAATTGTCTATTCCGTCTATACTAAGAAATACCCCACGTGCCACTACATCACTTTCTACTGTTACATGAAAGCCTCCTTCTGCCTGAACAGAACTTGTTTTAATCGTTGCTTTCGGAAAGTCAATATCTTTGTAACGGCTCAGATAGTAGTTATTAGTATATACTTTTTGTTTCTCATCTGTATAACGGACGGTTACTACCACTTCATTTCTCTCTTTTCCTTTCAGGATCTCCGGCAGTGAAACGGTATATTGAGATTTACTGGTATTCGCAGGAACTGAGATCGCTTTTTTCTGTTGGAACAACAGGTTGCCGTACAGATCCATGACCCGTATTTCCAGATTTCCACGACTCGCTTTCAGACGGTCAGATACAATAAATATATCCAGTTGATTATCTTTAGCAATAGGAGAGAGCAGAATATCTTCAAAGGCTTTTCTGGTAAAGTAGTGCTGAGCTTTCCAACGTCCGTAATAGTCACGGCTTGACCACGAAGCAACAGGCCAGCAGTCATTATGTTGCCAGTACAAGGTTCCCATATTGTATGGCATATCCCGGCGGTGAGCTTCAATCGCTGTTTTGATCGCATCCCCCTGTAATAATTGTCCCATATATAAGAAATTCGGAAAATCTTTAGGCTGGCGGTATTCGTTTAACAAATACCATTCAATCAGCCCATTCGCATGGCTACCACCTCTCTGGTGTGCCATCATGACTTCTGAGAAGATATCATGGTCACGCTCTTCCGGAGCATATTTAAGTACAGACTGGTATTCAGGGAAGGATTGGAAACCATATTCTGAAAAGAAACGGGCACGGATAATATTGTAGTTGGCAATGGAGTCTTTCGCATGCCATACACCCCAGTAGTGTGCGTCCCCGTTCGGATTCCAGTTCGGAAGACCACTTTCCGTTCTTGCATCCGGATCCCCACCGTAAGGAGAGGAAGGCCAATAGAAGGCGGTTGGGTCGTATGCCTCTATCACCTCAGGCAGTACGCCATGGAATAGGTCTTTGTAATCTTTGCGTAATTCCTCCAGTACCCCTAATTTCTCATATTTTGGCATCCAGCCCCAGTTAAACCAGGCAGTATGATTTTCATTATTACCACACCAAATAGCAATACTGGGGTGATTTCTCAGACGTACCACATTATCGATAGCTTCCTGACGGATATTTTCCAGCATCTCCGGATTCATCGGATAGGTACTACAAGCGAACATAAAATCCTGCCATACCAGAATACCATGCTTATTACACAGGTCGTAGAATATGTCCTCTTCATAAATACCACCACCCCAGATACGAAGCATATTCATATTCGCGTTTACTGCATCCATGATTGTTTTTTCATAATCTGCATCTGTCAGCCGGGGAAGAAAGTTGTCCTGGGGAATGTAGTTTGCCCCTTTCATAAATACATTGACTCCGTTCAGCCGGAAGTAGAAAGTGTGACCGGCTTCATCTTTGTCACGGATCACTTTCAGGTCTCTTAAACCGATATTCTCCGTTTTACTGTCGGCTACCTGTCCGTTCATCTGTACAGAGGTGGTAAACGGATATAGGTGAGCTTCTCCTAATCCATTACTCCACCAAAGTTTAGGATTATGGATCACTAAGTCTGTTTCGATCAGGTTTTTACCTTTTACCAGATTTGCCCTTTTAGTCCAGGTATTTTTTATACCGTCTGCCTTGATCTCAATAGTCGCTTCACCGGCTTTGTCAGCAATCACCTCCACACGGGCTTTTACTTTCGCCTGTTTAGCCGTTACTTTTTCCTGTACATAGTGCACATTATCAATCCGGGCATCGTTCCAACCCACTAAATAGATTGGACGCCAGATTCCACTGGTCACCAGGCGCGGACCCCAGTCCCAGCCATAGTGGTAACCTGCTTTACGGGCAAATACACTTACTTTCTTATCAAATACACCCCCGTTTTCCGATTGGTCGTTTCCGGCTTCCAGAGGATAGTGGAGCGCATCGAATTTCGGAATATCCACTTTGATCGGAGAGTGGAAATAAATACGGAATTCGTTTTCACCGCTTTTTACCAACTCTTTAATATTTACTCTCCACTCGCGGAACATATTGTTTGCCTTCAGGATGCAGGAGTCGTTCAGATAAACATCTGCATACGTATCCAGCCCTTTGAAATCCAGTTCAATATTTTCTTTACTGAATATTTCCGGAGAGACATGCAAAGTGGTCTTATATTCCCAGTCCTCTTTGTCAACCCACTGAACACCTCGTTCGTTCAGCCTGAAAAACGGATCTTCAATAATGTTGTTATCCATCAGATCTGTATGGACTACCCCTGGCACAGTGGCGGGATACCAATTGTTACCCCGTACCTGTTTGAATGTCCACCCCTGTTTGATCTCCTGTTTCAACACATTGTCCGCGGCGACAGGAATTGTTGCCAGAAGTACTGTTGCAATCATGAGTGATGAAATTGATTTTTTGTAATTCATAGATAAATAGTAATTAATTATTTGATAAAAATTCGTTTCATGGTCTTTTCCCGTCTTTCAGGAGATCGAATGTATATTTTTAGCATTTACCGGATTTTTACCTTCCGGCGTATATAAGTATTCAATACGGTCCATATATGTTTTTTCAACCTTTCCACGAACTACTTTCATCGTGCTGTTCACCATCCCATTTTGTTCGGTAAACGGTTCCGGCAGCACGGCAAAAGTGGTGGGTAGCCAGCGGTCAGGAAACAGTCCTCCCAGATCTCCACCTTTACGGAAACGGTTTAGCTGGGATTGAAGGAGTTCAATCGCTTTCTTTTTACCCTCATCCGAGCGGAGATCCAACTGTTCATGGGCTAATTGCTTTTTGATCTTATCTTTATTCGGAACCAACACGGCAACCGTATACGGATTTTGGTTATTATAGAGAAGGAACTGATCGATGTAGCCTATGTGTTCCACTACAGCCTCCTCAATGCCTTCCGGACTATATTTTTCTCCGTCACTGGCGATCAGCAGACTTTTAAACCGTCCTAACACAAAGAGTAGCCCGTCTTTACTCATATATCCCATATCACCGGTATAGAGCCATCCGTCTTTGATCGTCTCTTCGGTAGAAACAGGATTCTTCCAATATCCCGCCATCACATTTTCTCCACGGATAACAATTTCACCTTTTTCTCCGGCTGGCAACTCATTATCATCTGCGTCACAGATCTTCAGGTCAAGGGGGCGGACCAGTATGCCACTACTCCCAAACAGGTGACGACCCGGTCCGTTTGTCGAAATAACCGGAGTTGCTTCACTTAGTCCGTATCCCTGATACATCGGCATGCCGATGGCATAATAGAATTTTTGAAGATCTTTATCTAATAACGCTCCTCCACCAATAAAGAATTTCAGCTCTCCCCCGAAATTCTCCCGGACTTTACGGAAAATAAGTGCATTAAACAAAGAAACTGCCGGTTTAAGCATAGCACGCCAACCTTTTCCTTTATCATCCCCACCATTTCCATTATAGATATAAGCGATCTCCAACCCTTTCTGAAACAGGTTGGCCACCGTTTTACCCTGTGCCTGTATCCCTTGTTCAATATTTTTCCTGAAATTCTTTGCCAAAGCAGGCACACTTAAGATCAGATGAGGCTTAAACTCTCTGATATTGACCGGAATGTTTTTAAGTGTTTCCATGCCGGTACGTCCTACCTGTACGGTTCCCACGGAAGCTCCCTTTGACATAAATATGTAGAAACCGACCACATGAGCGAAACAGTGGTCTAAGGGTAAAATTACCAGTGTTCGCCAGCTACTGTCTATATCAATACAACTCAGGGATTGTTCCACATTCGCTGTGTAATTACGGTGGGTCAGAATAACCCCTTTCGGATCTGCGGTGGTTCCCGATGTATAGGTAATTGTGGCATAATCATCATTTTGTAGGGATTGTCCGATCGCCAGGAATTCCTCTAACGGATGATCCTGCAACCATTGTTTCCCGGATTGACATACCTCGGAAAAAGAGATTTCTTTCTCCTGGTATTCCGGCTGCTCATCAAAAACAATGACTTTCTCAATCAAAGGAAGCTGGTCCATGATCGCCCGTATCTTTTTAAGCTGGGAACCGGATACCATTATATACTTTACATCCGCATGTTTGAGACGAAATAGCAGGTCATTGGATTCTTCCAGTTTGATAGAAAGGGGAACATTGGTTGCTCCGGCATAAAACATGGCTAACTCACCGATGATCCATGCGTTCCTGCCTTCACTCAGAAGAGCTATGTTCTCTTTTTGCTGAACTCCCAGTGCCACTAATCCAGCTCCTAATTCATATACCTGTTCTTTTACCTGAGTATAGGTAGTAGGTTCAAAACGATCCGTAGTCTTTTCCCAAAGGAAAGGGTTTTCCGGATATTTTTTCACGGATTCTTCAAAAAGGTCTACTAATGTCTTTTTCATGCTATTGCTTTTTAGTAGTTAAAGGAGGTAAGGAGTCAAAGTAGGTAAGGAGTCAGAGGAATCAAGTAATGAAAAGGCGAAAATATATTACTTAACTCCTCTGACTCTTTTAACTACTAATTTTATCCTTATCCATTTCCTCCAGCAGGGCACAAGCCGTTTCCACTGTCGGAACATTTTTAATTACAATACTTCGTTTGCCATTCTGGTCACGCAGATTACATTCCCTCGGATGGCGTTGAATAAATGCCAGAAGTTTGCCAAAGGCGTCACTCTGGTAGTAAGGGCTTTCCGGGTTGGAAACAAGGAACAGGCTCATTTGACCTTTTTTGAGTATAACTTTTTCCATACCCAATCGTCTGGCCAGCCTACGTAGGCGTACGACCCGGATCAACTCTTTTCCTTCCTTCGGGATTTTACCAAAACGGTCTTTCAGCCGTTCTGTGAAAGCAAGGATGTCCCTTTCTTCCTCCATTTTATCTAATTCCCGGTAAAGAGATACTCTTTCCGAATCATTGGGTATATAAGTAGGAGGAAACATCAGTTCCAGATCACTTTCCACATAGGTTTCCCGTACATAATCCATACCCGTGTTGGGCTTATCCGTATCCTCCTCTTTATAAAGATCGGCAAATTCCTCCTGTTTCAATTCATCCACCGCTTCCTCTAATATCTTCTGGTACGTTTCATATCCTAAATCTGCGATAAATCCACTCTGCTCAGCTCCTAACATATTACCGGCTCCCCGGATATCCAGATCCTGCATAGCTATATGGATACCACTACCCAATTCCGCAAAGTTCTCGATCGCCTGCAAACGGCGTCGTGCTTCCGCACTGAGTGTGGAAAGAGGAGGAGAAAGCAGATAGCAGAAAGCTTTCCGGTTGCTTCTGCCTACACGTCCGCGTAGCTGGTGAAGGTCGGAAAGTCCGAACTGATGGGCATTATTAATGATGATCGTATTGGCATTCGGAACATCAATACCACTCTCGATAATACTGGTCGCAATCAGGACATCATATTCATAATTGATAAAGTCCAGAAGGATCTTTTCCAGTTTCTCCGGCTCCATCTGTCCATGCCCGACACAAATACGGGCATCCGGAACTTCCCGGCGTACCAGAGCCTCTATTTCGTGGATGTTCTGAATCCGGTTGTTAATAAAGAAAACCTGTCCGTTCCGGCTCATCTCAAAATTGATCGCTTCCCGTATAATATCCGGATTGAACCGTTCTACTTCTGTCTGGACCGGATACCGGTTGGGTGGGGGAGTGGTGATACTGCTCAGGTCACGGGCACCCATCAAAGAGAACTGAAGAGTTCTTGGAATCGGTGCAGCGGTCATCGTAAGCGTATCTACATTCGTTTTCATCTGGCGCAGTTTCTCTTTTACAGATACACCAAACTTCTGCTCCTCATCAATGATCAATAATCCCAGATCCTTAAACTGAACATCTTTACTGACTAACCGGTGGGTTCCGATCAGAATATCCACTTTGCCTTCTTTCAGGTCTTTCAAGGTAGCTTTGATCTGTCCGGCTGTCCGTGCCCGGCTGATATATTCAATCCGGCAGGGAAAATTTTTCAGACGCTCCGAGAAAGTCTGGAAATGCTGGAAAGCCAACACGGTGGTAGGCACTAACACGGCTACCTGTTTATTATCAGATACCGCTTTAAAGGCTGCCCGGATTGCGATCTCTGTTTTGCCGAATCCAACATCTCCGCAAATCAACCGGTCCATGGGACGTTGATTTTCCATATCCCCTTTCACATCCGAAGTCGCTTTCATCTGGTCCGGAGTATCCTCATAAATAAAACTGGCCTCCAGTTCATGTTGCATAAAGCTGTCCGGACTATAAGAAAACCCTTTCTCTTCTTTTCGTTTGGAATAGAGGAGGATGAGATCCCGGGCAATGTCCTTGACCTTTTTCTTGGTCCGGTCCTTCATCTTTTCCCAGGCCCCGGTTCCTAATTTACTTAATTTAGGAGGTTCCCCGCTGTCTTTTCCTTTGTATTTAGAAAGTTTGTGAAGGGAATGGATACTGACAAATATAATATCATTATTCTGGTAGATCAGTTTAACCACTTCCTGTATCTTACCATTCACCTCTGTGCGGACCAATCCACCGAACTGACCCACTCCGTGGTCAATATGCACGATGTAATCTCCGGTCGTGAACTGATTCAGCTCTTTCAGGGATAGTGTGATCTTACCGCTTCGTGCCTTTTCACTTTTCAGGTTGAACTTGTGAAAACGGTCAAATAGCTGATGGTCCGTAAAGAAACAGGCTTTCAGCGTGGCATCCGCAAATCCAGCATGGATGGTTTTGTTAACCGGAGTAAAAGGGATCGGATCCTCCCGGTCTTCAAAGATCGTCCGGATCCGGGTGGTCTGTTTCTCCACGTCACTTAAAATATAAATCGTATATCCTTTTTCCAGAAAGGAATGAAAGGATTCACTGGCCAGATCAAAATTCTTATGATAGATAGGCTGTATCTCACTTTGAAAAGTAAGGGTCGCATCCACCGTTCCGATCCCTTTATTTCCAAACTGGATCCGGCGATAGTCCATTGTACTGCGCAGGAAATCATCCCCGGTAATGAGTTTGCTCTGCATATGCTCCATATCCCGGAAAGATTCTTCATCCCCCACGATAGGTTCTTCATTCCGGATACTGTCAATCCGTTCTTTTCCCCAGGCCATATCCTGGAAAGCGATCGCTGTTCCGGTAGGTAGTAGATTCAGGATAGAAGTGTCAGACCGGTCATCCCGGCTAATCTCCGGCACGATATAAATGCTATCTAATTTTTCTTTAGAAAGCTGTGTTTCCACATCAAACGACCGGATCGTTTCCACTTCATTCCCAAAGAAGTCTATACGGTAAGGAAATTCATGTGAAAATGAAAATACATCTAAAATACTCCCTCGAATGGCATATTGTCCCGGCTCATAAACATAGTCCACATGTTCAAATCCATAAGCGTCCAGTACATCGGAAACAAACATATTATCTAATTTTTCCCCTACATGGATCTTCAGGGTATTTTGCTTCAGGGTCTCACTGGAAACGACCTTCTCGGCTAATGCATCCGGATAGGAAACAATAACAAAAGAGGCATTTTTGTTCTGCAACATACTTAAAACCTCCGTCCGGAGAATTTCATTCGCCGGATCCGTATGACCGTATTTAATAGATCTTCTATAGGAAGAGGGGAAAAAGTAGATCCGTTCACTCCCCGTCAACTGCATCAGGTCATGATAAAAATAACCGGCCTCTTCGAGGTCATTTAACACACACACGTAGCTACCCCCTGTTCTTGTGAAAAGAGAGGCGAATGTCAGGGCAGCACCTGAACCACTTAATCCTTTGAGAAATATATTTTGGGATGTGGGATCTTTTAATAACGCATCCAATGCCGCAACCTGCGGATGGGCTGCATATAATTTTAATAAATCTTGTATATCCAAAGTCAATCTTCTTTCTGCAAAGGTAGGGCTTTTGTACAAAATAGTATAGTAGGATTGTCTTAAATGAATTAAAATATCTACCTTTGGAACGGTAAAACTGTTACTCATTTATAAAAGATTATGTCAGATAGTATTGTTATCATTCCCACATATAATGAAAAAGAGAATGTGGAAAATATTATCCGGGCAGTCTTCAATCTGGAAAAAGAGTTCCATATTTTAATTATAGACGATGGATCTCCTGACGGTACCGCTGATATTGTAAAAAAATTACAAACAGAATACACTGAACGACTTTTTCTCATTGAAAGATCCGGCAAACTGGGATTAGGCACAGCTTATATCTGTGGTTTTAAGTGGGCAATTGAGCACGCTTATGACTTTATCTTTGAGATGGATGCTGACTTTAGTCATAACCCCGGTGACTTACCCAAACTATATGCGGCCTGCACGGAACTGGGAGCAGATGTAGCGGTCGGTTCCCGGTATTGTAATGGTGTGAACGTAGTGAACTGGCCGTTGAGCCGTGTGTTGATGTCCTATTTTGCCTCTGTTTATGTGCGTATGGTGACAGGACTGGCAATCCAGGATACGACAGCCGGATTCAAATGTTACCGCCGGCAGGTGCTGGAAACCTTAGATCTGGATAATATCCATTTTAAAGGATATGCTTTCCAGATTGAGATGAAGTTTACCGCTCATAAATGTGGATTTAAAGTCGTGGAAGTACCCATAATCTTTATTAACCGGGTCTTAGGTACTTCCAAAATGAATTCCTCTATCTTTGGAGAAGCGCTGTTTGGCGTTCTGCAACTGAAGTGGTGGAGTTTCTTCCGCAAATATCCTCAGAAAAAATAATACTTATCAGAACAGAAACAGGTAAGTCGCGTGTTTAATCGGAAAAGATATAGAAAATGGGTAGGATTCTTCTCAAAAATGCACATATAATCAATGAAGGACGCTCTTTCAAAGGAGCTGTTCTGATCAATCAACCATTTATAGAAGCTGTATTTGAAGGAGATCTGCCTGAAAATATAGTGGCTGATCAGGTAATTGATGCTGCCGGTAAACTGTTGATGCCGGGAGTAATCGATGATCAGGTTCATTTCCGTGAGCCGGGATTAACCCATAAAGGAGATATCACCAGTGAAAGCCGGGCTGCTGTAGCCGGAGGGGTAACTACTTTTATGGATATGCCAAACACTAAGCCCCAAACCACTACCCTGAAAGAGTTAGAATGGAAATTAGAAAGGGGAAAAGAGGTTTCTGCTGCTAACTACTCTTTCTTCTTCGGAGGTACGAACGACAATCTGAAAGAGATTCAGCAACTTGACCCAAGTCGTATTCCTGGATTAAAACTTTTTTTAGGTTCTTCCACCGGAAACATGCTGGTCGACAAGAAAGAGACCTTGGAACGTATCTTCGGTGAAACAGACCTGTTGATTGCCGTGCATGCTGAAAAAGAAGAGATTATACAGAAAAATATAGCCTATTACACCAATCTCTATGGAGAAGATCCGGATATCTCTTTCCATAGTAAGATCCGTAGTGACGAGTCCTGCTATGTGGCTTCGGCAGAAGCCGTAGAACTGGCAACCAGACTCAATACCCGGCTGCATATTCTCCATATGTCAACGGAAAAAGAACTCTCTTTGCTTGATAATAGTAAGCCGTTAGGTGAGAAAAAGATCACTTCCGAAGTGTGCGTTCATCATCTGTGGTTTACGGATCAGGATTATGCGACCTATGGAAACAGGATCAAATGGAATCCGGCCATCAAAACGGTGGACGACCGGAATGCACTCCGGGAAGGAGTGAACAATGGCAAAGTAGATATTATAGCCACCGATCATGCCCCCCATTTGCTATCCGAAAAGGAGGGGAGTTGCCTGAAAGCAGCATCCGGAGGACCATTGATCCAACACTCTTTAGTCGCTATGCTGGAAATGGTTTCCCAGGGACTTTTTACCTATGAGAAAGTGGTGGAGAAAATGTCCCATCTGCCGGCGGAACTATTCCATATAGACCGGAGAGGATACATTCGCCCTGGCTATTATGCGGATCTGGTGTTGGTGGACCCGGACACAGCCTGGACGGTTTCCAAAGAAAATATCCTGTATAAATGTGGCTGGTCTCCGTTTGAAGGAACTACTTTCGGGCATACGGTCCGCAACACATTTGTAAACGGTGAAATAGCGTATGCAGACGGACAGGTAAATGAAACGATCCGGGGTATGGAAGTGAAGTACTTACCTGTGAATTAATCCCCCTGTTTACTTTTTGCTTTTTTCTCTGCCTGCTCCATATAGGTAGAAGGAGACATCCCAAAATGGGAGCTGAAACTGCTACTGAAATAAGAAGGAGTATTATATCCCACTTTGTATCCCACCTCTGAAATACTTAATTTACCTGTACTAAGCAGGTAAGCAGCCTGTTTCATCCGGATGGTCTTAATAAATTCAACCGGACTCTGACCTGTTAGCGCTTTCAGCTTCCGGTGCAGATGCGTACGGCTTAATCCTAACTCCTTACTCATCCCTTCCACACTCATATCCGGGCTTTCCATGTGTTTACGGACATAATCAATGGCATTTTGTAATAATTTTTCATCCGTACTGGTCAGTGTCACCTCCTGAGCTTCCATATTGAGGGATTTACTGAACCGGTCTTTCATGTTTTTCCGTAATTCGATTAATTTCTCGATCCGGATCTTCAGATGTTTAATATTAAACGGTTTGGGAATATAGCTGTCCGCCCCGGTTTCCAATCCTTCCATCCGGTGTTCCTGGTCTCCTTGTGCAGTCAGAATAATAATGGGAATATGGCTTGTTTCCGGATTAGACTTCAAACTCCGGCACAGGTCAATGCCGTTCATACCTGGCATCATAATGTCTGTAATGATCAGGTCAGGTATCAGCCTGCAAGCCATATCTAACCCTTTCTTCCCGTCCGTAGCCTCTTCTATCTTATAAGTGTTTTCCAGCTCTTCCCGAATATAGTTTCGCATATCCTCATCATCTTCGATGACTAAAATCGTTCCGTGGAAAGAGGTAGGGAATAGAATATCATCCAGTTTGCTTTTCTCTTTTTCTGTTCCGGTCGTTTGCGGTTGGGTTTGCAAAGCGATCTCTTTTTGAAGAAGGTCCGTCTCCCTTTCTTTAATAACATTGGCAGAAGAGGGAATGAATTCTTCGGGAACGATCTCTTCCGGTTTGAAATGGGAGTTCCCTCTCAGGATCTGTATGTAGAAAGTAGTCCCTTTTCCCTCCTGGCTCTGAATGGTGATACTTCCCTGATGAAGTTCAATAAGACTTTTAGTCAGATGCATCCCGATGCCTGTACCGATCTTTTTATTATCTTTCTGATAAAAGCGGTCAAAAACATGCTCCATCGTTTCCTGATCCATCCCAATGCCAGTATCACTGATGCTTAGACCCATATTTTCTTCATCTATTTCTAAGATCTTTACCTCGATCTGCCCCCCTACCGGTGTAAATTTGAATGCGTTGGATAAAATATTGGTGATACATTTATCCAGCATATCCGGATCATACCAGATTTTATGATCTGCCGGTTTATACCTGTAAATAAGCTCTATCTCTTTCTTTTGGGCTAATTCCCGGAAAGAATCAACGATTACAGACACGAAAGAGGTCAGTTCCAAAGGCTGAGCTTTGATCCCTATTTTCCCATCTTCCACCTTGTTTACCTCCAGTAATTGATTGATCAGGTGCAACAGCCGCTGGGCATTCCGTAACATCAATTGCTGGGTTTGTTTCTTTTCGGGGTCCGTTTCAGAGGCGAGCATACTCTCTAAGGGAGAAATGATCAAGGTGAGAGGTGTACGGAATTCATGACTGATATTGGTAAAAAATCTGGTTTTTACCTGGTTGATCTCGTCCTGTTGTTTCATTTTCAACCGCTGGATACGGATCTCATTCCTGTCTTTCATCCGGATAAAGGCTACCTTGAGAATACTATATACAATGAATAAACAGATCAGGACATACAACACTTTGGCCCACCAGGTAGCCCACAAAGGGGGAGTAATGGTAATAAGCAGGGAAGTATATTCATCTCCCCAGATTTCCCGGTTATTCGTAGCTTTTACCTGAAACTTATAAGTACCCGGATTCAGATTGGTAAAAGTGGCAAACCGGCGATTGTTCTCATACTCTATCCACTGGTCATTGAAACCCTCCATGCGGCAGGCGTAGATCATAGATAAAGGCTCCGGAGAACCCACAGCGGTAAATTCCAGGGAAAAACTTTTGATTTTATGGTTTAATTTTAATTTCCGGCTTTCTGTGATATTCTCTTTTAGAATCACCTCTCCTTCTGCCACTTCATGGATCCTTACCGGCTGGTTGGATATGCGCAGACCAGTGATGTATACCGGAGGAGTAATATTATCTAACTGGATACGGTCCGGATGGAAAGCACTCATCCCATCCACACCACCAAAGAAAATTTCGTTCTGGGGACTTTGATAATAAGAGGCTAAGATGAATTCCGTATTTCCCAGACCCGTATGCTGGTCATAATGACGGGCGGCACCTGTCTCCGGCCAGTAACAGATTACACCGTTGTTGGTACTCAACCATAACTGGTCTTTATGGGGAACAATCCCATTGATTACCGAACTATATTTAGAAGATTTACCGGGGAATTCTTTCACAAACCGGTTCTCTTCGGGAATAAACCGGTTTAAGCCATTTTGAGTGCCAACCCAGATCGTGCCCTGCTCATCTTCCGTGATGGAGTACACCCCCTGGTCACTCAATCCCTCTTCCGCTCCGTATAGCGTGAAGGATTCCCGCTCCATATTCATACAGCTTAATCCAAAATAGGTACCAATCCAGAGAAGATCTTTACTATCAATAAAGAGATTGGTAATATAATCATTGGCCAATCCCCTGTACTCTTCCACACGGAAAGTCCGGAATGTATGATTTTGTGGATCCATCCGGCTTAATCCGCCTCCATTTGTCCCTAACCATAAATACCCATTCCTGTCTTCTATAATAGATTTGATAAAATTAGCCTGTAAAGCATCCGCCCCTCCTGTGGCCATATAGGTCGTAAAAGTCCCGCTTTCCCGGTTCAGACGGGAAAGTCCGCCCGTGTAGGTTCCCGCCCAGATATGGTTCTTACTATCGCAGAAAATCGAAACGACCGCATTGTCACGGATCGTTCCGGGATCTTTTTCATTATGGAGATAGTGGGTATACCGGTTACTCCTTGGATTATACCGGTTAATGCCACCCCCATCAGTAGCGATCCAGATGTCTCCCTGCTTATCCATCGTCATCCCCATCACATGATCATAACTCAGGGAATTGAAATTATTGGCGGTTCGCCGGAAATGACGGAATCCGTTGTATTGGTTTTTGATCAGACATAAGCCTTTGTAATTCATACTGATCCATAGGTGTCCATGCATATCCTCATAGATAAAATGAATTTTGGTATTGCCGATCTCCTGTGCATATTCATTAAAGACCGGATGGCGCTCTAACCTCCTGTTTACCGGATCAAAAATAAGCAGACCGTTTCCTTCCGTTCCGGTCAGCAGATTTCCTTTTCTGTCTTCCATGGCAAAAAAAGTAGAACGGGTAGATACAGAATTGAACACATCCGGAAAAGCGGTCATGGTTCCGGTGTAACTATCATAGATCACCACACCTCCACCAATCGTAGAGATCAGCATATTCCCGTCCTCCAGCCGTTGCAGGCTGAAAACAGCGTTGCTCGGAAGCAGACTGTTAGACATATTCAGCGTCCGGAAAGTATTGTTTTTAGGGTTATAAACGGAGATGCCTTTATCTTCCGATCCGAACCATATATTCCCCTCTCTGTCCTCTTCAATGCAGCGAATGTGACTACTACATAAATTGGATAGGGGATGGGTGTGAGAAGGTGTATGAAGTATACTCTGGCCCGTAGCCGGAGAATACTGGAGAACTCCCCGCCCGGAAGTTGCAAACCATAAAAATCCTTGCCCGTCTTCCTTTATATACTGGCATTGACTGTCTTTGATGACATAGTCCGGTTGGTTCAGGTTGACCCGGACAAAGCGATCGGAAGCCGGTTCATACAAATGCAATCCAGCCATCGTGCCGATCCACAACCGTTGACCGGAGTCCACAAACAAGGTCGTGATGTGGTCACTGGTAAGAGAAAGTGAATCTTTTTCACTCTTCTTATATACCCAAAACCAGTAACCGTCGAATTTATTCAATCCGTCTTCCGTACCAATCCAGATAAACCCTTTTTCATCCTGTGTAATCGCAGTGATCTTAGTACTTGATAATCCATGATCTGTAGTAAAGATAGTGGTTTCAGTATTTAAATAATCATTCCGGACAGCTTTCGTTACAGTTCCGGTTATTAAAAAAACAAATAAAATAATAATGGCTTTTTTCATGTAAAAAACTTTATAGCTGTAAAAGTATAATTATTCTGCAAAAAAAGCTGCCTGACCCTTCAAAAAATGCACTGACCACCCGGTTCTCTCCGTTTACAAAGATTGGTTTTGTTTCATACAAATATAACTAAATGAGAGAAAAAGGAAAGAATTTGAATCAAAAATGTAAGTTCCGGAGGGTATCATATGTTATTTTAGATTTTCTCCGGCATAAAATGAAACATTGTCATAAGTATTGTTTACATAATTGATAACGGCAATACTGTTTTTTTTATCCAAATTTGCAATACAGTAAAATGAATAAATGAAAAGACATGTTACGCTTTTATTTTAACCTGTTTTTATTGATATGTGTAACCACAGCTTGTTCCGGTGGGAAAAAAGATAATTCATCCACTCTTTCAGATGGATTCATAAAGGTAGAGAACGGACAGTTTTTATTAAAAGGAGAACCCTATTATTTTATAGGGACTAACTTTTGGTATGGACCTATTTTAGGTTCCCAGGGTCAATTCGGCGATAGGGACCGGTTGACCCGGGAACTTGATTTTATGAAGGCTAACGGGATCACCAATTTACGGGTCCTGATTGGTGCTGATGGTCCTGATGGTGTTCCGTCCAAAGTGATGCCCGCTCTGCAGAAAACCCCGGGCGTGTATAAACGGGAGTTATTAGACGGGCTGAATTTCTTTATGAATGAACTGGCCGAACGTGATATGTATGCTGTTCTCTATTTCACGAACACGTGGGAATGGAGTGGTGGGTACGCTCAATACCTCAACTGGGCAGGACATGGACCTGTAGCCATTCCTTCCGTAGACGGTTGGGATGCCTTTAGTAATTATGTGTCCTCCTATTTTGAATGCGACAGTTGCGTAACCCTGCTGAAAGATCACATTACCCATATTATATCCCGTACCAATTTCTATAATAACAGGAAATATTCGGAAGACCCGAACATCATGTCCTGGCAGATCGCGAATGAACCCCGTCCGATGGGTGCGCAGAACAAAGAAGCCTACGAAGCCTGGATCAAAGATATCGCAGCCCACATCAAAAAACTGGATGCAAATCACTTAGTCTCTACCGGATCAGAAGGAGAGGCGGGGAGCGAGGAGGATTTTGACCTCTATGCCCGGGTACATGCAGACCGGAATATCGATTACCTGACCATCCATATCTGGCCTAAAAACTGGAGCTGGATCCAACCGGACAATATAGGAGGAACCCTGCCACAGGCAATTCAGGCAACAGATGAATATATGAATAAACACATCGCTTTATCCAAAGAGCTCAGAAAGCCGGTCATACTCGAAGAGTTTGGTTTCCCGCGGGATAACCATCAATATGTTTTGTCCGATCCAACCGTATACAGGGATCAGTATTATCAACATGTACTGGAACGTCTTCTGCAAAGTTTCTGGGAGAATGATGTGTTTGCCGGATGTAACTTCTGGGCATGGGGTGGATTTGCCCGCCCGGCGGAAGATCATATATTCTGGCAGGTAGGAGATGATTATATGGGCGATCCGGCGCAGGAAGAACAAGGGCTGAACTCTGTGTTTGACACCGACCAGACCATTGCCGTCATCCGGGAATACGCCCGTCAGCTCCATAAATAAACAAATAAACATAAACCACTAAATAGCATTTTTGATATGAAAAAGTTCTATTGGATCATCTTGTCTTTTTTCTGCGTGATGAGTTGCTATGCTTCTTCTATGACCCCAGCAACAACGCTCCCTGCTGATAAAAAAGCGACACCGGAAACCATCGCTCTCTACAACAATCTGAAAAGTCTGATGAGTAAAGGAATCATGTTCGGACATCAGGATGATCTGCTGTATGGGATCGGTTGGAAATATGATGACGGACGCTCCGATGTTCATAGCATCACCGGCGATTATGCCGCCGTACACGGATATGAAATCGGACATATAGAACTGGGGCGGGATGTCTCCTTAGACTCTGTTCACTTTGATGTGATCCGTGCCCGTATTGTGGAAAGCCATAAGAGGAACGGGATCAATACGATCAGTTGGCACGGAGATAATCCGTTGACAGGCGGTTCCAGTTGGGACCCCTCCGACAACCAAACGGTAAAAAGCACATTACCGGGAGGAGAAAAACATGAACTTTATATGACCTGGCTGGATAGACTGGCCGATTTTCTGTTATCTTTGAAAGATGAAAACGGAACATTGGTTCCGGTGATTTTCCGCCCCTACCATGAGCATATGGGAAGTTGGTTCTGGTGGGGAAAGGATATCTGCACGGTGGAGGAATATAAAGCGATCTGGAAAATGACGGTGGAGTATTTGCGTGATACAAAAAACGTTCACAACCTGTTGTATGCTTATTCCAACTCCGGGGTAGCGACCGAAGCGGAATATATGGAACGGTATCCGGGAGATGAATTTATTGATATGTTAGGTTTCGATACCTATCAATATGGAGGAATAGAAGGAAAAGAACATTTTATGCAGACTCTGAGAACCAATCTGGATATCATTACCAAAGTAGGAAAAGAACGGAATAAGATCCCGGCTCTCACGGAGTGTGGGTTTGAAAAGGTGGAAGATCCCACATGGTTTACCCGGACTTTGTATGAAGCGATCAAACCCTATAAGATAAGCTATGTACTGGTTTGGAGAAATGCCTATGAAAAGCCGGATCATTACTATGCACCTTATCCGGGTCATCCTTCAGAAAAGGATTTCCTTCGCTTTAAAGCGTCTCCGGATATCCTTTTTGAAAAAGATCTGCCAGACATGTATAAATAAATGGAAAATGGATAAAATGAAGAATACGAAAGAGGCTGTTAATGCATTAATGAGAGAACATGAAGCATTTCTGTCCCGTAAAAATGAACCGGAAGAAATGAATAACGGGATTTATACCCGTTATAAGAACCCTATTCTGACCCGGGATCATACCCCTGTAATCTGGAGGTATGACCTGAATCCGGAAACCAATCCCTACCTGATGGAACGGATCGGGGTCAATGCAACCCTGAATTCCGGAGCCATTAAATGGAAAGATCAGTATCTGTTGGTGGTGCGGGTGGAAGGAAATGACCGGAAGTCTTTTTTTGCCATAGCAGAAAGCCCGAACGGGATTGATAATTTCCGTTTCCGGGACTATCCGGTAGTGATCCCGGAGACAAATAACCCTGACACCAATGTCTACGATATGCGCCTGACTGCCCATGAAGACGGCTGGGTGTATGGAATTTTCTGTTCCGAAAGAAAAGATCCGGATGCGGCTCCGGGCGATCTTTCCTCCGCGGTGGCGGCTGCCGGGATCGTTCGCACGAAAGACTTAGTGAATTGGGAACGACTACCGGACCTGAAAACAAAGAGCCAGCAACGGAACGTTGTCCTGCACCCGGAGTTTGTGGATGGTAAATATGCTCTGTATACCCGTCCGCAGGATGGATTTATCGACACCGGAAGCGGTGGAGGGATCGGCTGGGCACTAATTGACGATATGACAAATGCGGAAGTGAGAGAGGAAAAGATTATCGATCACCGTTACTATCATACAATCAAAGAGGTGAAAAACGGAGAAGGCCCTCATCCCATCAAGACAGAGAAAGGATGGCTGCACCTGGCACATGGAGTCAGAGCCTGCGCTGCCGGACTGCGGTATGTGCTGTACCTGTATATGACCTCTCTCGAAGACCCTACACAGGTCATTGCCGCTCCGGCCGGACATTTCATGGCCCCGCTGGGAGACGAGCGGGTAGGGGATGTGTCGAATGTCCTGTTTACCAATGGCTGGATCGCGGATCCGGACGGTAAAGTATATATCTACTATGCCTCTTCGGATACACGAATGCACGTGGCAACTTCCACGATTGAGCAGTTGACAGATTACTGTTTTAATACCCCGGCAGACGGATTCCGTTCCGCTAAATCCGTGGAAGCAATCTGTGACTTAGTTAGTAAAAACTTAGCATATCTGAAAAGGTGAACCATTTATTTGAATATTTACAAGCTGAATGCCGTGGAGAATTATTTCATGGCATTCTGCCCTATTGGATGGGCAAAATGGTGGATGTTGAGCACGGAGGATTCTACGGGAGAATAGACGGAGAGGATCGCCTGCATACGGAAGCGGATAAAGGGGGGATTCTGAATGCCCGTATCCTCTGGACATTTTCCTCCGCTTACCGGACACAACCGGACCCGGTCTATCTCCAGATGGCGACCCGGGCTTATGACTATTGCCTTCGTTATTTCTTTGATCAGGAACAGGGTGGTACCTACTGGTTATTATCTGCTGAAGGAATGCCGGTGGATACGAAAAAACAGATCTACAGTCAGGCATTCTTTGTCTATGCACTGACAGAATACTATCAAGCTTCCGGAAAGGAAGAGGCCTTAACCAAAGCCAAAGAATTATTCTTTCTCATAGAAAAGTATAGTTTTGATAAAGCGCGGAACGGATATCTGGAAGCCTATAGCAGGGATTGGCAACTATTGGAGGATCTCCGGTTAAGCGAGAAAGACGATAATGACGCCAAGACCATGAATACCCATCTCCATATTCTGGAAGCCTATACCAATTTATACCGGGTCTGGAAAGATGAAGCGTTGGAGAAAGCTCTGAAAAATCTGATCTTTCTCTTTACGGACAAGATTATTTCTTCCGGCGGACACCTGATTCTCTTTTTTGATGAAGAATGGATTCCCAATGACCATATACATTCCTATGGACACGATATCGAAGCGGCCTGGTTACTGTATGAAGCGGCCTTAGTCTTAGGTGATCCGGAAGTGCTGGAGCAAGTAAAGGAGCTGTCTGTCAAAATAGCAGAGTTAACGGTCCGGGAAGGATTGCAGGCAGATGGAAGTATCATATATGAAAAAGATACGGTCACGGGCCATGTAGATACGGATCGTCACTGGTGGCCACAGGCAGAAGCCGTGGTTGGATTTTTGTATACCTGGCAATTAACAGGAGATCCGGTGTGGCTGGAACGTGCTGTACGTGTATGGCATTACATCAAACAACACCTCGTAGACCATGAACATGGTGAATGGTTCTGGAGCCTGAAAGAAGGAAAGCCAAACAGATCAGACGATAAAGCCGGATTTTGGAAATGTCCCTATCATAACGGCCGGATGTGTTTTGGAGTGCTGCATATGAGGCAATAACTGAATATGAATGGCATAAGTGATTCTTAAAAGTGTTAACTTTGCTTTTAAAATCACATCTGAAGTATGCCGTCTATTTTAATTGTAGAAGATGATCTATTCTTTTCCGATCTTCTGAAAAAATGGCTAATGAAGAAACACTACCAGGTAAATAGTGTTTCTTCGGTGACAGAAGCCCGGAAAAGTCTATTAAAAAACTCTTACGATCTTGTCTTAACAGATCTTCGCATCCCATCCGGAGAAGAAGGTATTAACCTGATCCAATGGTCTAAAAAATATTATCCGGATATTCCCTGGATCATGCTCACCAATTATGCGGAACATCAGACAGCTGTTAAAGCCATTAAATCCGGAGCCTGTGATTATCTGGCTAAACCCGTCAACCCGCATATCCTGGAAGAAGTAATTCCTAAATACATTCGTATCCCGGTTCAAACCCTTCAAAACCTGCCTGCCGGGGAAAGTTACCTCACCGGTAACCATCCGGCTATCCGGAAAGTATATGAACAGATCCGGATCGTGGCACCCACGAATATGAATGTACTGATCATGGGGTCCAGTGGAACAGGAAAAGAGCATATTGCCCGGTTGATCCATGAACAAAGCGTCCGCGGTAAAGGTCCGTTTGTGGCCGTGGACTGTGGCGCTATCCCTAAAGATATTGCCCTCTCTGAATTTTTTGGACACGTGAAAGGTTCTTTTACTTCTGCCTATCAGGATAAAGAAGGGGCTTTTATGGTCGCTGACGGAGGAACCCTCTTTCTGGATGAAATAGGAAACCTGCCCTATGAAGTACAGGTTCAGCTTCTCCGTGCCATAGAAGACCGGAAGATCAAACCGGTAGGAAGTACGAAAGAGAAAAAAGTGAATGTCCGGATTATCGCAGCAACAAATGAAGACCTGAAAAAAGCCGTTTCCGGGAAGTATTTCAGAGAAGACCTCTATTTCCGTCTGAAGGAGTTTGATATCAGACTTCCGGATCTCAGGGAACGGAAAGAAGATATTCTTCAGTTTACGGACTATTTTCTGAAAATAGCAAATGAAGAGCTTTACCGGTCCGTAGAAGGGCTGGATCCGGAAACAGTGCGTATTTTTATGAATTATGACTGGCCGGGAAATATCCGGCAGTTGAAAAATGAGGTTCGCCGGGCCACCTTACTTTCCACGGGGAAGTATATCATGCCGGAAGATCTGTCAGAAGAAATACTCGAAACCATGAACCGGATACCGGTTGCATTAAGTGAATGGCAACGCAAGGAAGCGGAAATAATCGAATCGGCCCTCAAAGCAAATGGATATAATCAAAGCAGGACTGCCAGACAGATGGGCATTGACAGAAAAACACTCTATCATAAAATCCGGGCCTATCATATCTTCATAAAGAAAGACCCTTCTAATCCAACATCAGGCTCATAAAGGCTCCATACGTTTGCCGCTCAAAAAGCCATGCGGACAGTTGATGGGGATCCATGTTCCGTAACTCCTCTTTTGTTATCTCTGAATCCGGATGAGAAGCCATCCAGAGAGCGATTAAGCGTTCACTGTAAATAATCCGTCCCATCCCATAACGGATGGGTGGCTGCTGGCACACAGGAGTCCGGTAATGTACTGTCCGGGTATGATAATGTTCTCCGGTTGCCTGTAATAAAAAGGATTTTATCTGTTCGTTTTCATAGAAGATCTCTTTTATAAAGACTGAAGCGTTTTCCCGGGTGTCAGGAGAAGCGAACGCCATACCTACTACCTCTCCTTTCCGGTTCATAGCTGTCCACAGATCCCCTCCGCTCAGTTGAAGATCCTGGAGGATAGTCAGAAAATCCGGGAAAGAATGAAGAACACTTACCGGTCTTTCCCGAAGCTTTTTATTGAAATAGGCAAATAATTTTTCCGGGGGGAACTTGCCCGAAGGAAAGAGTTGAAATTCAGGATCCGGTTTTGGAACAGGGACTACCTCATACACCTCCCTGGCATAATAGAAAAGTTCAGTAAATCCGCTTTTGCTGTAATAATCAAAAAGCCAGGGTTCGGCAGGTATCAGTATGGCCACATCCAACTCTCTTTTTTTCATTTCCTCAAAGGTCTTATTCAATAATTCGCCCATTAATCCTTTACCCCGTTCTTCCGGCAAAGTGGAAACCCCGGCAATATAAGCTACCGGAATCTCCGTTCCATAGAAATTCATCGCATACGGGATCATTTGCAGCGCAGACACCACCTTTCCCTCTTTTTCAATCACTAATGCATGTTCATCTTTATACACCTGATTAAAAAAAAGATCCATAAATTCCGGAGAATCCCCGAAACAAACCTCCCATAATTCCATGATCTCTTCCTTTTTCATACGACTCAACCTCCTTTATCTTTTTTACCTGTTCACGAAGATACTAAAAATACCCCTCTCAAACCACTTTTTTCATCGAAGGAAATCGTTTGTCAAAGGTGATATTTGTCGAAAAGGATCATAGTTTAGTGTTGGTTAGAAAATTTACAATGTAGATAAATAGGTGAACTTCAGCATTCTTATTCCCCTCTCGAGAGGAGTCAGGGGTGTGTTACAGATACAATTGTTCTATGAATTACCATTGTCCGGCTCCTTTTTAATCCCATTGGGGTTATAAAGGAAAAAAAACTGCTGTAATTCCTATCTCTTTATTTTCGTGACACACCCCCTGCCCCTCTCAAGAAGGGAGTTAAATCTACTATTTCCCATCAGTAATTCCCCATCAATGATTTCATAGCGGTAATTCTGTACCGGTAATTCCGTGTGGGTATAAAAAGAGCTATTCGTGTAGCTGAGAGGTATCTGTTGAGGATATGTTGGATTTATAACTCTTTGTAAATAGGGTCTTTATTTCTGCAAATGAAGTCCCTGAATTAAACTATCATTCTTAAATATGTCTTATTAAGAGTAAAAGCGGAAAATTAAATCTTAAATCACTGAAACAATAGAGGAAAATGATTGGTTATTCGTTAAATATAATGGTAAAACCAGAGAAAAAAGAAAGAAATCCACTATTTGTTAACGATGTTTCAAGAGTTGGAATCTTTGCCATAGGTGAGAATAAGGTTTTTTTTTAACTTTGCGGTTTAAAAACAGATATAGGAGAACAAAAAATATATGGTATCAAAAATAAAGAAAGGGATTATTGTTACATTTTGGGTATTATATGCAGCAGTGGTTGTAGGTGTCTTCTTATTGTTCTCCGGGATTATCAGTGGAGCGATAGGATATATGCCACCCGTGGAACAATTAGAAAATCCTATTGATAAATATGCTTCCCAGGTAATTTCTTCCGATGGAAAGACATTAGGTAGTTATGCGCATAGTATGGATAATCGTATTTATGTGAACTATAATGACCTTTCGCCGGATTTAGTGAAAGCGTTGATCGCGACGGAAGATATTCGTTTTTCCCAGCATAGCGGGATTGATGCACAAGGGTTGTTCCGTGCTGTGGTGAAGCGTGGTATCCTGATGCAGAAAAGTGGAGGAGGGGGAAGTACCATTACCCAGCAGCTTGCCAAACAGCTCTTCTCTCCGAGAGCGGATAACGTGGTGGAACGTCTTTTCCAAAAACCCATTGAATGGGTGATCGCCGCCCGGCTGGAGCGTTTCTACACCAAGGAAGAGATCATCAATATGTATCTGAACAAGTTTGACTTTCTCTATAATGCAGTAGGTATCCAATCCGCGTCCCGGGTCTATTTTAATGCCACTCCCAAAACGTTGAAGACGGAAGAGGCAGCTACGTTGATCGGCATGTGTAAGAACCCATCCTATTTTAATCCGGTTCGTTACAATGAGCGTACCAGAGGCCGCCGGAATACAGTCTTGAGCCAGATGGAGAAAGCCGGATATATCACGGCCGCGGAACGGGATTCGCTGTCTAATCTGCCGTTGACACTCCGGTTTAACCGGATGGACCACAAAGAGGGGCTGGCTCCTTACTTCAGGGAATATTTACGTGTCACCATGACTGCCTCTAAACCGGA
Source organism: Tannerellaceae bacterium (assembly GCA_021201865.1). Lineage (GTDB taxonomy): Bacteria > Bacteroidota > Bacteroidia > Bacteroidales > Tannerellaceae > UBA4116. The sequence continues at coordinate 2,478 of JAJQEE010000188.1, read as the reverse complement.
CCGGAAGAATTACGCCTCCTGGCAGATGCAGAAGTTCCAGGAAGATTCTGTTTCCTGGGAGACCAATCCGCTCTACGGATGGTGTTATAAAAATAAAAAGGCGGATGGTGAGTTTTATAATATCTATACCGATGGTCTGAAGATCTATACAACGATTGATTCCCGTATGCAGCAATATGCGGAAGAATCCGTAAGAGAACATATTGGTGGAACGCTGCAACCTGCTTTCTTTAAAGAAAAAGCAGGTAGAAGTTACGCCCCGTTCTCCAGACATCTTTCCGAAGGACAGATCGATACGATCATGATTCGTTCGATGCAACAGACGGATCGTTACCGTGGACTGAAAAGGGCCGGTTTAAGTGAACCGGAGATCCGGGCTGAATTCCAGAAGCCGGTGGATATGAGTGTCTTTAGTTGGAAAGGACAGATTGATACGGTAATGTCTCCCTGGGATTCGATCCGTTACCATAAGAGCTTCCTGCGTACGGCATTTATGTCCATGGACCCACGGAATGGACATGTCAAAGCCTATGTGGGTGGCATTGATTACAATGACTTCCAGTATGATATGATCAATGGCGGACGCCGCCAGATCGGTTCAACGATGAAACCCTTCCTCTATTCATTAGCTATGATCGAAGGCTTTAGCCCTTGTGACGGAATGTTGCATGTACAGCAACAGCTACGGGATGAGAATGGAAAGCTCTGGGTGCCAAGAAACTCCAACCGGGCACGGGAAGGGGAATATGTAACGATCCAGTGGGGATTACAAAATTCTTCTAACTGGGTAACCGCTTACCTGATGAGCCGTCTCTCCCCTTATACCTTTGTCAGGTTGTTGCACTCGTTCGGTTTGAAAAATCATATTGATCCCGTGATCTCGGTCTCTTTAGGTACGCCGGATGTTTCGGTGGGAGAAATGGTAGGAGCCTATACGGTGTTTGCTAACAAAGGGATCCGGGTGGAACCTTTGTATGTCACTCGCATTGAAGATTCCTATGGCAATGTGATCGCTAATTTCAATCCTCAGATGAGTGAAGTGCTGCCGGAAGATGCTTCCTATAAAATGCTCCATATGCTACAGAAAGTAATTGACGGAGGTACAGGCGGACGTATTCGTTTCCGGTATGGCATTAAAGCGCCGATGGGAGGAAAGACCGGTACCACACAGAACAACTCGGATGGTTGGTTTATGGGCTTTACGCCCAGTCTGGTGGGTGGTTGCTGGGTAGGTGGTGAAGACCGTTCGATCCACTTTGACCGTCTGGCGGAAGGACAGGGAGCCAGTATGGCTTTACCGATCTACGGACTGTTTATGCAGAAAGTCTATGCGGATAAGACCTTAGGCTATTCGGAAGAAGAAGGTTTTGATATACCGGAACAGTATGCCAATCCTTGTAGCAGGACCAGTTCCGGAGAACGGTTCGACACTCCAACAGACGTCGGAGGAATTGATAAGATGTTTGAATAACATGAGATACGGATACCCACTAATCGAAATAATTTTTTAGATTTGTGGGTATCGTTTTTTAAAGTAAAAACTCTTTGGCATGATAACCCACGAACGTTAACCTCTAAATTAATATGTATATGTCTCCATTTATTGCAGAATTACTGGGAACTATGCTCCTGATCCTGATGGGAGTTGGTGTAGTTGCCAATGTCGTTTTAAACAAAACAAAAGGGCATGGAGCCGGATGGCTGGCGATCTGTACGGCCTGGGCGTTGGCGGTATTTATTGGGGTGGTGGTTTCCGGCCCTTATAGCGGTGCCCACCTGAATCCGGCTATATCCATCGGGTTAGCGTTAGGGGGATTATTTCCCTGGGCGGATGTGGTTCCTTACATTCTTGCTCAGATGTTGGGCGCTTCCCTCGGGGCAACCTTAGTGTGGTTAGTTTACAAAGATCATTTTGATGCGACTGAAGACCCGGGAGCTAAATTAGGTGTTTTCAGTACAAATGCGGAGATCGCTAATCCGGTGACTAATTTCCTCACGGAAGCAGTCGGAACCTTCGCCCTGATGTTTGTGGTGTTTTATATTACAGACGGACAGGTTTCCTGGAAAGAACATAACATTGAATTGCCGGTAGGACTGGGTTCCGTCGGTGCGATCCCGGTGGCTTTTACTGTGTGGGTAATCGGCCTTTCCCTGGGAGGTCCCACCGGATATGCTATCAATCCAGCCCGTGACATAGCCCCCCGGCTCATGCATACGATCCTTCCCATCAAAGGCAAAGGCAGCAGTCACTGGGAATATGCGTGGATCCCGGCTTTCGGCCCGGTAACAGGTGCAGTGATTGCCGCGTTATTATATCTTCTGTTGTCCTGAATCATTTAGTTTACTACAAGTTTGTCGAAGGAAATTTTCTGATCCCTTTTATTCTTGGAATTGTAATCCATTATGCTGTAAGAGGTTGTATGTGAATCATAGACCGGCCTGAGCCAATAACTGTGTATGTATCCAGTCGCGGTCGGA
>JAJQEE010000036.1 GCA_021201865.1 Tannerellaceae bacterium | reverse complement strand
AGATGTGTATACGCGACAGATTAATAGAAATGATCTTTCCCCTCCATTTCTTCTTCGTTTATTTTTCGTAGATCTAAGGCTCTCCATGCATAGAATATGTAGGCAATCACAAAAGGAACCAGGATTGAAACATAACTCATCACTTTTAGAGTGAAGAAGCTGGAAGAACTATTTTTGATCGTCAGAGAACTTTGCAGGTCTGCGATTGAAGGGTAGTAGGCCGTGTTATTCCAACCCGCGCATAATAGGAGTGCCAACACGGTTAATACCGTTCCTGTACCTGCAAACCAGATCCCTTTTCTCCATGTTCTAACCAGAAGGGTTTTAAGGATTCCGAATAGTACCCCCACCACTCCGATTAAAAGAATAACGGCAACAGCCGGCATTTCTATAAGATTCGTAAAATACTTAAAGGGTTGCATAAATATCTCCTGTGTATCCGGATTGACGGCAAAACCATCTTTTAATAATACATGTACCAGAAATGTCAGGAAGAATACTAAGAATAATCCGGTTTCCGGGATTAATCTTTTTCTTGCCCGGGTCTGAATCGTATCGTTATCAATATTATTGATGAAATATAATAAGGCTAACACCCGGGAAAGGAAAAATACGGCAAATCCTAAGCAAAGGTTCCAGATAACAAATGCAGCCTCTAATCCATGCCAGGGGGTAGCCCAACTGGAGATCACGGGCATGGATAGATTGGTCAGTTGTTCTTTATTCACAAAAAACTCGGCTCCGTTAAAAAAGTCCCTACTGCTGTACCCAATAAGATAGGACCTACCACTCCATTAATGAGCAGGAAGATCTGATAGGTTTTTTTACCTAACAAATTTCCTTTTTTAGATTGGTACTCATAAGATACAGCCTGAATGACAAAACAGAGAAGAATAAGCATCCATACCCAATAGGCCCCTCCAAAACTGGTAGAGTAAAATAAGGGAAAGGATGCAAAAAAGGCACCTCCGAAAGTAACGAGAGTGGTAAAAGTAATCTCCCATTTACGACCAGTTGAATTCAACAGCATTTTCTGTTGAACTTCTGTTTTCCCAAGTGTAAAAAGAAGAGATTGTCCTCCTTGTACAAATAGCAGGAATACCAAAATTGCCCCTAATAAAGAAACGACTAACCACCAGTAATGTTGTAATATATTATATGTACTTTCCATAATACTCAAATTTAATGTAATTCATTAGACATATCTTTTCCACTTTCCGGTCCCTGTTTAACTACTTTAATCATAATTCCGATCTCAGCAATTAACAGAACTGTAAAAATAGCCAGGAATAGGAAAAATGTAGTCTGGACAGAAGAGGTTTGTAATTTGGATACTGCAACGGCAGTCGGTAGAATATCCTGAATAGCCCAGGGTTGGCGGCCTACTTCGGCGACGATCCATCCAGCCTGCGCGGCAATATAAGCCAATGGAATGGATAGCAGACAAATCCACTGTAACCATCTTTTATCTTCAAATCTGTTTTTATAACTATAGAAAGAGGCAAGTGCAAACAGAAGAATAAAGAAACCTCCTAAAATGACCATAATACGGAAGGAATAAAACGTCAAACCTATATGAGGTATCAAATCACTGGAGTCTTTGATATAACCATAACCAAAATAACTGAAATTTTCATTCAATAGAGCACGGTGTCGTTTGGCTCCTGTTTCATCCTTGTTTTTAACGGCTTGCTGGTAGTCTGCAAGTGCCTGAATGGCCGTTTGGCCTTTCGCGATCTTTTCCTGGGCAGAAAGAGCCCTTTCCCCATCTTTGGTTTCATAACCTCCTTCCAATAGATCCTGAATGCCTGGTACATATCCATCCATACTACGTTCTGCTAACAGGGAAAGCATGTTGGGAAGAGTAATTTTGAAGAGAAAAGGGTCAACACCGTCATCGTAACTTTTCTTTTCAGGATTCAAAACTCCTACACCCACTAACCCGATTCCGTGGCCACCTTTATAGAGCCCTTCCATGGCAGCCAGCTTCATCGGTTGTTTTTGAGCAACCTGGTATCCGGAACCATCACCGGTATACAACGTTAATAAGGAAGCGATCAATCCCAGAAATGCTCCCACTTTGATGCTGGCAAGAGCAAAGCGGGTTTCCCTTTTTTTCAAGAGGAACCAACTGGCGATCCCTACTGTGAATATGGCTCCTATGATCCAACTGGAAAGAACCGCATGAAAGAACTTATTGATGGCAACCGGGGATAAAGCTACGGCCCAAAAATCAATCATTTCATTTCTTACGGTGTCCGGATTGAATTCCATACCTGCCGGATATTGCATCCATGCATTTGCAATCAGGATCCATAGGGCAGATAGGGTTGCTCCGGCAAAAGTCAACCAGGTAGAGGCAAGATGAAATCTTTTACTCACTTTATTCCATCCAAAGAACATTACAGCAATGAAAGTAGCTTCCAGAAAGAAAGCCAGAATTCCTTCGATAGCCAGTGGGGCTCCGAATATATCTCCTACAAACCAACTATAATTAGACCAGTTAGTTCCAAATTCAAATTCAAGGATCAGACCGGTTGCGACACCAATCGCAAAATTGATCCCAAATAGTTTCATCCAGAATTTGGTGGTAGTCTTCCAGAATTCTTCACCAGTCTTGTAATAGATAGTTTCCATGATAGCCATCACAATCCCAAGACCTAAGGTTAGTGGAACAAAGAGCCAGTGATACATGGCTGTAAGGGCAAATTGAGCCCTTGACCAATCAATTAAAGAAGTGTCAATGTTTTCTATCATAACTTTATTATTTAGGGATTTATAGCCTGTTGGATAAATGCATGGAGAACCTGCTGTTCTTCTACTTTTTCGTTTCTTATAAGAAGAAGTTTGTATTCCATCATTTACAACTGTCTTATAAATTATAACAATTTTGGAAAAAGGTTTGTTTTTATTTTTAATATATCGGACAAATATAAAAATAAAACTTAAATTTTAATAGAGAAAACATAGTTTAAAAAACATATTTATCCACTAAAAGTATATTTTTCAATAACAAAGTTATATGGACTGTAAATCCTGTATTTAAAATGTAATTAAAAGGATGTATTTTGTAAATTACATTCTGGGGAAGAATAAACTTTCTCTATTACTGTTTTTGGGAGTAATAAACTATTTAGGTATTTGTATTTTATGAGTTATTCTGAGAGAGTGACTAAACCGTAATGCTAATGGAAAAATAGTAAGAAGCATACTGGAGTGGGAGCTTTAATCTATTAGATGGTTTGAAAATAATAACAGGAACTATCTTTTGCTTTCCGGCATTTTAATTGTCACTTTGTCACTATTAAAAACTAAGGTAAACATTGTTAAAAAAAATTATTTTGGTTAAGAAACACACTTTTTTAAATTGGCCATACTACGATATTGGTTATATTTGCCACAATTTGTTTATAGTGGAAGGATTCTATAACGAAGTAGAAAGAAGAAATCATTATTAAGTGCTAATCTATAAAATTATCGTATTATGTCAAACATTACAAGAAGATCATTTCTTCAAAAGGGAACTGCTGCGGCTGCAGCTTTAACTATTGTTCCTAACACCGTGTTAGGTAGAAGCCATGGACACACTGTTCCAACAGATAAGTTGAATATTGCCGGTATCGGTGTGGGTGGTATGGGTGCTGCTAACCTCAAAAACATGGAGACAGAGAACATTATGGCTCTGTGTGACGTGGATTGGAAATATTCAAAACATGTATTTGATAAATATCCACAAGCAAAAAGATACTGGGATTACCGTAAAATGTATGATGAGTTAGGCAGCTCTATTGATGCGATTATGGTAGCAACTGCTGACCATACACACGCTATGATTACTGCCGACGCAATTACTATGGGTAAACATGCTTATACTCAGAAACCGTTAACTCACTCTGTTTACGAATCCCGTTTGTTAACTAAATTAGCTGCTAAATATCAGGTGGCTACTCAGATGGGTAACCAGGGCTCTTCTGCAGAAGGTGTTGACCAGGTTTGTGAATGGATCTGGGCTGGTGAAATCGGTGAAGTAACAAAAGTAGAAGCGTTCACTAACCGTCCGATCTGGCCACAAGGTTTGATGACTCCTGAGAAAGCGGATAAAATTCCTTCAACTCTGAACTGGGATCTGTTCACAGGACCTGCAGAGTTGAAACCATTTAATAATATCTATCACCCATGGAACTGGCGTGGTTGGTGGGCATATGGTACAGGTGCATTAGGTGATATGGCTTGCCATATTCTTCATCCTGTATTTAAAGGTCTGAATTTAGGTTATCCTACAAGAGTACAGGGCTCTTCCACATTATTGTTAAGAGATTGTGCACCTCAGGCTCAGCATGTGAAATTGATTTTCCCAGCTCGTGACAACATGGCTAAAGTAGCTATGCCGGAAGTAGAAGTTCATTGGTATGACGGTGGTTTGAGACCAGATCTTCCTAAAGGATTCCCAGCCGGACGTGATATGGATGATGAAGGTGGTGGTGTGATCTTCCACGGAACAAAAGATACGTTGATTTGCGGTTGCTACGGTGTGAACCCATGGTTACTGTCAGGACGTACTCCTAATTCTCCTAAAGTTTGCCGTCGTGTTCCTGATGCAATGCGTGGTGGTCACGAACAAGACTGGATCCGTGCTTGTAAAGAAAGCCCGGCAAATCGTGTAATGACTAAATCTGACTTCTCTGAAGCAGGTCCATTCAACGAAATGGTAGTAATGGGTGTGTTAGCGGTTCGTCTACAGTCTCTGTTCAAAGAACTTGAATGGGATGGTGAAAATATGCGTTTCACTAACATTGGTGACAATGAAGAGATCAAGATCGTTATCCGCGATGGTTTCACTATCAAAGACGGTCACCCTTCATTTGCTAAAACATGGACAGATCCTATCAATGCGAAAAAGTTTGCTGAAGAATTAATCAAGCATAATTATCGCGCTGGCTGGAACTTAGTAGATATGCCAAGATAATTTTGAGTAATAATTATAAAATCAAGAATGAAAAAGTCAGTATTATTAGCAAGTGCCGCAGTAATGATGTGTTTTGCATCTTGTGGTGGCGGACAAAAAACGGAAGGAGCTGCTGAACAGACTGTGGCTGAAGCAGGTACTCCTGAATACAAATTATTAGACTTGCCTATGGTAGATTTATCTGCATTTCCAAAAGATGCCGATGGATGGATCACTATCTTTGATGGTAAAACATTCAATGGCTGGAGAGGTTATAATCGCACAGATGTTCCTGGTGCATGGGTAGTTGATGACAATTCAATTAAGATCACAGGTTCCGGTGCTGGTGAAGCAGGTGCTTCTAATGGTGGAGATCTTGTGTTTGCTCACAAGTTGAAAAACTTTGAACTGTCTTGGGAGTGGAAGGTTGCTAAAGGTTCTAATTCTGGTGTATTTATTTTAGCACAGGAAGTGGAAGGACAGCCTATTTATATTTCTTCTCCTGAATATCAGATTCTGGATAATGAAAATCATCCGGATGCAAGAATGGGTAAAGATGGAAACCGTATGTCTGCTTCTTTGTATGACATGATTCCAGCTAAACCGCAGAATTCTAAACCATTCGGTGAGTGGAATTCTTCAAGAATCATGTGTTATAAAGGAACTGTTGTTCACTATCAGAACGAAGAACCGGTAGTTGAATATCACTTATGGACTCAGCAGTGGAAAGAAATGTTGGATGCCAGCAAATTTAGTAAAGACAAATGGCCTTTGGCTTATGAACTGTTGCTGAATTGTGGTGGTGAAAACAGAGAAGGACTGATCGGTCTGCAAGACCACGGGGATGATGTTTGGTTCCGTAACATTAAAGTTAAGATCTTAGACTAATCTTATCTTTCAGCGTAAAGCAAACAATTTTTTTAAATAAAAATACCCGGGGTTGGAATCTATGATTCTTACTTCGGGTATTGTGTTTTTACTCTCAATATAATAAAGACCGCTATCATGAAAACAGATCAATGTTACACCAAAGCCCAGCTTACCTGGTTGGTAATTCTACGGGTATTTATCGGCTGGCATTTTATGTATGAAGGATTGGTAAAGATCCTGAATCCTAAATGGACTTCTCTTCCTTACCTTTTGGACTCGAAAGGGCCTGCCGCCAATTTTTTTATTAAACTAACCCAAAATGCAGGATTGATGGATATTGTCAATTTCCTGAATGAATGGGCTCTCATCCTTATCGGATTTGCATTAATTGCAGGTTGTCTATCCAGAATTGCTTCAGTGGGTGGAATGTGCTTACTTGTTATGTATTCTTTGTCTCATCCTTCATTTGTGGGTGCATCTTATATGATGCCTTTCGAAGGTTCTTATTTGTGGATCGATAAGAATTTAGTGGAGTTTGCGGCTTTAGGGGTATTGTGCACATTCCCGACTTCCCGTATTATAGGAATAGACCGGTTACTTATCAAAGTATTACCGGATAGTTTTCGTAAATATAAATTAATCTAAGGATATGGCAACAGAAGATATAAATAAAAACTCAGAGTCTGCACAACCTGAATCTCATGGCAGACGTGAGGCATTAAAGGCATTAGCAACCGTACCGGTTCTGGGTGCGTTGGCCTATGGTGTATATAAGAAACAAAAACTGGAAAATACAGGCCGTAATATTTCAGATGTTTTCCCGGTGAGTAAAGAAGGAGCTTCTTTTCTGGAACCGATGGCCGGAGGCAAACAGATCCGTATTGGTGTGATTGGATTTGGTATTCGTGGAAAGCAATTATTACGTGCTGCCGGCTTCGCGGAACCGTCCTGGATTGACCGGATGATCGAAGCAAATAAATCGAATAAGAATGATACCCGCTATGAGCAATATATCCAACAGGATGATCTGAATATCGTTATTAACGGTGTTTGTGACATTTTTGATGTATATGGAGAAGATGCAGTATTAGCTGGTTCCAATATAAACCGGGAAGGAAGCAATGGTAAATTTGGAAAGGCTCCTAAACGGTATAGACATTATAAAGAACTGTTGGCAGCGGATGATATTGATGCTGTGATCATCTCAACACCAGACCACTGGCATAGTACCATGGCGATGGATGCTGCAAAAGCCGGAAAACATGTCTATCTGGAAAAACCATTATCCTGGACTGTTCCTGAAACCTATATGGTTCGTGAAGTGATCAAAGAGACAGGCGTAGTTTTTCAATTGGGTCACCAGGGCAGACAAACAGACTGTTACCAGAAAGCAGCGGAGATCATTGGAAATGGTTTGTTAGGTGGCGTTAATCTGATTGAAGTTTGTACGAACCGTAACTCCCCGAATGGTGCCTGGGTATATGATATTATTGAGGGATCTTCTCCTCAAACAATCGATTGGGCACAGTTTGAAGGTGATCCGGAACGTATTAAGGAATATATGGACTATATGACTAAATATAGTCTGGAACGATATGTAGGTCCGGAAGAAAGAAGTAAGTTCAGTCTGGAACGTTTCTTCCGCTGGCGTTGTTGGTGGGATTACAGCACAGGCTTGTCGGGTGACTTACTGACACACGAATATGATGCAGTGAACCAGATCATGAATGTAGGTATTCCTCATTCTGCAACCTCTTCCGGAGGTATATATTTCTTTAAAGACGGACGGACGGTACCGGACGTATTACAAACAACCTTTGAATTCCCGGATCGGAATATGACGATGTTATATAGTGCTACACAGGCAAGTTCCCGGAATAGGGGGAAGGTCTTTATGGGACATGATGCTTCAATGGAAGTTTCTAATATTCTGGAGGTGACTGTGGATCAGGATTCTACCCGTTATGCGGAAAAGATCAATCAGGGTATCATTCCAACGGATGCTCCTTTCTATACATATGTTCCGGGACAGGATAGTTCAGATTCGGTTACTTCTCCTACGGAATTATATTTTGCAAAACGAGGCTTGCTTTATACCTACGTGAATGGTAAGCGATACGATACTACTCACCTGCATATACGCGAGTGGCTGGAATGTATCCGTCAGGGTAAAACTCCAAGCTGTAATATTGACCAGGCTTTTGAGGAAGCAATGACTGCTCATATGGGAACACGTGCTTATCTGGAAGGACGTACGATGTACTGGGATAGAGATAAGGAAGAGATCGTGCGTGGTGAGATTGTTTAAACAGTTTATTACCATATAAATTATATAAGAGATATAGTAAAGAAGAGCTATATCTCTTTTTTATTAGAAAAAGATGATATTTTTTGTAACCCTTCTCAGAGAATGAGAGTCCTATCTGTAAAATAATTAATTAAAAAAGTAGTATGGATCCGATGTTAATCCCGATTTTAGGTATAATCTGCATATTTGGATTGCCTATGTTGTTTTTTATTTTGGTTGGGTTGAAAAAAACACAGACCAAGCATGTGGAGCGTATGGCCATGATTGAGAGAGGGTTTGTTTTAGAGGAGCCAAAGTCCCATCCTAATTATTATTCAGCACTGCGAAATGGTTTGGTTATGATTGGACTTTCTTTAGGTGGAGTAGTAGGAGTGTTGATGAGAATAACTGTTTTTCCGGATTTCTGGGAAATGGATATGTTGATTGTTTTGATGATATTATTGGGAGGTGGGATTGGATTCATTGTCTATTTCTTCATTGCCCGTATGTTATTGAAAAAAGAAGCGGATAATTCTATTATAGAATAGAATATATGGGAGAAGAAAGGCAATGGATTGCTAAGATCTTAGCGGGGGACACGAACTGTTTTTCCTGCTTTGTCACGAAGTACCAACACATGGCCTATACGATCGCTTATCGTATTATGGAAAATCGTGAGGAAGCAGAAGAGGTGGTTCAGGATTCATTTGTTAAGATGTATCGTGCCTTGCCGGATTTTCAGTTCGGTAGTAAATTCTCTACCTGGTTTTATAAAATTGTTTACCATACCGCTCTTACGGCACAGCGTCGACAATCGGTTTTTTCTGGTTATGAAGAGGCCCGGCCGGAAGAGATCACGGAACAGGAAGTAAATAGTGCGAGTGGATTACTGGAACGGGAAGACCGGAAAGCAATTATTTTGAATGTTCTGAAAGAATTATCTTCGGATGAGTCCCTTTTGTTATCACTTTTTTATCTGGAAGAATGTAGTATTGAAGAGATCCATCAGATCACAGACTATACGGTTTCCAATATTAAAGTGAAATTATTCCGGGCGCGGAAACATTTTTATGAAAAACTGAAATTAATCATGAAATATGAAATGGAGGAGTTATTATGAATCAAGATGATAAAATGATAGATCAATTGACACGGGATTTGATGAGATCAGGAATGGAATCTCCTTCTCCTGACCTAAGTCTGCGGATTATGCAAAAGATAGCGCAGGAAGTCCCTGTTACCAGGAAGACCTATTTAATACCTCCGGTCTCTTTCCCTAATTTCATGTCTCTATTTAAATGGGGAGTGGCAGGATATGTCATAGTTTGTGCCCTGATCATTGTTATTTTTATTAATAGTCCGGTGTCGGGAATGATCTCCGGGTTTTGGGTGGATCATAAAGAAGTTGTTTTATATTTTCTGACCCTTATAGGAATTGTCTCCTCTATCCTTTTTTATTCAGCCTTGGACCGGATGCTTTTCCCCGATAAAAAATAAATAAAAAAGCAGATTTATGATAACACCACAAATCCGCTTTTTATTTGATAAAAGATCCCTCCTCTTCTTTTAATGAGTTTGGATATGTATGTGACCGTAGCTGTTTCCGTCAAAAAAGATAATTCCTCCTTTTCCTCCGTTTACTACATATTTGTAATAGGTTTTCTCTTCATCGAAAGATTCCTGATTGGTATTAAATCCCTTCATGCTGAAACTACCATATTTAAGATTTATGGCATTTACCGTGAAAGAGGCACGTGCAGGTATTGCAATATTTGCCGTTGTGTAGTGAGCTTTTATTTTTACATCTTTAAAGTCCGGAGATAACTCTTTAATATGTATAGGCCCATAGCTGACATCTTTTGCGTTTAATTGATTCGTGAGATAGTCAATGGTTGTATCACTATATTTGACATCCATGGAAACATTTTCCGCCTGTTTGATCTGTAGCTTTCCATACATTTTATCAACATCTATCTCTGTAACTTTTTGAAATGTTGCATTGGAATAGCTGGCTTTTAAGCTGACTTTTTCTCCGTTTCCCACGCTTACATCTCCACAATAGCTTACATCCATATTCAATTGATTAACATCCTGTAGTTCTATATTACTATATTGTGCTTTTATTTTTACCTTTTTTGTAAAACTTCCGGCTTTAATATTTCCATATTGGACATCTAATGTAGTAATCCCTTGATTTTTCTGAGGAAGATTGATGTTCCCGAAACTCTGTTTCAGATCCAGAGTGAGACCGGCAGGAAGCGTGATGAAATAATCGACAGTAATCTTTGTATTTTTATTTGATTTTGAATTTCTGAATTTTGTGATTGCTGAGATCGTATTCCCGCTTTTATGGGTTTGAATATCTATTCTCTCTAATTCCTGTTGGGCTTGTTGTTCGTTCCTGGCTTCTGTTTCGATAAGGACCTGAATGGCAACTTCATTTTTGTTCCAGTGTGAGATGGTAATATTTCCGAATGAATTGTCTACCTTCAGTTGGTCATTACTGCCGGCAGTATAGGTCTTATTAATTTCTTTTTTTCTACTGGCCTGGTTTTCTGCCTGTATATAGTTAACTCCACAGAAAAGAGTTACGCATATCATAAGCCATGTAAGTCGATTATGGAATATCGTTTTCATAAGATTTATTGTTGGTTATATTCTTTTTCAGATACATATTTCATCTGCTTCAGCATAATATTCAGACTCTCGAGACTATTTCTGTAATGTTGGCTCATCGCAAATAGTCCTTCATTAGAACAAGGGAGAGAAGGTAATATCTCCTCCTCAAAGCGCATATTTGCTGTGATTACCTCTTTACTCTCTTCTAATAATTTTTTACCTCCGGGAATAGGGCTACTTTCATTTAATTTTTCCATTTCAGTCAGTATTTCCCCCATCTGGATGTGATAGTACATTTTCACATCCTGAAACTGGTTATATTGCTCACAAACTGCCTGTTCGGAATGATTCCTGTCAAAGCTTTGCTGATACTGAAAATTGAAAAAGAAGAGTAGAGCAACAGAAGCAGCCACAATGAGTGTATATAAGACGATCCGTAGATTCTTCCCTGCTGACTTTTCAGGCAGTTTCTTTTCGAAACGTTCAAAGTGGCCTGCGGGTAGCTTTTCTTCTTCAAAAGCTTCCCTGTTTTTGTTTATGAATTTCTTTAGCTGATCCATAATTAATTCTTTGATATAATATCCAGTATTTTTCTTTTGGCCCGTAAATATTGACTACGTACAGTGACCTGTTGAATTTTTAGAATAGAAGAAATCTCTTCCATATCATACCCTTCAAAAAGATAGAGTGAAATAATGATTCTGTATCCGTCCGGAAGTTTTTTAACAGCTTCTTTCACCTGTGTGACGGAATATGCTATTTCGTCCTCTGTGTCAGTTTCAGCTTCCGTTACGGCATAATTCTCATGGAGTTCGTCCCACTCAATTTTTTGTTTTCTGACATAATCGATAGCCGTATGGACAGCTATCCGATGTATCCATGCTTCGAAACATTGACCATCCTTATACTGATCTATCCGGGTAAATATTTTCAGGAATGAGTCTTGCATAGCCTCTTCTGCCTCTACAGAATTTCCGGTGATGCGTAAACAGGTTATATATAACCTTTGAGCATATTTCTGATAGAGTTCCAATTGTGCGGCACGTTTTCCCCGGCGACAATCAGCAATGAGATGTATGGTTGTTTCATCCATTCATTTATAATAACGAAGCAAAGCCAGCCAGCGTTGCATCCCGGGGATAAAAATAGACAAAAAAGAAAGGCATCATCCCGACGCCCCTCTTCTCTGAACTAAATGATAAAATAAAAGTTATGTGGGAAGGTGTTAATCTATATTCTCAATATTCACTAAACTTGTAGCTAAGATATTGTCTACACTCTCTGGCGTTCCGTTTACTTTCCCATTCGAATTATATTTAACCTTAAAAATTTTTTCTCCGTCATATGTCAGGATCCGGACCTTCAAATCTACAGTCTGATCTCCCGTATCAGGAAGAGAAGACAGATCGAAGGCTACCAAACTACGGCCATAGGTATCTTTGGGATCATCATATGCATTTTGACGAAATTCCAGTTCATAAGCGGAACTACCTTTACTATCTTCGATCAGATTGATAAAGTGAGCCGTTTTACCTCCCCACTTCATTCCGAAATACACATTTAAAAATCCGTCACCCACCCAGAAGTCCAGAATTTCTACGGGATCTTTTCCATATACCTTGTCATTTTCAATTCCTACATTTTCAGCAATAGGTTTCGTCAGAAAGGTATCGATCCTGTTTACTTTTATAAAATGATCATATCCCTGCATTTCATCTGAGAGAATAGTATAGTTAACTAAGGCTCTCTGAATTTTAGTAGGCTTAAAATTAATATAATTTGAAGCCGCAGGCCATAGCGTTTTGCTATCATCCATAGCAAAATAGTAGCTATTGTCTTCCTGAGGATAGATCGTTAAAGCGGATATCCGGTAACTATCCAAAGAATAATAATCATCCTTCAAGCAGGAATTGAAAATAGAAAAAATAAAAACAGAACTAATTACAATTATAAAACTTTTCAACGTCTTCATACAGTCAATAAACATTACCTTTTATTATTCGTTCTCTCTATAAGATAGAGATGGGACAATCCTAAAAAAGGCTGCAACTGACTTTATAAAAGATGTTAAGACTGAAGGGTGTTGTATATAAGCCGGGCAGTACGGGAGGAAGCGCCGGGTTCTCCTAATTTATCAGTTACTTCCTGATACCCCTGGAGGATTTGTCTCTGGTATGGAGGGCTATGGAGAATAAGATCTAACTCCTGGTAGATCTGTTCTGCTGAAAAACGTTTCCCGAATAGTTCCTGCACAATCTCTTTATTGGCAATCAGATTGACAAGAGATATATATTTTGTGTGAAAGAAATGTTTGAATATGAAACTGGTCAATTTCCCTACTGGTGTGTAATAACAAACAACCTGAGGAATGAAAAACAGGGCGGTTTCCAGAGTAGCTGTGCCGGAAGTGACTAATGCGGCTATACTATGTTCTAACAAGGTATAGGTTTTTCCAAAAACGATCCGTGTATCTCTGTTACCTATATAGGTTTGATAATAAGATGGATCTATGCCTGGTGCACCTGCTATGACAGACTGATATCCGGGAAAGCGATCCAGCACCTGCAACATCGTAGGCAAATTATCTTTGATCTCCTGTTTACGGCTTCCGGCCAGGAGGGCTATGATCGGTTTTTCTTCCGGTAGGTTCTCCTCTTTTAGGAAAGTTTCCTTGCTAACAGAAGAAGTCGCTTTGTATGCTGCGACAGAATCAACGGAAGGATTTCCAACATACTCGATCTGATAATTTAATTTTTGGTAGAACTCTTTTTCAAAAGGAAGGATGCAATACATTTTATCTACATACCGGCGAAAATCTTTGATCCGGTATTGTTTCCATGCCCATATTTTAGGAGATATATAATAATGTACAGGGATATTTAATGCGGTTTTGACATACTTCGCGATCTTCAGATTAAACCCAGGATAATCTATCAGGATCACGACATCCGGTTGATAATCCTGAATGTCCTTTTTGCAGGTTTCCATATTACTTAAAATAGTACGCAGGTTGAGCAGGACCGGAATAAAACCCATAAAAGCCATTTCCCGGTAATGTTTGACCAACGTCCCGCCAGCCTGGGACATTAGATCACCCCCTAAAAAACGAAATTCAGCTTTATTGTCTGTTTCTTTCAGTGCTTTCATCAGGTTAGCCCCGTGAAGGTCACCGGAAGCTTCTCCTGCTATTAAGTAATATTTCATGTAGAGATATTTTTGTTTTGATCTTTACTTTCCGATCAGGGATTGAAGCTGATCCATATAGTTATAATCAGTAACATCGATCTTACAGGGGACTAAAGAGGCATACCCTTCATCCAAAGCCCATGTGTCGTTCTTCTGATTTCCAGGATCTGCATTTTCAAAAGAGCCGGTTAACCAATACACTGGCTCTCCAGATGCATTGGTAGAACACATATATTCATTTACCCAGCGTCCGTCTGCCTGATGACAGACTTTCATGCCTTTTACGTTTGGAATGTTCGGGACATTTAAATTCAAATAAGTTCCCGGAGGAAGACTGTTTTTCAACACAATCTCTGATAATTCGTAAGCTAAACGGCAGGATTCGGAAAAATCAGCGTCGGCTGAATGATCTGTTAAAGAAACGCCAATAGAAGGAACATTAAATATGCAGCCTTCAATCGCTGCTCCCATAGTTCCGGAATAATTTACACAGATAGCCACATTGGTGCCATGGTTAATTCCGGACACTAACAAATCCGGTTCCCGGTGAAGAACTTCATTAATCGCTAATTTCACACAATCAACAGGAGTTCCGGTACAACTATAAACGGTCAATCCATCCTCTTTTTTGAGTAGAGCATATTTGATAGGAATAGCGGAAGTGATAGCACTTGACATTCCTGAACGGGGACCATCCGGAGCAAATACTACTACCTCTCCTAATCCTTTCAGTGCATCTGTTAACTCATTTATGCCTTTGGCCCATACGCCATCATCATTTGTGATTAATATCAACGGTCTTTCATTCATTGTCTTATTCTTCTATTTAAGATGTAAAGATACATAAAAAAGATAACCCTTTCAGAAAATAAAGGCTTCTAAAAGGGTTATCAGGTATCCTGTCTATCTCTGTTTACTTTTTATTTTCTTCTACCCATTTACGAGCATTTATGAACGCTTCTATCCATGGAGTGACTTCATCATTCTTTCTGTCATTCGGATAATAGCCACATTGCCATGGGAAAAGTGCACGCTCAGGGTGTGGCATCATGGAAAGATGACGTCCATCCTTGGAGCAAACTCCGGCAACTGCCCAGGGAGAACCATTTGGATTGGCTGGGTACCCATCATGATTATATTTGGCAATAATATGATATTCTTTTTCTCCATAAGGGAAAGAAAATTTTCCTTCTCCATGGGCTACCCAGATACCTAATTTTGTTCCGCTTAGTGAACCTAACATCACTGAATTGTTTTTAGGGATCTCGAGGGTTACAAATTCTGATTCAAATTTATGAGAATCATTGTGGAGCATCTTATGTTTTTCCGTATGTTCCGGATATTGTAATTCCAGTTCAGCCATCAACTGGCAACCATTACAGATTCCTAAACTCAACGTGTCTTTGCGGGCATAGAAATTATCAATAGCCTTTTTTGCTTTTTCATTATATAAGATACCGGCGGCCCATCCTTTGGCAGAGCCCAGTACATCAGAATTGGAGAAACCACCACAGAAAACGATAAAATTCACATCCTCCAGCGTTTCCCGGCCACTGGCCAGGTCAGTCAGATGAACATCCTTCACATCAAAACCTGCCAGATATAATGTGTAGGCCATTTCACGTTCTCCATTTGTCCCTTTATCACGTATGATAGCAGCTTTAATACCGGTTGGTTGGCGGCGGTCCGCTGAAATACCATAAGAAGCAAGCGTACCGGTAAAGTTCTTATTGTATTTAAACTCCAGCGGTTGTACTTTGTAGTTCTCAAAACGGTTTCCTGCGCAGATGCTGCCACTTTGCTGAATATCCAGCTTATAAGAAGACTGATACCATACATCACGCATATAATCTATACCGAAATGATATTGAATACCATTTTGCGATACTAAAATATGACGCTCGTCTGTAGGTTTTGCGATCAAAGCAAATCCGACTCCATTATCTTTTAATAGTGTTTCGAATGCTTTTTTGTCTTTTACCTGTGCCAGAATACCCGGATTTTCAGCAAACAGGATCTTGATCAGATCTTCCTCACCTAATGCATCCAGATTCACTTCCAGTCCTCCCTGTACGTTGGCAAAACACATTTCCAGTAATGCTGTAATCATACCTCCGGCTGAAATGTCGTGTCCGGCAAGGATCAGACCATTTTCAATGGCTTCCTGGATGGTATTAAATGCATCCCGGAAATACTCCACATCTTTTACGGTAGGAGCTTCATCTCCTAATTTGTTCAGGGTTTGCGCAAAGGCTGATCCTCCTAACTTCAGGGTGTCGAAAGAGAAATCAATGTAGTAAATTCCTGTGCTCTTATCATTTATAATAACAGGAGAAACGATTTTCTTAATATCGCTGACCTCACCTCCGGCAGAAATAATAACTGTTCCTGGTGCGATCACTTTTTTGTCGCCATATTTCTGGGTCATAGAAAGAGAATCTTTTCCTGTCGGAATATTGATTCCTAAGCCAATCGCAAATTCCGAAGCAGCTTCTACTCCTGCATATAGACGAGCATCTTCTCCTTCGTTTCTACAAGGCCACATCCAGTTTGCACTCAGGGATACACTTTCAATTTTATCCCTAAGAGGTGCGAATACCAGATTGGTCAGTGATTCGGCAATTGCCATCACAGATCCGGCAGCCGGATCGATCATTGCTACTTGTGGTGCATGACCAATCGAAGTTGCTATACCGGCTTTCCCCCGGAAGTCTAATGCCACAGCACCCAGGTCACTTAACGGTAACTGGATCTCTCCCTGGCATTGTTGACGGGCGATCCTGCCTGTTACTGAACGGTCTACTTTGTTTGTTAACCAATCCTTACAGGCTACAGCCTCTAACTGTAATACGTTTTCAAGGTAATGATGAAGTTCTGATTCTTTATAAGTGACTGGTTGGTAGCTTTCTGTCACTGTATGGTCAATCATAACAGTTTTAGGTGGCTTACCAAACATATATTCCAGCTTCATGTTGATTGGTTTCTCGCCGTTGGCCTGCTCAAACACAAATTCCATATCGTCGGTTGTTTCTCCGACTACATACATAGGAGCACGTTCACGATCTGCGATACGCTGGATTCTTTCCACATCTTTTTCTTCCATTAGCAAGCCCATACGTTCCTGGCTCTCGTTTCCAATGATCTCTTTTGCAGATAGAGTAGGGTCACCAATCGGAAGTTTACTCATATCAATATGGCCCCCGGTAGCTTCGACTAACTCTGACAGACAGTTCAGGTGACCTCCTGCACCATGGTCATGGATCGAAATGATTGGATTCTCATTGGATTCAGCAATGGCACGGATCACATTGGCCGCCCGTTTCTGCATTTCCGGATTCGCCCTTTGCACAGCATTTAACTCAATCCCACTGGTGTACTGTCCGGTATCTACGGAAGAAACAGCTCCTCCACCCATACCAATACGGTAATTATCACCACCGATAACCACCACTTTTTCCCCTGGTTTAGGTTCTCCTTTCAGTGCGTCCCGCATATTTGCATAGCCTACTCCTCCGGCCAGCATGATTACTTTGTCGTAACCATATTGTTTACCGTTTTCTTCATGTTCGAAAGTGAGAAGGGACCCACAGATCAGGGGTTGACCAAAATGGTTTCCGAAAGTAGAAGCACCGTTTGAAGCTTTGATCAGAATCTGCTCAGGTGTCTGATATAACCATGGGCGGGGATCAAACACTTTCTCCCACTCTCTTGCTCCTTCTGTGCGGGGATAAGAGGTCATATAAACGGCTGTTCCTGCAATTGGTAAAGAGGCTTTACCTCCACCTAAACGGTCCCGGATTTCTCCTCCGGTTCCAGTAGCTGCTCCGTTGAATGGCTCAACCGTAGTCGGAAAGTTATGGGTTTCTGCTTTTAAAGAGATCACAGTCTTAATATCCTTGATCGCGAAATAGTCAGGTTTGTCTCCGCTCAGAGGGGCAAACTGTTCGACTACCGGTCCTTCGTTAAAGGCTACATTATCTTTATAAGCAGATACTAATTTATTAGGATTCTCAGCGGAAGTCTTTTTGATCAGATTGAAAAGAGAACTTTCTTTTTCTTCTCCATCAATCACAAAAGTCCCTCCGAATATTTTATGACGGCAGTGTTCGGAATTCACCTGGGCGAATCCATACACTTCGCTGTCCGTAAGTTTACGGTTTAATTTTTCACTGACCTCATTCAGATAGGCTACCTCATCTTCGCTTAATGCCAAACCTTCCTGTACATTGTAGGAAGCAATGTCATCAATGTGGATGATCGGGTCCGGTTCTTTACTGATCGTGAACAGAGATTGGTCTAATCCATTATAGATCCGCTGCAACATAGGATCATGATCTGCTTCTGCAGAAGCTACAGGAAAGTATTCTTCAATACGTGAAATTCCTGTCAGTGCCATGTTCTGGGTGATCTCTACAGCATTTGTACTCCATGGTGTGATCATTTCCCGGCGTGGACCTACAAACCATCCTTCCAGTGTTTCCGACTGTACTGGAGTGGCGTTGCTAAATAACCAGATTAATTTTTGAGTTTCTTCCGGAGAGAAAGAATGAGCAGCCTCTACTGCCAGTACGGTCTTTGTTGAGGATTTGAAAAATAGGATCATATTGTTGATTTATTGATACATTTCAAAAAGTTATGGGATACCCCCTCAAATTGAGTGACAAAGATAGCCAGAACTACTTAATTAAACTTCAAATTAATGGTACAAAATCATAATTCTTCCTTTTTCTTTTAGCAGATGCTTCACCAGGATCCGGAACACTTCGTTTATTTATAGGGACACACCTCGTTTGTTTTTTGTTCACACTTCGTTTATTTTTCTTTTAGACCCCGAGCCTTTTTCCCGGATAAATAGTAGGAACGAATTAAAAAACAAACGAGGTGTGTCCCTATAAATAAACGACCTGTCTGACGAAAAATAAGCAAAGAGTGAACAAAAAATAAGCGAAGTGTCAAAAATAAATAAACGAGATCTCAGCAAAAAGTTGACGAAATGTCCGGTAAAAAATAAACGAGGTGAAAGGAGAAAAATAAACGAGGTCTAAGCCCTGAAAGAAATTTCGTCCTTATATAAAAGAGACTATAATACCGCATATTTATTAAAAAACCATTTTTTATAACAGATTAGACGCTTTTATTAGAGAGATTTAAGTGCGTTTTTTTTAGTTTTCTGCATTTTTTATATATATTTGAATGTATCTTTGTACACGAATTTAAGTGGACAGATAGAATTAATGCTGGGATTGTTTAGTAAAGGACTTATTATTGGTATACTGGTATCTGCCCCAATGGGCCCGATAGGTATGCTTTGTATACAAAGAACATTGAACAAAGGTCGCTGGCATGGTTTTATCACCGGTTTAGGAGCAACTCTGTCTGATGTAATATATGCAGCTCTGACTTGCCTTGGGATGGGGGTCGTTGTGAATTTCGTGGAAGCTAACCAGGCCCCGCTGCAACTGATGGGAAGTATTGTTCTCGGATTTTTCGGGTTTTATATTTTTAATTCAAACCCGGTTAGGATCCTGAAGAAACAAAGGGAAAACAAATTGTCATATACGCAGGATTTTATAACAGCATTTCTCCTGACCCTTAGTAATATATTAATTGTATTGCTTTATATTGGTTTATTTGCACGTTTTGGTTTTATTTTACCAGAATATTCAGTTCTTATGTTAGTAGGAGGAATTTTAAGTATCGGACTGGGTGCCCTGTTGTGGTGGTTCGGTATAACATACATAGTATCAAAAGTAAGACGGTGGTTCAATGTCCGGGGGGATATGGATGCTAAATCGTATTGTGGGTTCTATTATTATCATCCTATCGGTGTTAGGGGCTGTTTCAGTGCTATTGACATTTTACTACCAGATTCCATTATTACAAATTTCAAAATAATATGAAGAAGCTCAAAATTCCGTATTTAGTAACCCTGGATGTGTTAGATCTTTCGTCCGTAGGCTATTTGTTAGAGAACAGGGCGTGCCGGGAGTACATTGAGGCTGTGAACTGGAAAGAATTTCTTTACAAGCCTATTGTTGTATTCGATATTGCCCGCACTGATGTCAATTTGTATATTCGCTATTTCGTTAGAGGGAATTCGTTAAAAGCGGTATATGATACAGACAATTCACCAGTGCATAAGGACAGTTGTGTTGAATTTTTTATGAAAAAGGTGGATGATCCTGAGTACATGAATTTTGAATTCAACTGTATAGGAACCTGTGATGCTGCCCGCAGGCAGTCACGGGATGTCAAACAGCCGTTATCACAGGATGAATATCTGTCTATCCGCCGGTATACTAAATTAGAGTACAAACCATTTCAGGAAAAACGTGGAGTGTTCTCCTGGGAGTTAGTCGTATCTATTCCGTTGGAATTAATGGGACTGGATCCGGATAATCTGCCGGAAAAAATATTAGGTAACTTGTACAAGTGTGCAGATGATACAGATGCACCTCACTACTTAAGTTGGAGCCCAATTGATCTTCCGGCACCTGATTTCCACTGTCCGGAGTTTTTCGGAGAACTTTATTTATGATCCGTAAATGGTCATAAAAACAAAAGGCTTTCCTGTGTAGGAAAGCCTTTTGTTTTTAGATAAACCAGTTCTTCTTAATTAAAAAGAACAAGTCTTTTATTTTTCTTTGGTCTCCTGCTTGTTTTTCGATAACTTCATTTCAATAATGAAAGCGATGATCAGGCCTATTCCACCGAAGAACAAGACGGAAGCTCCGTATGCTGTCCCGGCTATCTCACTATGAAACCAACTATTCCAATCCTGGTTATATTCATAGGACATCGAATAGGCAAGCGCTGTGTTTATTATAAATCCGACTAATAAACCTAATCCTATTCCGGTTAATAAACAGCCTGCTTTTAGAGAACTGAAAGAAAACTTTCTAATGTAGCTGGGTAAACCTAACTTTCCTTCAAAGGCAGAAGCGTCTAATTTATCACCGATTTTTTCAATGATCGCTAACCGTTCACTCTTACGGACAAATAATTCGAAAAGACTATATATCCCTGCACAGACAATCCCGACAACAAGGGGAGCAGTAAGAAAATCCATCATAGCTATAAACTTTTAATGATTAATTATTTCGTTTGCTTATTTGACGCAGTCATTTTCTCCAGGTTACAAGGAATAACAAAAAAATAAATTTATTTTTGTTTCAGCAAGCTGTAACCTTTGAAAAAACCTTGCGTCCATTAAGTATAATGGAGTTGTATACCGACACATACTATATTCAACGGATACAAAAAGGGGATACGGCATGCTTTGCCTGTCTGCTGGATAAATATAGTCGCCCTGTTCATTCACTGATTCTGAAAGTTGTTCAGAACAGAGAAGATGCTGAAGAGTTGGCGCAGGATGTTTTTATGAAGGTTTTCCGGAATCTGGATAAATTTAAGGGAGATAGTTCTTTTTCCACCTGGGTTTACCGGATTGCGTATAATACGGCTATTTCGGCAACCCGGAAGAAAAAATATGAATTTCTTGCCCTGGAGGAAACATGGATTCAGCATGTTTCAGAGGAAGAAGTAGCAGAACTGATGGGAAGAGCCGGCTCATCAGAGCAAATCAATAGATTGGAAAAGGCTTTATTGCAGTTGTCTCCGGAGGAACGGGCCCTTATTTTACTTTTTTATATGGAGCAGAAAACAGTAGAAGAGATAATGAAAATAACAGATTTGTCTCTGTCGAATGTGAAAACCAGACTGCACCGGACCCGGAAAAAGTTATTTGTTTTATTAAAAGAAATGGAAAGGACAGCATATGAATAAAAAGGAAAAGGATTTTTTAAATGTCTTGTTTCAGCATTTACCGCAGGAGGAATTGCCGGACTCTTTTCGTCAGGTTATGATGCGAAAAGTCTTGATGGAAGCGGTCCGTATAAAAAAAGAAATGAACGGTGGGCCCTGGCTTCTATTATTGTGGCTTCCTGCCTGATGATCGGATTAGCGATCTTCGCCTTTCTCCGTCTGGAGGTGGACAAAGTCAACTTTTCTTTCCCGGAAGTATCCTTCTCTTCATTCTATCTATATATTGGAGGTTTAGTATTTATCCTGTTAGGTATAGATCATTGGATCAGACAATTATATAAGAAAAAGCAACAGGATGAACCAATATAAGAAAACAGGGCGTTAAACCCTGTTTTTTTGTGCTAAAGCATTTGAAAATCAGAAAAAACATTACCTTTGCCTCGCTTTTTGAGAATGACAATATAATGTCTAACTTATTAATTAAAGAAATCTTAGTATTAACAATTAAAGAATGGAAAATTTAAAAAACATTGCTCCGGTTGAAGATTTCAACTGGGATTCCTATGAAAAAGGAGAAACTTACAGTGATGTAAGTAAGGACGATCTTGTAAAAACGTATGACGAAACTTTGAATACCGTTAAGGACAAAGAAGTAGTTATGGGAACTGTAACTACAATGAACAAACGTGAGGTTGTAGTAAATATCGGTTTCAAATCAGACGGTATCGTACCGATGTCTGAATTCCGTTACAATCCGGATCTAAAAATTGGTGACGAAGTAGAAGTCTACATCGAAAGCCAGGAAGACAAAAAAGGACAATTAATCCTTTCTCACAAAAAAGCACGTGCTACACGCTCCTGGGATCGTGTAAACGAAGCGCTTGAAAAAGACGAAATCATCAAAGGTTACATCAAATGTCGTACGAAAGGCGGTATGATCGTAGATGTATTTGGTATTGAAGCATTCTTACCAGGATCACAGATTGATGTGAAACCTATTCGTGACTATGATGTATTTGTAGGTAAGACAATGGAATTCAAGATTGTTAAGATCAACCAGGAATTCAAAAATGTTGTTGTATCTCACAAAGCGCTTATTGAAGCAGAACTTGAACAACAGAAGAAAGATATCATTTCTAAACTGGAAAAAGGACAAGTACTGGAAGGAACCGTTAAAAACATCACTTCTTACGGTGTATTCATCGACCTGGGTGGCGTAGACGGTTTGATCCACATCACAGACCTTTCATGGGGACGTGTTTCTCATCCGGAAGAGATTATACAGCTTGGTCAGAAGATCAACGTTGTTATTCTTGACTTCGATGATGAAAAGAAACGTATCGCTCTTGGTCTGAAACAACTGACTCCTCATCCATGGGATGCTTTGGGTGCTGAACTGAAAGTGGGTGACAAAGTAAAAGGTAAAGTGGTTGTAATGGCTGACTATGGTGTGTTCATCGAGATCGCTCCAGGCGTAGAAGGTTTGATTCACGTTTCTGAAATGTCATGGACTCAGCACCTGCGTAGTGCTCAGGACTTCATGAAAGTAGGAGATGAGATCGAAGCTGTGATCCTGACCCTGGACCGTGACGAGCGTAAGATGTCATTGGGTATCAAACAGCTGAAAGCTGACCCATGGGAAGATATTGAATCTCGTTTCCCTGTAGGTTCTAAACGCACTGCGAAAGTTCGTAACTTCACAAACTTCGGTGTATTCGTAGAAATCGAAGAGGGTGTAGACGGATTGATCCACATTTCTGACCTGTCATGGACTAAAAAGATCAAACACCCAAGTGAATTCACTCAGATCGGTGCAGAAATCGAAGTTCAGGTATTGGAGATCGACAAAGAAAACCGTCGTTTGAGCTTAGGCCACAAACAACTGGAAGAAAATCCATGGGATGTATTTGAAACTATCTTCACTGTAGGTTCTATCCACGAAGGAACCATCATTGAAGTATTGGATAAAGGAGCTGTGATTTCTTTACCTTACGGGGTAGAAGGTTTTGCCACTCCGAAACATTTAGTAAAAGAAGACGGATCACGGGCTGTTGTTGATGAAAAATTACAATTCAAAGTAATTGAATTTAACAAAGAAGCTAAACGTATCATTCTTTCTCACAGCCGCATCCACGAAGATGAGCAAAAGAGCGCTAAAAAAGAGGCTGCAGGTGAAAAGAAGGCTTCTGCTAAACGTAACAAGAAAGAAGATGAAGGTTCTTCAATGGTAACAGGTTCAGTAGAAAAAACTACTTTAGGTGATATCGAAGAATTAGCAGCTTTGAAAGAAAAACTGTCAGGAAAATAAGATTCTTCCTGTCTCTATAGAAAGCCGGCCTATATGGCCGGCTTTTTTATGCTTTAAAGGAAGGAAAGCCTCTTTTTATGGAAAGACAAAATCCACCTGAGTGTTTTTAAAACTGCACTTAGGTGGATTCCGGATTTCACTTAGGTCAATCTTTCTTTTGACTTACATGTAATATAGATGAACAATTTATTGTTTGTTTTAGAAATAAAAATGGCTTTCTGCGCTATTTTCTATCTCTGTACCCTCACATTCGCATGGAGCCTCTGCATAATATTCAGCATCCTGCGGAATATTTAATAGTTCATTAATCTCATGTCTTTTGTCCAGGTTGGTGAAGTAAGCTTCCACTACTTTATAGATGTCAAATCCGTCTGTTGACCCGGCTGCTACATGCAGTTGATTGATCATCTCAGTAATCGCTCTATGTATCTCTTCCTGGTTGATTAAATGAACCTCATTGCTATGGATTAAATAGTCATGTGCCATGTTTTTAAATTTTAAAGTTATTATAGTTATAACTTTTGCAGATGGTAGCAGGTTTATAGATTTAACGTTTAATCTAATTTCAGCCGGAAAACCCAGAGGTTTTTTATCTGGTTAAACAGTTTTTAAAGCCTAAGATCGATAAGAAATTAAATTTTTATGATTTCTATGCCACAATGTAAAGGCATCCATTTTTATCCTATATTTGTTCGGAAATTAAGTATGAAAATGCTATGTAGAAGCCTTTATATGACACTCCTGGTATACAAACGAACCTCTTCCATCTCTAAATCTCCTCTATTCGTCTCAAATTAAAAATCAGTGTGCTATTCTCCTGTATTTTTGAAGTATACATACAAACATATACAGTGAAAATGAAAACATTAATAGCCAATCCGAAAGTAGTAAGCAAGTATAATAAGCCCGCCTTGTTCTTTATCTTATCCACCCTTATCCCGTGGGTATTTTGGTTTGCTGCCGGGCAAATAAGCTGGATAGAACCTTATCAGGATAAGTATCTCCGAATGGCGAGTATCCTGGCTTGTACCGGACTATTGGCTCCGTTAGGTGTGGTCTATTGGATGACCGATGGAAATAGGGAGCTGCGCCGGGATATATCTAAACGTTTCTTCAATTTTAAGGATATAAAACCGGGGTATGCCCTGCTGACCTGCCTGATCATGCCGTTTAGTATTATGTTGGCTATGGGAATTTCTTTACTGTTTGGATATCATCCTGAACAATTTATCATTACAGGAAATTTTACTTTCTCATCAGGAATCTTCCCTGCGTGGTTTCTGTTGATCCTTGCCCCCGTCATTGAAGAACTGGCCTGGCATTCCTATGGAACAGACAGCCTGAGAAGCAAATTCAACTTGTTCAATACTTCTCTCTTATTTGGAATCCTCTGGGGAATATGGCACATGCCACTTTCAATGATCAGGGATTATTACCAAAGTAATCTGGTGCATGAAGGATGGATATATGGTGTGAATTTTTTAGTGAGTATGATCCCGTTTGTCATCTTAATGAACTGGTTGTATTACAAAACAGGACGTAATATTATGGTGGCTATCGTTTTTCATATCACTGCAGGACTTTTTAATGAGTTATTCGCTCCGCATCCTGACAGTAAGATTATCCAGACGGTGCTTTTATGTATACTGGCAACGGTCGTGGTACTGAGGGGTAAGAAGTTCTTTTTCAGGAAAGCGATAAGTAATTAAATAATAATTAGTAGCAACTTTATAAAATGCATCTATCATGAAACAGGTATACATTTTCGTAATGCCAATTTTTAGCCGCTTGTCTTCAATAAACGTATTTGCACAAGAGAGTAAACCTACACAAACCAATGCTACCAGTTATAAAGAATATTTTGGACACGAATACAACTTGAAAACCGAAATGATAAACCCCCACTGGTTGAAGAATTCCCTCTTCAACGTAACGTACAGGCTTGATTTTTAATCTATCTTTGCGTCTCATTAAAAAACAGGAACATGTTAAAGTCGAAATTATATGAGCTTATTGTCGAACCTAAATACAGGATATGGAGGCATATCCTGTTTATTCTCGCATTCGCTTTGATATCATACCGGCAAACATCTTATATGTTCAGAGATAGTATGGAGAGTATCGGAAGTTCCATTTCTACTCTTAGTCTTATAACCATGACTGTATATGTGATATCACTGTATGTCAATATTTATTATTTTGTGCCCCGGTATCTGATCAATAAAAACTACAAGGCGTATTTGTTGTGTCTCTTTCTTACTATCTTTTTTTAAATCTTCTCTTTGATGGCGATGGAGAATATAGCACGGGTACATTGGGGATTACCGCCGAAAATAACCTCGTATAATTTACTGGTGTTTATTCAGTATATTCCTACATCTGTAATAAACATGCTTTGCATACTTGGAACTTCCGCCACCATATTATTCAAGTATCAGGTGCAGGAAAATAAGCGTGCCAGCCGCATGGAGCAAGAGAATATAAAATCGGAATTAAACCGCTTAAAAGAACAGATATCCCCTGCGTTTTTATCCAAAATTCTCACCCGGACGGCTGTTCTTGTGGAAGCTGAACCTGCAAAAGCATACCAGATGCTAATGAAATTAGGACAGTTGTTAAGATACCAGTTATACGACTCAGGGAGAGATAAAGTACTGCTAAGGAGTGAAATAAATTTCCTGAAAGAGTATTTGGAATTAAGCCGGCTGTATTGCAAAGGCCTCCATTATAAACTTGACGATAAAACTGTAACCAAGGATGTGTTTGTTTCTCCTATGTTGTTTATTCCGTTCATCCAGCAATCGGTTGACAGAGCAATGGAGCATAAAACCACACTCTTAGAAATTTGTTTTCATACGGAAAACTCCAAACTAATCTTTGTATGTCAGTCCGATTATCAGGAAATGTTGTTGGACAACGAACTTTTTGCCATACGTAAGCGGTTAGAACTTATCTATCCGAACAGGTATTCTTTGTTTATAGAGGGAGGTAAAACGATGCTTTAACTCATAAATATATCAGAGTTATGACAAATCCGGAAGAAAAACAGGCTATATTATATTATCTGTCCGACAAAAAATACCATGTTCACAGGCATGTGCTGGTACAGTTATTTGCATTGATCTATGCCGCCGATATATTCTGTGCGGTTCCTGGGCAACTCCATTTTTCTACAGATCTTCTTATCGGATTTCTGGGAATGTATTTGATTCTAAATATGACCATTTATCCCAACGCTTATGTGCTCGTGCCTCGCTATTTAGAGAAAGGTAAGAGGTTGAAATATATCCTGTCGGTTATTGTGCTCATTGTCCTTTGTGTACTCATCATGCTTGTCATATATTCGATAGTGGAGAAAACGAGACTTGATTTTTTGCTGAGTCAGCCTGGGAATATGTGGTTGATGTTGCTGACATCCGCACTGACATTTGCTTTGCAGATTGTAGCCGTATCAGCATTTTTCTCATTCAAAAAATGGTTGGAAGATAATCAACGTGCAGAGGAACTGAAAGCAGCCACTTTAGCTACAGAGCTAATGTTTCTCAAAAGCCAGATAAATCCGCATTTTCTCTTCAATATGTTGAACAATGCAAATATACTGATAGACGAAAATCCCCGTATGTCATCCCAGATACTTATTAAACTGGATGATCTGTTACGCTATCAAATGACAGACAGTACACGTGACCAGGTAGACCTGAGTGCCGATATCGGTTTTTTAAGAGATTTTCTGGATTTAGAGAAAACAAGGCGCGATGAATTTGAATACATGATATCAGAGAGGGGAGACATAAACCATGTACAGGTAGCTCCTTTGCTTTTTATACCGTTTGTTGAGAACGCCATAAAGCACAATCATAACGATGGGGGAGTATCCTATGTACATCTCTCATTTGCTGTCCGCAATAATAACCTGGAGTTTATTTGCGAGAACTCCATATCGCAGGATCAGGCAGAAAAAAGATAGGAGGAATTGGTCTGGCAAATATAAAACGCCGTTTGGACTTGCTTTATAAAGAAAATTATGTATTGGAACAGATAAAAACTGATACAACTTATACCGTTAATTTAGCATTAAAATTATGACATGCATTATTGTAGATGATGAGCCCATCGCTCGTCAGGGAATAAAAAAGCTGGTAACCCAGATACCTCAGTTGGAACTTTTAGATACGTTCAGCAATGCAAAGACGGCTTCCGTTTTCATGGAACAGAAGGAGGTAGACCTGGTGTTTCTGGACATTCAAATGCCGGGAATAAATGGTATCGAATTTGCCCGCACCATCCCGAAACATACATTGATTATTTTTACAACGGCTTATTCCGAGTATGCGCTCGATAGTTACGAGGTGGATGCTATAGGCTATCTGGTAAAGCCGGTTGACTTTGCTAAGTTTCGGAAAGCTGTAGACAAGGCAATCACTTATCACTCGCTATTGCTGGATGAGGATAAAAAGAGTGTGGATAATGTGGAGGATGAATGTATTTTTGTCAAGTCCGACAGACGATTCTTCAAAGTAAACTTAAAAGATATCCTTTTCATTGAGGGACTAAAGGATTATGTGATCATCCAATTAGATGAACAACGCCTCATCACTCGTATGAATGTGAAGAACATCCATGAATTACTACCTAAAAATACTTTTCTGCGGATAAATCGTTCCTACATCGTGAATAAGAATCAGATTGAGTCGTTTGATAATAATGATGTGTTTATTAAGAAGTACGAGATAGCTATCGGTAATTCGTATCGGGATGTTTTCTTTGAGGCTTTTATGAAGGGAAAGTCTTTGTAAATTCTCTCTATATTCAACTCAGAGGGGAAAGAGGTTATATGAAAAGTTAGAAAAACTTAATATCTTTGAGGGGTTTATTTATCTGTGTTCAATCTTTAA
This sequence comes from Tannerellaceae bacterium, assembly GCA_021201865.1. GTDB lineage: Bacteria > Bacteroidota > Bacteroidia > Bacteroidales > Tannerellaceae > UBA4116. The sequence goes on along the minus strand of JAJQEE010000036.1, from coordinate 220 downwards.
CTTTATATGTTATGGAGTATGATGTGGTTTTTGGGGGGATTAGGGAACAATTGAAGGATAAATATCCGGGGGTTGAGGATTTTTCTTCGTTGATTGCTGAGAGGTTGGGGATGGAACGCAGGGGAATACAGAGGAGGCTGAACGGGGATATTAAGTTTAGTTTGTCTGAGGTGTTTGATGTGGCACGGGAGTTTGGGCTTTCGTTGGACCGGATGTATGC
>JAJQEE010000114.1 GCA_021201865.1 Tannerellaceae bacterium | reverse complement strand
CCCTGGGTAAGGTTACCAAAACAATAACCCTGTAAGGGTTTCACTCTCTGTCAATAAGTCAATAATAAATATGCAACCCACTACAGGGTTGAATCATACTACTTTACAACCCAGGGGCTCGCTTCGCTCAGCCCTGGGCTATTGCTGGTACCCTTGCAGGGTAGAATGTCAACATATAAAACATTTGCAAAAGAATTTAACAGCCCTGCGGCGTTGCCGGGGTCTGACATATGGTAGGCCTACGGCCTGTAAAATTGATATATAAATGGTAGCGCTTCTGCGCGGGGTTATGGACGGGACACCGCGATATGGCTGGGAGGATGGGGTCGCTAACTGATTCATTTTGATATGACGGTTCTGTTTCTAAAGGGTTCCACCTAATAAGAACTATAAAAGCCAATACAAACTACAAAAAACAACGGTGGAATAAACAGTGTTAAAATATGCAAACCATGGAAGGATCTATGGAAAAAAAGACGCTAAAACTTCAGACAATATATAATTAATATAAATATTAATTATTAATAATAATATATATATATGGCAATTTATATATTTTGTCTTTTAATCCATATGCTTAAAATCCGGTAAATTTTCGCTTTTTTTCATGGAATAAACTCAAAAACTAAATCTCATGAAAAAACAGAAAAACGAGAACGTGCAGGCCAATCTTCCTGAATAACTCCCAAAACACCTGCCCAGAGAAGGATTCTATAATGTAGAAACAGCTGTTTGAGAGTTTCAGAACAAAGTATCCGGAAGTAAAAAGTAATTTTCATTTGGATACATAAAATCTTCAGCAAATTTTCCAGCGTATTTCCTCCTTAATTATTCTTTTCTCTATATTTGTCTCCAAATAGAAAAACAATGGATATACATACACCTGTAAAAGAAAACAGCAGATTATTTCAACTAAAAATCAATTGATTGAAGAACTGTAACGGCAATTGCAGGCCGGGAGTTTTCTTTCTTCCATTTATTCCAATGGGATTATAAAAAACTCGGGACATCTGTAATTCATCAGTCTGTTGTCTTTGTGACACCCCCTTCCCCTCTCAAGAATTACTCTGTACCCACCTCTTTTACAGGCCGTAGGCCTATCCTATGTTAGACCCCGGCAACGCTGGGGGGATGGATAACAAAATCTATATTGCGGGCTGGAGGCCCAATATAGTTCTATATAAACTAAAAGAATAGGGTTACCTCCCGTTATTTTTATACTATGCTGCTCCTACGGAGCGAAATATCTTCTGTATCACCTACACCCCAGCGTTGCCGGGGTCTAACATAGGATAGGCCTACGGCCTGTAAAAGAGGTGGGTACAGAGGAACTTGAGAAGGGAAAGAAAGTAGAAAGAACGATGAAAAATAGGAATTCGATGAACGAGAAACCGTTAGTGGATAGAGAATATTTGCTTGAGAAATTGCCTGGTAAGTATGGTTGGACATTTACGCTTATTCCGGAAATTCTGCCTGATCCCCATGCTCCATTTGGTTGGGTAAAGGTACGGGGAAGTATTGATGGTTATGAGATCCGGGACTACCGTTTAATGCCATCCGGAGATGGGATGGCATGTGGAAAGGGTGTTTTGTTTTTAGCTGTCAAATCTGAAATCCGGAAAAAGATAAAAAAGAGGCAGGTGATTCTGTCCATCTGATTTTATATCCGGATAATGAACCGGTGATCATTCCTGAAGAATTTTTGTTGTGCCTGCAAGATGACAGCGACGCACTCCGGTTTTTCAATTCGCTTAATGAAAGCGAGCAACAAAAATATGTGAGGTGGATTTATTCAGTCAAAACAGAACAAAACAAAGTGGACAGAATAGCGAAAACGCTCGTCAGACTTGCCAAACACAAGAAATTTGCAGATAAGGAATAAGGTATTCAGGTAAAAGAAATGCCCACAGAATGAATCTGTGGGCATTTCTTTTATTTTTTATAAACGGGCTTATCTTAGTCGTTCAAGGGAGCGGACTAAGGCTTCGTCGGCTCCGATGTTGCGGATGGCCAGGTAGTCCAGGATGATGTTTATCAGGGGGAATCCTAAAGCGATCTTAGGCATGAACTGAATACTTTCTACCTGGTCTTTCATATTCCAGATGATGTAACCTACGAAGGCATAAAAACCGACCATGATCAAGCCGTTGAAAACGGACAGGCGTATTTGCAGGACCCGGTTTTTAAACAGGAAAATAGAAATCAGGGCGATGACAGTCGTGAGCACGCTCAGCGCATATAATCCCCAGGTGGAATAGAGCAGTTCCCCGGCTTGTCCTAAAGAACTGATGCCGGAAATATCAAAACGGTAGAAATTATTCCCCACTTGCAACGCTCCTAACGGTAAAAACAGCAGAGTCATGGAGAGGATGACAATGATTAATAGATAAATAGTCTGGATTCTTTGTAACATAGTTTTATTTAATTGAGAATTGAAAATGAAAAATTGAAAAAGGAAAACTAAAATCTCCGATCATAAAAACGGAGACCTCTTTGTTTCCTTTAAGAGCCTCCGTTTTCATATGTTATTCTTACTGAAAATTTAATTTTCAATTTTCAACTTTCAATTAGTTAAAACGCACTTTTGTCTTTAGCCGGGTTTTTGTAGTAAACCTTACCTTCTTCATATTCCTGAGCCGCGATCAAGGTTGCTTTAGGCAATTTCTCGTAGTAACGGGAAATCTCAATCTGCTCTCTGTTTTCGAAAACCTCTTCCAGATTATCGTTGTAAGAAGCGAACTCCTGAAGTTTTTTCTCCAGATCATGCTTCATTTCCACGCTAATCTGATTTGCCCGTTTCGAGATAATCATTGTTGTTTCATACACATTTCCGGTATCTGCAGACAATTTCATCATGTCACGGGTAACCGTGTTTGTAGGTGCATTTGATTTTCTGTAATCCATATTTCGTTTAATTGATAAATTTTATAAATCAGGGATTAAAGGAGTTATCCCTCCTTTAACTACTTTTTTATTAATAATAAGAATCGGAAATCCGCTTGCTGGCATATTCAAAGTAGCGCTGAGCCTGTCTTACATATTTGCCTTCGGGGAATTCATTCAGGTAGTTGTAGTACTCATCCACGATCTCCCGGTAACGGCCCTGTAGTTTCTCTTCCACACTGACTAATGCCAATTCATAACGGGAACGAAGCATATAATAGATATACTCTTCCCGGTATTTGGAATAGGGGTAATTTTTCAACGCATTCTGTGCGGTGATCACACAGGCTTCGTAGTTGTTCCCCATATAGGTTCCTAAATTATGATACAAACGAACAGCCATCAATTCTTTATAGGCCAGTTTTTCCTGCAATTCAAACAGAATGTTCTGCGCTTCTACGGCCCGTTCTGTCTGAGGATAGTACTCCATATATAACTGCAACTGAGCAATTGCGTCGTAGGTCTGTGCCTGGTCCAGGCGTGGGTCCGGAGAATCTAAGTATAATCCGTAACCGGAATAGAAACGGGCTAATTCCTCATACTCCCCTTTCGGGTAGGTATTGTAGCAGGTTCTGAAATACTGGGATGCAGTCTGATAATCTTTCCGGCCATAATAACTTTGCGCCAATAAATATAAAGATTCCTCAGCATAGGCAGTTCCTCTGAAGATTGTAACCAGTTCCTCTAAGATTGTAGCAGATTTATTGTATTGTTTTGCATTGAAGTACTTCTTTGCATAGGAGTATTTCAATTCATAATCTGTACTTTTTAAGATCTTATTATATTCGCCGCAGGACGATAATAGGACCGTGATCATCATCAATAGATATACAACCTTTTTCATTTATATGTATTTAGCGTGCAAAGTTAATATTTCCTTACCAATTAACGAAGCACAAAACGTTAATAATTTTACAACTTATACAGATCATTGGCCGCGATCAGCGTCAGTTTATTCGCTTTCAGGATCTCCGCGCATTTCTGCACATCGTCGGGACGGATCACTACGTGGGCTACATCCCCTTGTGAAAAGGCATACATATACTCCACGAAGATCCCTGCGTCCGTGATGATTTCCATGGCTTTTGCCAGTGATCCGGGCTGGTTGGGACATTGCAGGCAGATGACCTCTGTCACGCTGACGGCGTAGAGTTTATCCCTTAACACCTGAATGGCTTTATCAGTGTCTGAAACGATCAGGCGGAGAATGCCGAAGTCCGAACTTTCCGAAACTGTAAAGGCGGACATGTTGATCCCTGCATCTCCTAAAATCCGGGAAACTTCCGTAAAACGCCCTCTTTTATTTTCAAGAAAAATGGATAACTGTTTAATTAACATAGTTTCTTCTTTTTTTGTTACACTAATTTCCGATTATCAAACACCCGTTTGGCTTTTCCCATGCTACGCTCTATGCTGCGCGGTTCCACAATCTTCACTTCCGGCTGCAGTCCGAGGATGGTTTGCAGACGGCTGGTTATTTTCTTTTTCAGGTTGATCATTTTTATCATTTCATCGGAATAGAACTCCGGACGTGCTTCTACATGAACCTCAAAAGTATCCACGTTGTTTACGCGATCCACGAAGATCAGGTAATGCGGTTCGAATTCCGGCATTTCCAGGATCACAGACTCTACCTGTGACGGGAAGACATTCACACCGCGGATGATCAGCATGTCGTCACTTCTTCCCAGGATACGGCTCATCCGTACAGCTGTCCGTCCGCAGGCGCATTTTTCATAATTCAGGGAAGTCAGGTCCCGGGTCCGGTAACGGAGCATAGGCATACCTTCTTTGGTAATGGTGGTGAAGACCAGTTCGCCCTGTTCCCCGGGTGCTACCGGCTCCAGTGTTTCCGGATTCACAATTTCCGGAAAGAAATGATCTTCCCACAAATGAGTTCCGTCCTGGCACTGGCATTCACAACCGACTCCCGGGCCAATGATCTCAGTGAGTCCGTAGATGTCATAGGCTTTAATACCCATCGCTTCTTCGATCTCTTTCCGCATATTTTCCGTCCAGGGTTCCGCTCCGAAAATACCGATCTTCAGTTGGAACTCTTCCCTGGGTATGCCTGAATCTTTGATCGTTTCGGCCAGGAAAAGAGCATAGGAGGGCGTACAGGCAAGTGCTTTGGAACCAAAATCATGCATCAATTGGATCTGTTTTTCACTGTTCCCGCTACTCATAGGGATCACCGTTCCCCCGATGTTCTGTACGCCTCCATGGAGACCTAAACCACCGGTAAACAGTCCGTATCCATAGGACACCTGCACAATATCTTCTTTTGTTACTCCATAGGCATATAGACAACGGGAAACCACCTCATCCCATATGGACAGATCCTTGCGGGTATAACCGACAACGATGGGTTTTCCGGTTGTTCCGGAGGAGGCATGCAAACGGACGATCTCAGACATGGGCACTGCCATCAGGCCAAACGGATAATTATCCCGGAGGTCTGTTTTCACGGTGAAGGGCAGTTTGGTAATGTCTTCAATCGAACGGATGTCATCCGGGGTAATCCCCAGTTCCTGCATTTTCTTCCGGTAGAAGGGCGTGTTATGATAGGCATGGGTAACGACCTTTTTTAATCGTATACTTTGCAATTTCCGCATATCTTCACGGTCCATACATTCAATAGTCTCATTCCAGATCATGGTAATAGTATAAGTGTTTTATAATTGAAAATGATTAACCTTTGCAAATTAATAACTTTTTTCCAACCAGTTCCTCTATCCGTAGAAATAATTACCGAAAAAATCGACCAGTTCCTCCATCTGATCCATGAATCAAATTTTGGATTGCTCTCTTTTGTTTATCTTTGCAGAAAAAAAGGAGTCACGGAGTAAACATGATATGAGAAGAAATATAATTGCTCTTTACCTGATCAAACTTTCCAAATGGTTCTCCGTGGTGATGCCTATCATTGTGTTGTTCTACGAAGAGCATGGATTGGGTTTGCAGGATGTTTTCATACTGAAAAGTATTTATTCGATCGCTGCCGTAACACTGGAAATCCCTTCGGGATACCTGGCGGATGTCTGGGGACGGAAGAAATGTCTGTTGCTGGGATGTATCCTCTTTTTCGGGGGATATCTGATCTATTCGTTCGCGTCTGTATTCCTGGCTTTTGTGATTGCCGAAATTCTTTTAGGAAGCGGGCAGACGCTGGTGAATGGGGCTGACTCCGCCCTACTCTACGATACGACGGCGGAGTACAAAAAGGAAGACCGCTATTTACAGTATGAGGGAAAGATCACGATGATCGGAAATTTCGCGGAAGCAATAGCGGGTATTTTAGGGGGCCTGTTAGCGGTTCATTCTTTACGGCTTCCTTTCCATATACAGGCGGTCATTGCTTTCATCGGTATACCAGCCGCATTGGCTTTGCAGGAGGTAAAGACGAAAAGTAGCCTCCAAAATCCTCTTTCAGAGATTGTCAGGATCATCCGGTATTCGTTGGTCACCAATAAGGCCTTATGTTATAACATCATGTATTCCGGTGTGATCGGAGCGGCTACCCTGACCATGGCATGGCTGGTCCAGCCGGTGTTGATGCATCTGGAGACACCTACTTCGTGGTATGGAGTGATCTGGACGCTACTCAACCTGACTGTCGGTGTCGCTGCTTTATATTCAGCGAAGGTGGAGCATTTTTTTGGCAGGAGACGGATGAATACATTGATCCTGCTTTTTATTGTAGGTGGGTACGTGGTTTTAGCATATAATCTGACGTATGCTGCTTTGGGCATCCTGTTCGTGTTCTATGTGTTCCGGGGATTTGCCACTCCTATCCTGAAAGGATATATTAACCAGATGACTTTCTCGGAAATGCGGGCAACTGTCTTATCAATCCGGAATTTTGTGATCCGTCTGATGTTTGCGGCCATGTCTCCTTTTGTGGGTTGGTTAAATGATCTTTATTCTTTAAAAACAGCTATCCTTTTTTCTGCTTTAGCCATCTTTTTACCGGGAAGCCTGTTTCTTTTCTTACAATTCCGGTGGGAGAAAAAACTGTCTTGAAATAAGCAGAACGCAGACTTACACAGATACTATATTTTTTAATCCTATTCTTTCTGCGTAAGTCTACGTTCTATAAAAGTTTGAATTATCAGAAGCTATATCCTACCCTTACACCTAACATGGGCTGGTGAAAATCTTTAATGGCATTGTATTTAAATTCGACACCTACGGTAATTTCTTTGGTGGCATAGAGTTCACCGCCCAAACCGATATTCACACCAAAACGGGTGGCGTTGAAGCCCCATACATCCCAGAAAGAGAGACTTAATCCTCCTAAGGGGTAGAAACCAAACATGTCACTTAGTTGTACGACATAATGTGCGTTCAGGTCGATAGCCCATGCATTGATCCCGTTATTTTTCACAAAATGGGTAAGGGATGGGGAAATTCTTACCTCATCCAGAATGTTGTACCGGTAATCAATCCCTAATGTGGCATTCTTTGCATCCGGTCCAAAGCCATACCCAATCGTAAAACCCGCTGAAGAAGTTCCTTTTTCTGTCTGTGCCATAGCTCCCAGGCTAATCATCGTTAGTGCTAATAGAAACATCCATTTTTGCATTTGTCTCATAATCATTTTTCTTTTAAGATTAATAAATCTAAGTACTATTTCTGTTTAACGTTTTATATAGAGTCTTATTATTTTACTTTCAGGCGTTCGCCGGCACTTTCCACAATACTGCGGTAATAAGCTTCGTCATATCCCGGAAAATCCGGATAGGCCGGAAGTCCGTACTGGTTCCGTTTGAACTGTCCGTCCTCTTCTTTCTTCACATTTCCGTCGATGTATTTCACCAGCAGGTATTCTCCTAACTTTTTCCAGCGGGCTGTAGCATCATCAGCCGTAGTGGAACTGAACCAGGTCAGGAATTTTGCCGCTTCCTGCGGATCTTTGGCATATAGTTCTGCGGCTGCTTTATCAATGGCCGGAAGCATGTCCTGAAAACCATTTTCCAGTTCCTGCTGAACTTTACGGATATCTTCAATCATGAAGCTGTATTTGTGATAGGCCATGTTTGCCACCCAGTTATGAATCCAGAAGGCAGAGGTCCAGGAAAAGTTCAGCATATCCCCATTTCCTACGCGGTAGCATTCGGGAGCAGTTGCCACAGAACAATATACCGGACAGAAAACGGCCATATCCGCATCGTCCACACCAAACCACAGGATACCACCCACTGCATCGGGCAACCAGTTTCTCATCTGGGGAACGATCACAAATCCGGTCTGCTGTGTAGCGATGGCCCGTTCATTCGTATATTCCTGTCCATCTACTTCAAATGTCATCGGTCTCCAACGGTAAGGTACTTTATAAGGACCTGCTCCTGCATCATTCATCATGCACAGGTCTGTTCCTTCGTAGTGGTCACGCATGCCGTTCTGCACATCCTGTACGGACAGTTTACGATCGGGTTTGATATATAACGGCATCGGTTCTTTAGTGGGGTCTCCTTTGATGAAATCCGTGTATTGATCCATGGATTTGTCATACTTACGGAAGAAAGACCAGACACGGGCTTCACAACCACGTAGTCCTCCAAAGTCATAGGGACAATAAGCCTTCGCAAAACTGAAATCTTCATCTTTTCCACTGAAATAGCCTTTTTCGCGGGCAAAAGAAACCACATCCGCAGCGTACAGGCAGTTCTCTTTATCTTTGAAGGGGATCTGCTGGATACGGGCCTGGTTGGCGTGTGCGGAAATACAATCGTCGGGAATACGGATGGCTACCCACACGGCTCCTTTGTTGCCGGTTCCTTTCCCAATCATTTCCATGACCCACGCTTCATTCTTATCTGCAATTGAAAAAGTTTCGCCACCGCTGCAATAGCCATAGTCTTTGACTAAGTTTGTCATAACTTCGATTGCTTCACGGGCCGTTTTAGCACGTTGCAGGGTAATATAGATGAGGCTACCGTAGTCAATCATTCCTGTTGTATCCACCAATTCGGAGTGTCCTCCCCAGGTACTTTCGGTAATTGCCAACTGGTGTTCATTCATATTTCCTACCACCGAATAGGTTCTTTCCACCTGTGGAATTTGCCCTAACGGTTTGCCGGTGTCCCATTCCACCACATCCAACATGGCTCCTTTTGGCCAGACCGCCGCCGGCCAGCGATAGAGTTCTCCATACAGATTGTGTGAATCTGCAGCGTAACTGATCATGACTGAACCATCTGTCGAAGCCTTGCGTCCGACTAACAGACCGGTACAGGCAATCGCTTCTCCCACGGTTATTACCACTGCCAAGGCAGCTATCCATAATTTTTTCATACAAATAAAAGTTTTTTAAAGAGTAAACAGGCCAAAAGGGAATTTCTATTTTCTATTTTGCCGTTTCCTCTTATTTATTCTAAATTATTATTCAATTCTTAACGGTTTCTGTCACAAAAATATATCCGGGACTCTTTTCTTTCTCCTGAGTGAAATCAGGTCAAAGTTCTCCCAAAAGTTTGCATTCATTGAAAAGAATTCCTATCTTTGCAACTCATAGTTAAGGTTTTGGTTAAATTTAGAAGGAGTGACTTGTGAAAGCCGCTCTTTTTTGTTTTTATAAAGAGTATAGATACTGGATCTCTTCTGCCCACAGGGTTTCGTCCGGTGTCTCGAGGATTAAAGGCATATCATCAAACCGGGGATCCTGAGTGATGAGTTTAAAGGTCTCTATTCCCATTACTCCCTGCCCGATGTTGTGGTGCCGGTCTACCCGTGTTCCCAGCTCCTTTTTCGAATCATTGATATGCATTCCTTTGAGATAAGAAAATCCAATGATCCGGTCAAACAGGTCAAACGTGGTTTTGAAGCCTTCTGCTGTCCGTATGTCATAACCCGCGGCGAGGGTGTGTGCCGTATCAATACAAACTCCTATGCGGGATTTGTCTTCTACCTGGTCTATGATGGCGGCTATATGCTCAAATTCATGTCCCAGGTTAGAGCCCTGGCCGGCAGTGTTTTCAATCACCGCACAGACTCCTGTGGTCTGATCCAGAATATAATTGATGGATTCGGCGATCCTGCATAAACAAGCGTCTACTTCCATTTGATTCAAATGGCTACCCGGATGAAAATTCAACCGGTCCAGTCCTAACTGTTCACAGCGTTTCATTTCATCTAAAAAGGCTTCCCGGGATTTACCCAGTCCCTCCTCTTCCGGATGTCCTAAGTTGATCAGATAGCTGTCATGTGCCAGGATCTGGTGAGGTGCATAGCCATATTCCGCACACCGTTCTTTAAAAAGGGAGATACTTTTCTCTGTCAGAGGGGCAGATTTCCACTGCCGTTGATTCCGGGTAAAAAGGGCAAACGCTTTTGCTCCTATGGTGTGTGCATTCAAAGGGGCATTCTCCACACCTCCTGATGTACTGACATGTGCGCCTATATATTTCATATCATAGAGTTTTATAGATTATTTATTGTTCGTCTTCTGTCCTGCATCCCTGAAAATGGAACTCTTCCTGTGCTTTCTCCGGAGGAATGGTAAAATAGACCATATCGGCCCTGGAACAGAGCTCTCCTGCTGAATTACAGATCTCTGTTTCGATAAAAACAGCATTTCGTTTTTTGTCTTTGATACGGCCCCGGATCGTCAGTTGCGGTTCCTCCGTAGAAATGCTTTTCATAAATTTTGCATCCAGTTTAGAGGTTACGCCGGTAGTCTGGAGCTTACGGACTACAATCCACCCTCCTACTTCATCCATGAGGGTACTCTGGATCCCTCCATGCAGGGTGTTTAACCAACCCTGATAGCGTCCGTCTGGTTTCCAGAAAGCGACCACATCGTCTCCATCTTCATAAAATTCCATATGCAGCCCGGATGTATTGGCCGGAGAACAGGCAAAGCACATATATCCGTCTAATCCTTCCCGGGGATTGATAATTTTTTTCATACGATCCAATTTCTACTTCTTTCACTCCTGCAAAGGAGAGAAAACATTTCATAGAAGGCAAAAAAACAGCTATTCTTTTAAAATTAGTTTATAATTCAAAAAGAAAAAAGGTGAAACCGGCCTATTTCCGACTTCACCTTTTGTATGTTGTACCTGGTTAAAATAGTAGATTTTCTCTGTTGAAAGTTCAAAGTTCAAAGTTTAAACCTTAAACTATCCTTTTATTCATCCGCATCCGGCATCAGGAAATCCACAAAGCAGAGTGCTGCCAATGCGGTTCCATATCTTTTTTCGATGGTAATCCCTTCTGTAATAAAGTTCAGTTCTCCCAGATAATATTTTCCATAGGTTTTCTGATGCAGGTCATTAATAACCCGGATCAGACGGGATTCCAGTTCTTCGATACGATAGCGTCCACTGACTTCACACACCAGGCCACCCACTTTTTCATCGAAGTTCTCATCCTTATACATCCAGGCGTAAACTACACCGGCAGATACAAACTCATCCTGATAACCATGGGAAACCGCCATAATGGTTTTCATCTCCGAACCAAACGGTGGAAGATCTAATTCATCCATGGTTGCCAGATGTGCTGTTGCAGGAATAACAGACGAATACGTCATAATATTGAAGTCCGAAATTCCGGCATCATAAAGGGCCATATGATAAGAGCCTGCATGCTTTTCCAGATCCGACTCTCCACTACCCTTTGTAATAAAAAAGGTGTTTGGAATTAAATTCCCAACTTTCTTTACCATCTACAAATTTGTTTACTAAATTAATAATGTAACGAGGGCACAAAAATAGGAACTTCTTTGATATAAATTGCCTTTAAAAGATGGAAAAAACGGATTTATTTTATATTTTTGTATATATGTGAACAAATAAGTTCCGGCATGTGTTTCTAAACCAGAATAAATTAAATCAGGAAAACTATGCTTGCCTTTTGTCTGAGTATTTTATTATTGATTACCGGTAATCACGTAACAACTAAAAATGAGAATGTTATGAAATTTGAATTAATGCAATTACCGTATGACACAGGAGCATTGGCACCCGTCATCGGGCAACAGACCGTAGAACTTCATCATGGGAAACACCTGAAGGCGTATGTAGATAAGCTGAATGAACTGATCCCGGGAACTAAGTTTGAGAATGCGGATCTGGAAACGATTGTGAAGGAATCGGATGGAGCTATTTTTAATAACGCAGGCCAGATCCTGAATCATAATCTGTACTTCACCCAATTCTCTCCGAATGGTGGTGGTGAACCCGTAGGTCCGTTGGCTGAAGCGATCAACGCAACCTGGGGATCTTTCGAAGCGTTTAAAAAGGAGTTTGTAGACTCAGGTGTGTCATTGTTTGGTTCCGGATGGGTATGGCTGGCCAAAGATAATACAGGTAAACTGTCTATTACCAAAGAAGCAAATGGTAGCAATCCGGTAGTCAAAGGTCTGACTCCTCTGTTGGGATTTGATGTTTGGGAACATGCTTATTATCTGGACTATCAAAACAAGCGGGTGGATCACCTGAATGAATTATGGAAAATTATTGACTGGGACGTAGTCAGTAAAAGATATTAAAAGTTAATAATCAACATACTATAAAAGCTGCCTTGAAATCACTCTGGCAGCTTTTTTTGTAGTAACCAATATAGAAATAACTATGGAAGTAACTCATTTAACAAAAGATGAATTCCTAAAAAAGGTAGCGAACTATGAACAGAGTCCGGAGGAATGGAAGTTTTTAGGGGATAAATCCTGCATTATTGATTTTTATGCGGATTGGTGTGGTCCCTGTAAAATGGTGGCTCCTATCCTGGATCAACTGGCAGAGAAATATGATGGCCGGATTGATATTTACAAAGTAGATACTGAAAAAGAAGAAGAGCTTTCCGCTGTTTTCGGAATCAGAAGTATTCCCACGATTCTATTCTGCCCGAAAGATGACCATCCCCAGATCCTGAGAGGCGCGGTCAGCAAAGCAGATTTCGAAAAAGTAATTCAGGACGTATTATTACAGGAAGAGGAAAATTGTTGACACCATTATTGGGTAGTTAGTAGATAGTAGTGGGTAGATTATATTTTCTTTCTACTAACTACCATACAAAAGCATTTTGCTTTTGTATTCATATTATTATACCTTTGCCGAAAAACCTGACCGTATGACATTAAAAACGAAATTGCAATCTCTCCCTTTATACTTACAGATACTTTTTGGAATGATCGGTGGTATTCTCATCGGAATTGCCGGACTCTCTTTGAATGGTGAGAAATTTATCTTAGACTGGATCCGTCCATGGGGGCAATTGTTTATTCGTTTATTGCAGTTGATCGCTATTCCTTTGGTCTTTACCTCTTTGATCAAAGGGGTTACCGGGTTGGGTGATATCAGTAAATTCTCCCGGATGGGTGGAAGAACCATTCTGCTATATATGCTGACCACTATTTTTGCAGTTATTATAGGAGTGGGTATGGGTTGGATCGTACAACCGGGAAAATTGGTGAATAGCTCACAGATTACAGAGATGCAGGAGAGCTACAACGCGGTGGTAGAAGAGAAGAAGCTGGAAGCTGAGATGACGCAGGAACAAGGCCCTCTTAATTTCCTGAATGATATTGTCCCGAATAACATCATCCGTGCAACGTCTGATAACTCCAAAATGTTGCAGGTGATCTTTTTTGCTATTTTTTTGGGATTGCTACTCTTTCCATTGCGCCGGAAAAGACTAAAGCAGTGATCCGGGTCTTTGATGGGCTATATGAGATTATTCTTAAAATGGTGGATTATATTATTCTTTTTGCTCCCTGGGGTGTATTGGCTCTTATGGCAGGATTAGTCATTGATTTCAGTGGGGATGCCAGTATTTTCAGCGCCCTGGCAGTGTATGCCCTGACGGTGATCGGTGGGTTGCTTCTTTTAATTTTTGGTCTTTACACTTGTATGATCCATTTATTTACCAAGATCAAGGTGAAAGACTTCATCAAAGCGATATACCCGGTTCAGTTATTTGCTTTTTCCACGAGTAGTAGTGCAGCTACTTTGCCTCTTACCATGGAAACCATTGAAACTAAATTAGGGATATCCAAGGAGGTGAGTTCTTTTGTTCTTCCGGTAGGTACTACTATTAATATGGATGGAACAAGTTGTTACCAATCCATTGCTATTCTTTTTATAGCCCAGGTGTTAGGGGTTGACCTGGGTCTGCAACAAATTCTCATCATTATTTTCATGACGGTCCTTTCTTCTATCGGAACACCAGCTATTCCCGGAGGAAGTTATGTGATCCTGACTATGGTCCTGACTTCGGTTGGTATACCGGCAGAAGGTTTGGCCCTGATTTTAGGTATTGACCGCCCCCTGGATATGTTAAGAACGGCTGTCAACGTCACGGGTGACGCGGCGGTTGCAACGATTATTGATAAGAAATAATATACTTATTATCTCCCGTTAATATACTTACTAAATCTGTTTAATATACTTATTAAGATAAGTTTATAAGTATGTATCTGTTTAGAAAGGATATTTAATCAGTTCTTATTACAACATACTTAAAGTCCCTCCGGGACGGCACACAGTAGCCTGGGACGCAAGTCCCAGGTAGAGAAATCCCCACCCGGGGTGTGCTGTAAGTACACCCCCTCTTATGTAAACAATCGGTTTGTATAGGCAGTGTCGTGCTTACAGCACTCCATGGACTACTGATACCTGACCTGGGACTTGCATCCCAGGCTACTGTGTGCCGTCCCGGAGGGACTTAAGAGATAAAGATCAACCTTCGCAAATCACCCTTCAAAAAATCTTCCGAACATGACTGGGCGCAAGCCCCAGGTATATGTATTAACATCTATTGAGTGCTGTCGGCACGGCACCCACAATGGAGTTCTATCTACCTGAGACTTGCGTCCCGGACTAATATATGCCGTCCTTTCATGACTTCGAAGAATGGAAATAAAAAAGGCGATCCGCTGTGGATCGCCTTTTGCTTATCTGGTAACCAGATATTATCTATTATTCATTTTAGCTTCTATCGCTTCGAACTCGTCATTCATGTTCAGGTTGTAATAGATACTTCTTAAAGCAGTCATTGGCTCAGTATCATCCGGGTTCATCTGATGTGCTTTTTCGAAATATGGCAATGCTTTCTTGAAGAATTCTTTCGCTTTCGCTGATTCTTCCTGATATTGTTTTGCATCGCTGATCATATTCGCATCTCCCAGTTTGTTTACTGCCTGATTGTAATAGATACGACCCAGATTAGATAAAGCATCTGTGTAATTTGGGTCCAGTTCCAATGCTTTAGCAAAATATTTCTCCGCATTGTCATAATCTTTCAGTCCGGACTCATATACTCTACCCATTACATCGTGCAGCTGAGCGTTGTTTGGCTCCTGAGCAATCGCTGTATTCAGATATTCCAGGGCTTCTTCGTTTTTACCTGCATAGATGTAATTGTTGATCAGGCTCATCAGATAGTACTTTTCTTCCGGAAACTTAGCCATTCCTTCTTTCAAAGTCTTTTCTAAGTTTGCATTGTCCTGAAGTTGCTCATATTCATAAGCCAGATACTGATACACATCATTTCCTCTGAAACCTGTTTCTTTCGCACGCTCCAAAGCAGCGATCGCTAACTGAGGATTTTCCATTTGTGCAGCTGCTACCGCTGCATAGAACTGCACAGTCATAAAGTTAGAATCTCTTGCCGCAGTAGCTTCTCCTTTGAACATAGGAAGATCTGAGATCTGGAGATATTGATCAAAAAATTCATATGCTTTCGCATAATTTCTTTCGTCAAAATAGTAAGCACCACCGTTAATATAATATATATGGTTTGCACTTAGCGTATTTTTAATATCTTTCGCAAATCTTGGTTTTACTTTCCCTTTTTCGTTTGGCAACTGATCCAGTTCATATGCCTTAACAAAATAAGGAAGAACGTTGATCAATGCATCATACATAACCGGTTCGTTAGGTTCCTGTCCTAATACCTGTTTTATTCTTTCCGTACTGAACTGTTGATCTTCGATAAAACCAGCTACATACCAGGTTTTAGCGTCATCCTTGGATTCAGGATTTTCCAAAGCTCCTTTAATAAGAGCTCTTGCTTCGTCAAAATTGTTGCTTTTGGCACTGTTCTGCGCGTCATTTACCGCTTTTTTCTGCGCAAAAGAGGCAGAGGCAGCCATGCAAAGTGCAACTGTTAATAATACTCGTTTCATTGCGATAGTCATTTGAGATTAATATTTCATTTTCTATTTATACAAACCTTACTCTTCAGCTGTGTCAGCTGATTCTTCGGAATCATTGGTGTCCGCTTCTTCTGTGATGTCATCCGGCAGCATTGTGATCTCGGTGGCTGCTAAAGCTTCCTGTACTTCATTTTCCGCTTTTTCTTCCACCAGTTCCTCTTCTTCTTCTGACAATACCTTACAAACAGAAGCAATCTCATCATTCCGTTTACCCAGGTTGATCAACCGGACTCCCTGTGTGGCACGACCAATGATATTCATGGAAGATACTTTCAGACGGATCGTAATACCGGATTTATTAATGATCATCAGGTCATTTTCATCCGTTACCGTCTTGATAGCTACCAGCTTTCCGGTTTTCTCTGTAATATTAAGGGTTTTTACCCCTTTACCGCCACGGTTGGTGATGCGATAGTCATCTATGCTCGAACGTTTTCCATATCCCTGCTCTGATACTACAAGAATAGATTCTTCTTCTTTGTTCTTTACACAGATCATACCTATTACTTCATCCGCAGGATCATCATCCAGTGTCATACCTCTTACTCCGGAAGCGGTACGTCCCATCACACGTACGGCACTTTCATGGAAACGAATCGCACGTCCGTTACGGTTTGCAATCAGGACTTCATTATCTCCGTTCGTCATCCGTACATCAATCAATCCGTCTCCTTCGCGTAAGGTAATCGCATTCACTCCATTCTGACGCGGACGTGAATAGGCTTCCAGCACTGTTTTCTTAATCACCCCGTTCTTTGTACAGAACAATAAATAGTGTGAATTGATGAAATCCGTATCCGTTGTCAATCGTTTCACACGGATAAACGCATTGACTTTGTCATCCGGTTCAATATTCAGCAAATTCTGAATAGCACGGCCTTTGGAGTTCTTTGCTCCTTCCGGAATATCATACACCTTCAACCAGTAGCATTTCCCTTTTGCGGTAAATATAAGCAAGGTGGCATGCATAGAAGCCGGATAGATATATTGTACGAAGTCTGCATCCCGGGTTTCAGAACCTTTGGCTCCTACTCCACCACGGCCTTGCGCACGGAATTCTCTCAACGGAGTACGTTTGATATAGCCTAAGTGCGAAATGGTGATAATCATTTCATCATCCGCATAGAAATCTTCCGGATTCAGTTCTTCTGAAGCATAGACAATATCTGTTTTACGTTCATCTCCATATTTGTCATTCACCTCTCTCAATTCTCCTTTGATCACCTCCATGCAACGGTCTTCATTTTCCAGGATCTCTTTCAATGAAGCGATTAATTTCTCAATCTCTTCATATTCAGCACGTAGTTTATCCTGTTCCAGACCGGTTAGCTGGCGCAATCTCATTTCTACAATCGCCCGTGCCTGTACATCTGTCAGTCCGAAACGTTCAATCAGGTTTGCGATTGCTTCCTGAGGACTTTTAGAGGCTTTGATGATTGCAATGACTTCATCTATATTGTCAGATGCAATAATCAGCCCTTCTAAAATATGCGCTCTTTCTTCCGCTTTCTTCAAATCAAATTTCGTTCTGCGGATCACGACTTCACGACGGTGATCTACAAACGCTTTGATCATATCTTTCAGGTTTAACTGTTTCGGCCGTCCATTGACGAGTGCGATATTGTTTACACTGAAAGAAGACTGCAAGGCAGTCATTTTGTAGAGTTTGTTCAGAACAACTCCTGAATTGGCATCCCGCTTCACGTCTACGACAATACGCATACCATGTCTGTCGGATTCGTCATTTACGTTTGAAATACCTTCCAGACGTTTATCATTTACCAGGTCAGCAATATGTTTGATCAGTTCCGCTTTATTCACCAGATAAGGGATCTCCGAAATAATGATCTTCTCATGGTGGCCTTCTGTTTCAATCTCCGCCTTTCCACGAAGAATAATACGTCCTCTACCTGTTTCAAACGCATCTTTTACCCCTGCATAACCATAAATAGTCGCACCGGTCGGGAAATCAGGAGCTTTTACGTACTCCATCAGTTCTTCGATCTCTATCTCTCCGCGGGCATCAATATAGGCCATAGAAGCATTCAAAACTTCCGTCATATTGTGAGGCGGCATATTCGTTGCCATCCCTACGGCGATACCTGAAGCCCCATTCACCAATAAGTTAGGAATACGGGTAGGAAGTACGGTAGGTTCTTTAAGCGTATCGTCAAAGTTAAGTTGGAAATCCACGGTATCTTTATCGATATCCCGTAACATTTCCTCTGCAAGTTTACTTAAACGGGCTTCCGTGTAACGCATCGCAGCCGGACTATCCCCGTCCACTGACCCGAAGTTACCCTGTCCGTCTACTAAAGGATAGCGCAGTGACCATTTCTGTGCCATACGTACCATAGCAAAATACACAGAGCTGTCTCCGTGTGGATGGTACTTACCTAAAACTTCACCAACAATTCTTGCAGATTTTTTATAAGGTTTGTCGGATGTATTCCCCAGCTCATTCATTCCAAATAATACGCGACGATGAACCGGTTTAAAACCATCCCTCACATCAGGAAGAGCACGAGAAACGATAACAGACATTGAATAATCAATGTATGCCGATTTCATTTCTTCCTCGATGTTGATCTTTATAATTCTGTCTTGATCAACCATTTAGTTTTATATTAATTACACTCAGTTACTTTTCGACCAAAAAGTGCACTAAGGTAAGGCTTTTCCTCATATTACGAAAGATTTTACGGGTAAATTTTACAGTTTTGGGACGATAGAATTCACCTGTAAATGAATAGACAGGGAAAAGTTTTAATAGTTTAAAAGCCACCTGTTTGTTTTTCTGCCATTTTCCTTCCCGGATCCTTCTTTTTTACCATAAAAATACCTATATTGCCTATAAATATGGACAAAAAGGAAGCTTTTCAACATTGGCACGAATTTTGCTGTTATATATAAAATTAATAATAGGTATAGTATACATAATATAATATGAAGAATAATTATTCAAAACGATTGGCAGATGTTTTGGAATACAGCCGGGAAGAAGCGGGCCGTTTACAAAACAGTTATATCGGACCGGAACACTTAATGCTTGGTATTATCAGGGATGGGGAAGGAAAAGCCATACAGATACTGAATGAGCTACACGTAGACCTTCCTGAGATCAAGAGTCAAATTGAAGAGAATATAAAGAATACGTTTGATATAGACGAAAATGAAAATCACGAAATAGCAATCAGCAAAACGACTGAACGTGTATTACGCATGAGCATGCTGGAAGCCCGTTTATTTAAAAGCGAAGTAACAGGGACCGAGCACTTGCTGCTGGCTATTCTGAAGGAAGAGTTCAATGTGGCGGCGAAAGTATTAGGCGACGCCGGCGTCACGTATCGCTCTGTCTATAACAAATTAGTGAGCTTAACAGGAATAAAAGAAATGGAAGAGATGATGGAAGACATGGATGAAGAGATTGTGGACGGTTTTACGGATGACGAGGATGAAGATGAGGATGACTCATTTTCCGCCCGCAGAGAAACACCCCGTTCTTCCGGCCAGGGAGCCACGCAGTCTAAATCTCCGAATGATACCCCTGTTTTAGATAACTTCGGTACGGATATGACCCGTGCCGCGGCGGAAAACAGACTGGATCCGATCGTCGGACGGGAAAAAGAGATTGAACGGCTGGCACAGATCCTGAGCCGTAGAAAGAAAAACAATCCGGTACTGATCGGAGAACCGGGAGTCGGTAAATCAGCCATTGTGGAAGGACTTGCACTGCGCATTATTCAGCGAAAGGTTTCCCGTGTATTGTTTGATAAACGGTTAATCAGCTTAGACATGGCTTCTATTGTGGCCGGAACCAAATACCGGGGACAATTCGAGGAACGTATCAAAGCCATATTAAACGAACTGTCCAAGAATCCGAACATTATCCTGTTTATCGATGAGATCCATACGATCGTAGGAGCGGGATCCGCATCCGGTTCTATGGATGCGGCCAATATGTTAAAGCCGGCGTTAGCCCGGGGAGAGATCCAATGTATTGGCGCAACAACCTTAGACGAATATCGTAAGAATATTGAAAAGGATGGAGCCCTGGAACGTCGTTTCCAGAAAGTGATCGTAGATCCTACGACCGCGGAAGAGACACTTCAAATCCTGAACAATATTAAGCCCAGATATGAAGAACATCATAATGTGATCTACACGGACGAAGCTCTACAGGCTTGTGTGAATCTGACTGACCGTTACATCAGTGACCGGAACTTCCCGGACAAAGCCATCGACGCCATGGATGAAGCGGGTTCCCGTGTACATATCTCCAATATTATTGTTCCCAAGAGTATTGAAGAGCTGGAAGCAAAGATTGAGGACACAAAAGCTGAGAAGTTAGCGGCTGTTAAGTCACAGAACTTTGAATTGGCTGCCAGCTTCCGTGATCAGGAACGTCAGTTCCTGTTGCAGTTGGAAGCGGCTAAAACCAAGTGGGAACAGGAATTGCAGGAACAGAGAGAGACTGTCGATGAGGAAAAAGTGGCTGAAGTAGTAGCCATGATGTCAGGTGTTCCCGTACAACGGATCGCAAAGGCAGAGAACCTGAAATTGCTGGAAATGGGCGATATGCTTAAAAGCAAAGTGATCGGTCAGGATGAAGCCGTACAAAAGATCGTGAAAGCCATCCAACGGAACCGGGTCGGATTAAAAGATCCGAATAAACCGATCGGAACTTTTATGTTCCTGGGACCTACCGGGGTAGGTAAAACTCACTTGGCAAAGAAACTGGCGGAATACCTGTTTGATTCGACTGATTCCCTGATCCGCATCGATATGAGTGAATATCTGGAAAAATTCGCTGTTTCCCGTCTGATCGGAGCACCTCCGGGATATGTGGGTTATGAAGAAGGTGGCCAGTTAACGGAAAAAGTCCGTCGTAAACCTTATTCAGTCGTTTTATTGGACGAGATTGAAAAGGCCCATCCGGATGTATTTAACCTGTTGTTGCAGGTATTGGATGAAGGACGCCTGACAGATAGTTTAGGCAGACGGATCGACTTTAAGAACACGATCCTGATTCTGACCTCCAACATCGGAACACGCCAGTTGAAAGACTTTGGCCGTGGGGTAGGTTTCAACACACAAGCGGAAGGGGAAGCGGATAAGGAGTTCTCACGGGGTGTGATCCAGAAGGCTCTCAATAAAGCTTTTGCTCCTGAGTTCCTGAACCGTATTGACGATATCATCATGTTCGACCAGTTAGATAAAGAAGCGATCCATAAGATCATTGATATTGAACTGGAAGGATTATATGACCGGGTAGAAAAGTTAGGGTATAAACTGATTATTACAGAAGAGGCGAAAGATTTTATTGCTTCCAAAGGATATGACATTCAGTTTGGTGCCCGTCCGTTGAAACGTGCGATCCAGAAATATCTGGAAGATGAAATGGCGGAAATGATTATCCGGGCTTCCGTGACAGAAGGTGATACGATTTTAGTTGGCTTCAATGAAGAAGAACAACAGATCACTACGGAGATCCAGAAAAATAATCCATAATAAGTATGATTAGCCATTAGCACACAGATGATGCAGATGAAACCTATCTGAGTCATTTGTGTGCTAAACTTTTTTCCCGCTTCAGAAATTATATTCTGCAATTTTGTCAGACTATTTAGTCTGGCATTTTTTTTGTCTTCTGATAGGCAGTTAAAATAAATATTAAACAATAAAAAACATATTTCTATGGCACAACAAGGACATATTGGAGTTACCAGCGAAAACATTTTTCCTATTATTAAAAAGTTTTTATACAGTGATCATGAGATTTTCCTTCGTGAATTAGTGTCAAACGCAGTAGATGCGACCCAAAAACTGAAAACACTTGCTTCCGTAGGTGAATTCAAAGGGGAACTGGGAGATTTAACGGTACATGTCAAATTTGATGACCAGACGATTACGATCTCAGACCGTGGTATAGGGATGACAGCGGAAGAGATAGATAAATATATCAACCAGATCGCTTTCTCGGGAGCAGAGGAATTCGTTGAAAAATATAAGAATGACGCGGCTGCTATCATTGGTCACTTCGGTCTTGGATTCTACTCTTCGTTTATGGTTTCTAAAAAGGTGGAGATCGTTACCCGTTCTTATAAAGAAGGAGCGACTGCCGTAAAATGGAGTTGTGACGGTACACCGGAATATACCCTCGAAGAAACGGAAAAAGCCGATCGCGGTACTGATATTATCCTGTATATTGATGATGAGAACAAAGACTTCCTGAATAAGGACAAGATCAACGGATTGTTGACTAAATATTGCCGTTTCCTGCCTGTACCGATTGCTTTTGGTAAAAAGCAGGAGTGGAAAGATGGTAAATATGTAGATACGGAAGAGGACAATATTGTAAATGATACCAAACCGGCCTGGGTACGTAAGCCTGCAGATATGACAGATGAAGACTACAAGAAATTCTACCGGGATCTGTATCCTATGACAGAAGAGCCGCTTTTCTGGATCCATCTGAATGTGGATTATCCGTTTAACCTGACAGGTATTTTATATTTCCCACGCATCAAGAATAATCTCGACCTGAACCGGAATAAGATCCAGTTGTATAGTAACCAGGTATTTGTTACGGATTCTGTGGAAGGCATCGTACCGGAATTCTTAACCCTGCTACACGGCGTGTTGGATTCACCCGATATTCCGTTGAACGTTTCCCGTTCTTATCTGCAAAGTGACCACAACGTGAAAAAGATCTCCAACCACATCACTAAAAAGGTGGCCGACCGTCTGGAAGAGATCTTTAAGTCTGACAGAACCCAGTTTGAAGAGAAATGGGATAGCCTGAAATTATTTATCCAGTATGGTATGCTAAGCGACGAGAAGTTCTATGACCGTGCCGCGAAGTTCGCTCTGCTGAAAGATGTGGATGGTAAATATTATACGTTTGAAGAGTATAAAACGCTGATTAAAGAAAACCAGACAGATAAAGAAGGGCAACTTATTTACCTGTATACAACGAATCCGGATGAACAATATAGCTACATTCAGGCTGCTAAAGACAAAGGATATAGTGTCCTATTGATGGATGGCCAGTTAGATATTCATGCGGTAGGACAATTAGAACAGAAGTTTGAGAAAACGCATTTTGTCCGGGTAGATAGTGACACCGTTGATAATCTGATCAAAAAAGAGAATAAGAATAAGGTAACGCTGACTGAAGAGCAGAAAAACGCATTACAGGAAGTATTCAAAAGCCAGGTACCGGCCATCAACAAGGTCGATTTCTATGTGACTTTTGAAGCCCTGGGAGAAAATGCCAACCCGGTGATGCTGACTCAAAGTGAATACATGCGTAGAATGCGTGAAATGTCAGCTATGCAACCGGGTATGTCTTTCTACGGAGAACTGCCTGACACCTACAATTTAGTATTGAATACAGACCATGCCCTCGTCAAACAGGTACTTGCGGATGAAGAGAAAGAATGTGCCGACCAATTGAACCCTCTCCTGGCTGATATCAAAGGTTGGGAAGCGCGTCAGGCAGATTTGCGGGAAGCGCAGAAAGACAAGAAAGACGAAGAGATCCCGGCACAGGAAAAAGAAGACCTGGAAAATACGGAACGTAAGATCCAGGAGCTTCGTAACCAGCAGAATGAGATTTTAGCTTCTTATGCATCTCGGAATAAGATGGTCAGCCAGTTAATTGACCTTGCCCTGTTGAGTAACGGTATGCTGAAAGGGGAAGCCCTGAGCCGTTTCATTAAACGAAGTGTGGATATGATCAAATAATTTTGTTTGTATACTTTTGCAGAAATGCGATGAAAAGCGTTTCTTTGTATAATAAATAAAAGGTGAATGTGATTTTACTTCACCTTTTATTTTTATGCATAACTATAAACCGTTAAATATTCTATATGAGTTTCACAGAAACCACTATACCGGGCGTATGGATCATAGAGCCCCAAGTCTTTCCGGATAGCAGAGGGTACTTCATGGAAGCCTACAAGCAGGCGATTTTCGAACAACACATCGGTAAAATAAACTTTATTCAGGACAATGAATCCCGTTCTTCCAAAGGAGTACTCAGAGGATTACATTACCAATTAGCTCCTTTTGCACAATCCAAGTTAGTTAGAGTGATTCAGGGCAGTGTGCTGGATGTGGCGGTAGATATACGCCGGGGCTCCCCTACTTTCGGACAATACGTCGCTGTAAAGCTATCCGCAGAAAATAAAAAGCAGTTATTTATTCCACAGGGATTTGCCCACGGTTTCCAGGTGTTAAGTGAAACAGCCGTTTTTACGTATAAAGTGGATAACCCCTACTCTCCTGCGCATGAAAGAGGAATTCGTTATAACGATCCGGCCATCCATATCCAGTGGCATACTTCTCCTCAGGAGACTCTTTTGCTTTCCGACAAAGATACAAACGCTCCTTTATTGAAAGATGCTGAAATAAACTTCACTATATAATTAAAGTCTTATGAAAACGTATTTGGTTACCGGTGCTGCCGGGTTTATCGGCGCAAATTTTGTAAAATATATGCTGGCAAAACATCCGGATATCCGGTTAGTCGTACTGGATGCCCTGACCTATGCCGGAAATCTGAAAACCATTGCTACAGATATTGACAATCAAAGATGCATTTTTGTAAAAGGAGATATTGGAGACTGCGAACTGGCAGATCAGCTATTTGACCGGTACGATTTTAATTATGTCGTGAACTTCGCCGCGGAAAGCCATGTCGACCGGAGTATTGAGAATCCTCAGTTGTTCCTTATCACCAACATTTTAGGTACACAAAATCTATTAGATGCTGCCCGGAAAGCCTGGGTGACCGGTAAAGATGAAAATGGATATCCCACCTGGAAAGAAGGGGTTCGCTTTCATCAGGTGTCTACGGATGAAGTGTATGGTAGTTTAGGAAAAGAAGGTTACTTCTGTGAAGATACACCTTTGGACCCCCGAAGTCCGTATAGTGCATCCAAAGCAAGCGCAGATCTTTTTGTGAAGGCTTATCACGATACGTATAAAATGCCGGTCACGATCACCCGTTGTTCCAACAACTATGGTCCTTACCATTTCCCGGAAAAACTGATCCCTCTTATTATTAAAAATATTCTGGAAGGAAAATCATTACCGGTATATGGAGATGGAACCAATGTCCGGGACTGGCTATATGTGGAGGATCACTGTAAAGCCATTGATATAGTGATAAGGAAAGGAAAAAACGGTGAAGTCTATAATGTAGGCGGACATAATGAAAAGCAAAATATAGAGATCGTAAAACTAACGATCCAGACCATCCGGAATATCCTGACTGATTCTCCGGAACTCCGCCAGGTACTTAAAAGAAAGGAAATAGACGGAAATGGGGAAATCTCTATAGAATGGATGAACGATGACCTGATCACCTACGTAAAAGACCGTTTAGGCCATGATCAGCGCTATGCCATTGATCCGACTAAAATATCTACGGAGTTGGGCTGGACCCCTGAAACCAAATTCGAGACAGGTATTGTCAAAACAATCCATTGGTACCTGAATAACCAGGAATGGGTAGAAGATATTCTGGGAGGTGATTACACTAAATATTACGAAGAAATGTATAGCGGGAGATAAAATAGCTATTTAGTAAAAGAATAAAATAAGAAAAGCACCGGATTGATTATATACTTCAATCAGGTGCTTTTATATATATGGCCATTTACACCAGTAAGAGGTTTATTCATCCGGCAGATCATCAGAGACTAAGTTCTCTTCAAACAGGTCCAGTTTCTCCTTTTCTCCTGCCAGTAACAGGATGTCTCCTTCCTCAAATACATAATCCGGAGAGATGGAAATAATGGTCTGGTTAGGCTTATCAATTCCGATAATCATGGTCTCTGTCTTTTCCTGAATACCCAACTCTATAATGGACTGTCCAATCATCGGAGATCCTGCCGGAACCTAGTACTGAATAAGGCTGATATGATGAACCGGCTCTTCTACCTGTAACATTTGATTCCGCTCTTCAATCGTTTGTATGATCCGTTGGATCTCCTTATCGGATCCTGCCACAATGATCTTATCGTACGGATATAACCGTTCATTGGCATCCGGAATATTGATCTTTTTATTGCCCCGGATAATAGATACGATATGGACTCCTGTGTTTCTGCGGAAATTACTTTCCTTTAATGTTTTTCCCACCTTGGGAGATAAAGGAGAAATCTCAATCTCTTCTATATGGATCTGTTTGGACAGTAAAGCACTCTGTGTTTTAGGTAAAAAAGCAGCCTGCTTCTGATCCTGTAATTCTTTCTGATTTAAATTCTTCAGGAACCGTTCCTCTATCATCCGGGACTGCTTCTTGAAGCCCTGGAAATAAACCACCAAAACAATGAAACCTAATGAAATGAATCCCATCAGGACAGTGGCACCGGGGAATAGGGGGATTAATAATTTTAATACCAACCCAATACAAATAACCATTCTGACCACGATCAGAAAAATAAGTACTACCCGGTTGAACGGACCGACCTGCCATAATTTCCGGAATTCTTCAGACCGGTTCTTCTTCATTACAATGGCTCTCAGGAAAGGAGCCATAAAAAGTAAAGTAATCACCGCGGCTAAAACATGCCCCTGCACACCCGGCAGATTTTCATTGACAAAAGGGATCAAAAATTCCTCGCTCAGCAATTCAACCGCTAAAGCAATCGTGAAATAGACTCCTACCAGGATGGCAATACTCTTCAACAATTTCACCCAGTCATTCGTATCAGGAGCCGGTTCATACAAATTCCTTTTATAACCATGGATCAGTTTTTCCCAACCGGAAGGAATGTAATCTTCAATTACATAGTAAAGCGGAGTAGCATATTTTATAAAATAAGGAGTCGTAAAAGTCGTAATGATAGAAACAGCGACAATGATCGGATATAATTCCGGCCGGATCACCCCCAGACTCATTCCCAGCGAAGCTATAATAAAAGAGAACTCACCGATCTGAGCCAGACTACAACCGGCCTGTATAGAGACTTTCAAACCATGTCCTGCTGCTAATACCCCGGCAGTTGCAAAGATAACACGACCAATTAACACCACCAGCGTAAGCATTACGATCAGTCCGGCATATTCAACAATCACATGGGGATCCAGTAACATCCCAACAGATACAAAAAACACAGCACCAAACAGATTTTTTAAAGGTTCAACCAGATGTTCTATGTGTTTTACAAGAATGGTCTCTGCCAGAATGGATCCCATAATAAAGGCTCCTAAGGCTGCCGAAAAGCCAACACGTGCCGCAAAAAGGACCATTCCCAGACATAACCCGACACTCAGGATCAATAAGGTCTCATCATTCAGGTATTTCTTTAATACACGTAACATGGTCGGTACAATATAGATCCCGGCTATGAACCAGATCAGTACAAAAAAGAACAGGCGGAAAATACTGTTAAACAGTTCACCTCCCCCAAAACTACTACTGGAGGCCACGGTGGAGAGTAACACCATCATAAGGATTGCCGCTAAATCCTCCACAATCAACATCCCAAAAACAATCGTAGCAAACTTCTGTTTCTGAAGCCGCATATCCGTAAAAGCCTTGATAATAATAGTGGTGGAAGACATCGAGAGCATGCCTCCAAGGAAAATACTATCCATACTGGACCACCCCAACAACTGTCCGACAATATATCCGATCACGATCATGGACCCCATATTAATCAGCGTGGCGATCGAAGCGGTCCCTCCTACCTCAATAACTTTCTTAAAACTAAACTCCAGCCCTAATGCGAATAATAAAAAGATAACGCCGATTTCCGCCCAGGTTTCGACATTGACCATCTCCGTTACGGTAGGTAACCAGGTAATAAAGGGGCCGGCAATTACGCCTGCCACAATATAACCTAAAACAACAGGTTGTTTCAACCACTTAAATAAAATTGTAGCGATCCCGGCTGTTATCAGAATAATCGCCAGATCGGTAACAAACGTCGGTAAATGAGCCATATGGTAATTTATATCAAGCTTTAAAGACTAAATACGATAAAAGGATAAATGTAGTATTCCCAATTCGAGTATAAAAATAAGAAAAAAATTATATTTTTCTGTATCATAAAACAAGAAAGACGGCGTGGAGGTTCAGAAATGAATCCACGCCGTCGCAATTATGTAAAATATAAGAATGATTATTCTTCCACTACCGCCTGTGCAGCCGCTACCCGTGCAATAGGCACCCGGAAAGGAGAACAGGAAACATAGTTCAGACCTACTTTATGGCAGAACTTCACAGAAGAAGGTTCTCCGCCATGCTCTCCACAAATACCACATTTCAGATCCGGACGAACCGCACGGCCCTTTTCCGTGGCCATCCGTACCAACTGTCCCACTCCATTTTGGTCTAATACCTGGAACGGGTCAAATTGAAGGATCTTCTTTTCCAGATAGATCGGCAGGAAAGAGGAGATATCGTCACGGGAATAACCAAATGTCATTTGTGTCAGGTCATTGGTTCCGAAAGAGAAGAATTCAGCCGAAGAGGCAATCCGGTCAGCCGTTAATGCTGCACGCGGGATCTCAATCATCGTACCCACCTTGAATTCCACAGAATCCCCTTCCTCTTCAAATAGCTTCGCGGCCGTTTCCCGAATGATCTCTTCCTGAGCCGTGAACTCATGCAGAATACCCGTCAGCGGAACCATGATCTCCGGTATGGCATTCACACCCTCCTTTTTGAGTTCGAGGGCAGCCCCTAAAATAGCCCGGGTCTGCATTTCCGTAATTTCCGGATAGGTATTCCCCAGGCGGCAACCCCGGTGGCCTAACATCGGGTTATGTTCACAAAGAGCTTCTACCCGTTGCCGGATCGCATCGACCGGTAATCCCATGGTAGTAGCCATTTCCTCCTGCCCTTTTTCATCATGAGGGACAAACTCATGCAACGGAGGATCCAGCAGACGAACTGTCACCGGACAATCCTGCATCGCTTTGAAAATACCTTTGAAGTCTTCTTTCTGGTAGGGCAGTATCTTTTCCAACGCTTTTCTACGCCCTTCCGCATCCTCAGAAAGGATCATTTCACGCATCGCTTTGATCTTATCCCCTTCAAAAAACATATGTTCCGTACGGCAAAGTCCGATACCTACCGCACCGAACTGACGGGCCACCAACGCGTCATGAGGAGTATCCGCATTCGTACGCACCTGCAATCTGGCATATTTATCGGCCAGCGCCATCAGGTCATTAAAGTCTCCGGAGATCTCCGCAGCCTGGGTTTCCACCTTGCCTTCATAGATTTCCCCGGTCGTACCATTGATCGAAATGAAATCACCTTCTTTCAAGGTCAGCCCATTCACTTCTACTGTTTTCTTTTTATAGTCAATCACCAGTTCTCCTGCTCCTGATACACAGCATTTACCCATCCCCCGGGCAACCACAGCGGCATGGGAAGTCATACCACCCCGGGCGGTCAGGATCCCTTCCGCTACTGCCATACCGGCCAGATCTTCGGGAGAGGTTTCAATACGAACCATGACCACTTTCTTCCCTCCGGCATGCCATTCCGCAGCATCATCTGCAAAGAAAACGATCTGTCCGGTAGCTGCACCCGGTGAGGCTGGTAACCCTTTGGTCAGGACCTTAGCGCTTTTCAATGCTTTTTATCAAACACCGGATGTAACAATTCATCTAATTTATTCGGTTCGATCCGTAACAGAGCAGTTTTTTCATCGATCATACCCTGACGAAGCAGGTCCATGGCAATCTTTACCATAGCCGCTCCGGTACGTTTTCCGTTACGGGTCTGAAGGAACCACAATTTACCTTCCTGTACGGTGAACTCCATATCCTGCATATCCCGGTAATGGTTTTCCAATTTCGTCTGGATCGCGTCTAATTCTTTATAGATTTCCGGCATAGCCTCTTCCATGGAGGGATATTTAGCCGCTCTCTCCTCTTCCGGAATCCCAGCCCGTTCTGCCCAGACCTGTGATCCTTTCTTTGTGATCTGCTGAGGTGTACGGATACCGGCCACCACATCTTCTCCCTGTGCATTGATCAGATATTCGCCGTTGAATTCATCATCGCCATTGGCTGCATCACGGGAAAAACAAACACCGGTTGCCGATGTGTCACCCATATTCCCGAAGACCATCGCCTGTACGGAAACGGCCGTTCCCCACTCTTCCGGTATACCCTCCATCTTCCGGTACAGAATAGCCCGGTCGTTCATCCAAGATTTAAATACCGCACAGATCGCTCCCCATAACTGTTCATAAGCAGAGGCCGGGAAATCCAGTCCGGTCTGCTCTTTGACGGCTGCTTTAAAACGGGCTACCAGATCTTTCAGATCTTCCACTGCTAATTCATTATCCAGATGGACTCCTTTTTCTTCTTTCACCTCTTCAATGATTGCTTCAAAAGGATCGATATCTTCTTTGTTGGTCGGCTTCATACCTAACACCACATCGCCATACATCTGTACGAAGCGACGATAAGAGTCCCAGGCAAAACGGGCATTCCCGGTCTTTCTGGCTAACCCTTCCACCACCTCATCATTCAGACCTAAGTTCAGGATCGTGTCCATCATACCCGGCATCGACGCACGTGAACCGGAACGAACAGAAACTAATAACGGATTCTCTATGTCTCCAAACTTAGAGTTCATTAACTGTTCTATATTTTGGATGGCATGTTCAACTTCAGCGGTCAGTAATTCAATCACCTTTTCTCTTCCTAATTCATAGTATTCAGAGCAAACCTCTGTAGTAATCGTGAAACCCGGAGGTACAGGAACACCAATCAGATTCATTTCAGCTAAATTAGCTCCTTTTCCGCCCAGCAGATTCCGCATATCTGCTTTTCCTTCGGCTTTACCGTTTCCAAACGTGTAAACTCTTTTCTTTTCCATAAATTATTTGTATTACGATTTAATTTGCCATCTCTGGATTGCAACGATACAAATATAGAAAGTCAATTCATCAAAACTCAAAGATTTTTTGTGTTTTATAGCTATCCCCATGTCATTGTATCATGTAAATATGTACATTTGTGTGGCAAAATTTTTAAACGCAGATACATTGGCAAGGAAAAAGAAGCAGTTACCTCTGTTGGAAGAGGTAACCATTACAGGTGTAGCCGCAGAAGGAAAGGCAATCGCTAAAGTGAATGACAGAGTAGTTTTCGTACCTTATGTGGCCCCTGGTAATATCGTAGATATCCAACTGACCCGGAAGAAAAACAGTTACGCGGAAGGTAAAGCCGTCCGTTTCCATGCATATTCCCCGGAACGTACCACCCCTTTTTGTGAACACTTCGGTGTTTGCGGAGGATGTAAGTGGCAACACCTGCCCTATGAGGCACAATTGAAATATAAACATCAGCAGGTCATTGACAATCTGACCCGCATCGGAAAGATAGAGATGGAAGAGATCCTGCCGATCTTAGGTTCTTCCCGGACCACCTTCTATAGGAATAAACTGGAGTTCACCTTCTCCAATAAAAAGTGGCTGACGGAAGAACAGATCAAAAGCGGTGAGTCTTTTGATCCGATGAGCGGTGTAGGTTTCCATATTCCCGGTGCGTTCGACAAAGTGCTTGATATAAATAAATGCTGGTTACAGGATGATATTTCAAACCGCATCCGCTTAGCGATCAAAGCCTATGCTTTCAGTCATGAAGGCTATCCGTTCTTCAACCTGCGTCACCAGGAAGGTTTCCTGCGTACCCTGATTGTCCGTTCATCTTCTACCGGAGAACTCATGATCATTGTGGTCTTTTATCAGGAAGATAAAGAAAAGCGGGAAGCACTGCTTTCCCACCTGGCGACTACATTCCCGGAGATCACCTCGCTATTATATGTGATCAACGAAAAATGTAATGACACGATCACCGATCAGGAGGTACACGTCTTCAAAGGGAAAGATCACATGATAGAAGAAATGGAAGGGCTTCGCTTCAAGGTAGGTCCTAAGTCATTTTATCAGACCAACAGTGAACAGGCCTATAACCTGTATAAGATCACCCGGGATTTTGCCGGCCTGACAGGAAATGAGTTAGTCTATGACCTGTATACCGGAACCGGAACCATTGCCAACTTTGTGGCAAAAAAGGCCAGACAGGTGATCGGTATCGAATATGTAGCAGACGCGATCGAAGATGCCAAAGTCAATTCAGGACTAAACCAGATTGACAATACGCTTTTCTATGCCGGGGATATGAAAGATATTCTGAATAAAGAGTTTATCGATACACACGGCCGGCCGGATGTGATTATTACAGACCCTCCGCGTGCGGGTATGCATGATGATGTGATTGATACCATCCTGTTCGCCGAACCCCAGCGCATTGTCTACGTAAGCTGTAATCCAGCCACCCAGGCCCGTGACCTGGCCCTGTTAGACGGAAAATATGCCGTTAAGAAAGTGCAGCCCGTCGATATGTTCCCTCATACCCATCACGTAGAGAACGTCGTTCTGCTGGAAAAAAGGACATAATAAGAGTTACTGTTCACGACGGCGCAGGAAACGGTTAGTCAGGAAACGACGGACGGGTTCATCGTAGTATTTCAAACAGAAATATGCTAACAGGATACTTCCGGTCACCAGCACAAAAGCCCCCGGGAAGGATTCCATAAAGGTGAGATTTTCATTTTTAACCCAGGCATAGTACAGGTAGATAAAAGGATAATGGACCATATACAGTGGGTAAGAAATATCTCCCAGGAATTTGCATATCCGGGTCGTTACCCAGTCAGTTGTTTTTCCGGAAGCTCCCAGATAGACCAGCAAAGGAAAAGCGACAGCAAAACAAAACGTATCGTACAAGCCATTCACCCATAGATAATCATACCCTCCGAGCCGGGGGATGGATAACAGTACAATAACTGCTAAACTACAGATCCAGAAAGCTCCTTTTACATAGGTGGGGTTAAATATACGAGATAATAACAATCCTGCTGAAAATGAAAAAAGCAGACGTAAAGAGCCACCCACCATATTCTCACCATCTAAGGCAAATCCCACGCAGATATCACCGGATGGACCTGCGATTGCAAAGGTCGCTAATCCGCATCCGGCCAACAGGACGAATACGGCAAGGGCTTTGGTGGATAATTTACGGATAAATATCGCATAGAGAATATTACCGATATATTCAAAAAACAGAGACCAACTGGGTCCATTCAGAGGATACATTTCAGTAAGGCCCCGGATCTCATGCTGAGGAGTAGCCGGGATCAGTAACGCATTGATAAACGTAGCCAATAACAACATACCGGCAGATACGGCTGAGACATCCCAGACGTCACAACCCTGGAAATAGAATAGGATCCCTCCAATCAAAGCCCCCATGACCACCATCGGATGTAAACGAATGATCCTGCGTTTAATAAAATCTTTTGTTTTCATGGTACCCCACCGGTCATCATAAGCGTAACCAACCACAAAACCAGACAGAAGAAAGAAAAAATCCACAGCTAAATATCCGTGGTTGATCCTTTGGTCTACGTGGCTGGTAGCAAAAGCCTCAAATACATGAAAACAGACCACTACAATAGCCGCAATTCCACGCAGTCCATCTAATATATGATAATGCGGTTTTGTATCCGCAAAGGCAGCAGAAGAAATGGGTGTGTTTGACATGGGTTTTACATTCGTCATCGTTCTGTGTTTAATTTTGTGCCTGCAAACATACGAAAAATCCCTTTCCTGCACACGAATTTATTCATTCTTCCCGACTCTTTTACCGTCTCTCACGTGAGAGTCATGCGTCTCCCATGTGGGAGTCATATAACTCTCACGTGGAAGATATATGACTTCCGTACGAGAGACGATATTTTCTTTACTAAGACAAGAAGAATAGCTGCCTGCTCTTTTATCTTTTTATGCCTTTCTGCAGAGGACACACCCCTATTCAGGACAAGACAGACCATGAGAGATGAGAGATGATGAGAGATCAAAAAAAGGTATCTCTCATATCTACTTCCCGCATCTACAAAGGGATTGAGAGCAACATATGAGAGATGAGAGATAATTTGCACAAATTTTGTGTAGTTGGAGATCAGATCACCTTTGCCGGAACACCGGTCATAAAAGAAAGTTGCTGCAAGGCGTCTCCTAATCCTTTGGAACGTTTGAAAGAGAAATGATACCGTTTTCCACGTAAAGAGGTTGTATCCATCTCTATTTTAACTTTATAGGTGTCTTCCAGGCAGTTTAGGATCTTGGGTAAGGAAGCATTTGAGAGGGAGATAAGCCCATACTTCCAGGATCCGTACATCTGTATGTCAATGTCGTTTATTTCAACCGTATGAGACTCTTTCGAATAAAGTGCTTTCTGTCCGGGAACCATATTAATCAGGCCAATGCCGTCCAGCCTTTGTAACTGTACGGAACCACTGGTAAGAATTACCTCATTGAGCTGTTCTTCATACCGGGTGTTGACACTGAAAGAGGTGCCGAAAACTTTGATTTGATTAGCATCTGTTTTTACTAAAAATGGCATAAGAGAGTCAGTGGTTACTTCAAAATAGGCTTCCCCTTCCAGATAGACACTCCGCACATCACCGGAAAAAGTCTCCGGACAAACTAAGGTGGATTGTTCACTTAACCAGACATGTGTTCCATCCAACAGGCTAACCATCCGGATAGAGTCCGTCGTCGTATTTACATAGGTTATAAATTGTTGCGAATAAGGACTGCCCTCTTCGCTTTGCTGAAAAGATCTGAAAAAAGAAAAACCGATCAGTAACAAAAGAACCGCCGCGGAAACACTCCACAGCACAGGGCGCAACCGGTTTGAAGAAGAGATTCTCTTTTTTCCTCCTTCTCATGAGCATCGATCTTTTCATTTAATTCATAGAGAGAATGTTCCAACAATGCTTCAGTTGTAGAGTTTAAAAACTGTTTTTTCGCTTGCCAAATAGACCTAAGTTCAAAAAAAGTAATATCTGTTATCAACAGATCTTTGTAACCATTCTTCTAATTGTTGTTTTTCATTCTCATTTATCTCACCACTCAGATACTTATATATTATCTCCTCATTCATTTTTTTCCTATTACTACATTTAATACAATCCATAGGAACAAAGTACCTAACTAAAAATGCAATTATTTGTTTTTTTGCTAAGAAAAATTAGTTATTTGTTTCTTATTGCTATTTTTTCACTTCCCTTAAACCGATATTGTCTCAGTTTTTCCCTTAATTGCTTTAATGCTGAATAAATATGGTTTTCCACTGTACTCAATGAGATTCCCAGCCGGACACTGATCTCCTTACTGGGAAGGTCTTCCAGATAACTTAAGGTAAAAACTTCTCTACATCGTGCCGGTAAACTATCAATCGCTGCCTCAATATTACTTTTTAATTCCTGATTATAGATCCGGTGAATAATATCATTTGAATCGGGATCATACAGTTTAGATCCCATCTGGCTGATCTCATATTCAAAAGAAGAAATATATTCTGCCGAATATCCTTTCTTTTTCAATATATTCAATGCCGAGTTATAAACAGCACGTAAAAGGTAGCTACGTACAGAAAGAGTTTCATCCAGATTTTCTCTGTGGATCCAGGTATTGAGGAATACATCCTGCACCACATCCTTTGCTTCATCTGCATCTAAAAATAGTTCTGCATAGGAAAGTAAGGACAGGTAATGCGTTCTATAAAGCTCGTTAAACGCGGCCTGTTCCCCTTTACGAACCCTTTTTACTAACGATGCTGTGTATTCCATACATTTTTCAGTCTAACAGATGCAAATATAATCTTTTTGATTTATTATGGTAACGATTTAGCCAGAATAAACCGTCTGGAAAATGATTAGTACACAGATCACCTTCATTCCCCTGATTACTCATCTTTCAGTGCATTTACAGGGTTGCCGGAAGCGGCCCGGTAGCTGTGCCAGCTTACGGTCAACAAAGTAATGGCAACTACAAGAACAAGTGGCAGGACATAGATCCGGAGGCTGAAGCCGGCACGGTAAACAAAATTTTGCATCCATTGGTTGAGCAGCCACCAGGCCACAG
Organism: Tannerellaceae bacterium; assembly: GCA_021201865.1. Classification (GTDB taxonomy): domain Bacteria; phylum Bacteroidota; class Bacteroidia; order Bacteroidales; family Tannerellaceae; genus UBA4116. Next base: position 63,468 of record JAJQEE010000114.1, on the reverse strand, counting down.
GGACAGCGATTACATAAGCAATTCCGATCCAACCGATAAAACGGCTGTTTAACAGTAGCATGATCTGCCAGGTGGCAGACCCGTTCACTTTGCGTATGCCGATCTCCTTCGTGCGTTGTTCGATGGCATACAGTGCCATCCCGAACAGACCGAAACAGGTGAGCAAAAGACTGATAATTGAATACATCATCAGCAGATCCGACATTTGAAAGATCTTTTTATTCCGGTTCATTATTACATCATACATACTTTTATGTTCCAGCAACTGTTCCGGATAAAGGACATCTCCTTCTTCATAGATACGCCTGATCACTTCAGCCGTATGCTTCGGGTCTGTTTTCACCTGTAGAAAAATCGCTCTGTCCCGGTTGTAGGAAATGATCCCAGCCTGCACAGGGGTTTCCAGATCAGATTTGAAGTAATCTTCCACCACCCCGGCGATCAAATGTTGGGCGGGTGGATAATTTTTATGGATCTCATCATACACGACCAGCATATCCCCTACCGGAAGATTGCCATCTGGGAATAGTTGTTGGGCATAGGTCCGGTTCAGATATACCGGATTTACATATAGCTTAATAGCCTCTTCCCAGGTCAACCCCTGAATCAGTTTATATCCCATCACATCTATGATTCCTTCGTCACCATCATCAAAGGTGATCGACCGGAACTTTGTTTCCCCATCTTCTACGTATGGCTCTCCGTAACCTAAGGAATAATCTAACGTCGCACTACTGGAACCAATGGCTTGTATGCCGGGAAGATGGGCAACACGATCGATAAGGGGCCGCATAGAAGTTTGATTGTCACCTACGGAAAAGGCATAAATATTTTTATAATGTTCTGTTTTTTCATATAAAAGAGAAAGTTGCCGGCGTACGGAAAAGGTTCCTATGATCAGAACTAATGATATGACAAACTGAGTGACCGCCAGCAAAGCAATGATACGTTGCTTAGCCTTCCCCCGGTAAAAATTATTATAAGCAGCAATCGTCATGCCCGGTAAGCGACTTCCCATATAGAGTGCCGGTATAAATGCCAGCACCAGAATAAGGCCTAAGGTGACCGGCAGGACCTGGTTCGTATATAAAAAGGAGGCGGGTACCCCGGCAGACATGATACTGTTTAGTATGGATAATAAATCATACTGTAATAATTGGGCGATCAGGAAACCAAGTCCCACCGTCATCCATGTATCGGCGAATAATTGCACCTGAAGCTGCCTGATCCCTGCTCCCATGAGTTTCTGAATATGCAGAGAGTACAATTGATTAAAGACACGGGAGAAACTTAGGTTTATATAATTAAAACAAGCGATTACCAGTATCATAATGGCAGAAATGAGAGCAACCCATAGGATAGCCGTGTTGGGTTTTTTAAAAGGAAAGCTATACAATTCTTTGTCAAAACAGACTTCCGGGATACTCAGAAACGTATACTGAACATTTCTTCCCATGCTGTCAGAGTGATTTTTAAACTGGTTTTTAGTTTTGGCCTGGAGCTGGGCAATGGATGTATTTTCCTTTAAAAGAAACAAATGGATTCCGGTCGTGGGTCTTCCGAAAAAGAAAGCATCAAACATCAAAGCAGCCTGATGGTCATTTTTAACGATTGCAGAAACAGTTAATGTCTGGATGGGTCGTATATCCCCTGGAAAGCCTGTTGACATTTTTTGCATCCGGATCATCTGCCCAACCGGATTCTCACTCCCAAATAGTTGTCTGGCAGAAGATTCTGACAAAACTATTTTATTGGGATCATTCAAGGCCTCTTCCAGACTCCCCATCAATACCTGTTGAGGAAACAGACGGATAAAATTGGTATCCGTTTCAAAAATCTTAAAGCCGGTGTAAACATATTCCCCCACCTTAAAAGTGGAACCAGATAAATCGTTTATCGTACAAGACCGATCCAACTCCGGTACTTCGCTGATAAATAATTCAGGAAAATGAGCCGGTTGATAAGTAATAAAACGATGGTTTATCTCAGTCAAAAGTTTCTGTAAGACTACGATCCGGTCCCGGTTCGGGTTATTTGCTTCTATATTATATTCATGGATGACAAAAGCAGCTAACAGATTGGTACAAGCAATCCCAACAGCCAGACTCAGGATAGAGATCACAGTAAATGTCTTATTACGCCACCAACTTCGGAAAATGAGTTTGAAAGAGATGTTTTTCATGATATACCAGTTCTATTTTCCAAAGCTACTCCGTTTCTTTTTGTTGATCAATAAAAAGAGGATTCAGTTGGAAGCAGGAGGTAACATTTGTCTAATTTTTAGACAGTGGTTATAAATAAATAGCCCGGTAAAATTACCGGGCTAAATTAAGCAAAATGAATTTATAGTTTTATTTGATAATTAATCTATGAGTTTGTCTGTTTTCAGCATCTACATTTAAATTGAAGATATAAATACCTTTAGGGAAACGGCTGAAATCAACAGTTCCTCCCGAATTATCCATTTTTCCTTTATCTATTAAATTTCCAGTAGCCTGATTATAGAGTTCATAATTTAAAGAGAACTCCCCATAATTACCCGGACCGATAAATGCATCTGCATATGTTTCATTTTTGCGAACAAAAACCACACCGGTATTATCAGAATATATATTATACAAACTACGAGTCGGATAACGCGTTACTTCTCTTCCATAGAGAGCTGGTTCTCCCCATCCACAGCGATTCCTTGCCCTTACTAAAATTTGTGCTGTACTTCCCGGAGAAACAGGACGCAAACGGATAAAATCACCAGGAACCCTTTCCGTATGATCTATTACTTGAAATCCTGTACAACTCCAATTATATTCTAAAATATCTCCACTTCCTAACCAGGAAATTTTACACTCATTGTAATATTCATGCTCTGTTACTATCTTATTAGGAAGAGAAACATTATAATAACGTGCTAATGGTGTATTTAAACTCACTCTTTTTGTAATAGTTTTATTTCCTATATAAGCAGTTATTGTTCCTTCAGATGCCCCATATGAAGATAATGTTGTGGGTTTTATTGTCAATTGATTGGTATTTTGTCCTGATACAATTTCTAAACTATTACTTACTACCCATTTATCAACTTTAAATCCAATGGGTAAATCATCAACAGAATAAGTCATACTTTCACATAAAGTAGAAGGACCTGTAATTTGAGTGGGTAAAACAGAAATAGTTTTACTCCCCTGCACAACTTGATCTGCATTAATCCTTGCATGGATAGTCTTAGTACCTGGAGAAGTAAATTGACATACTTTTGACCATTGATTAGATGAAATTTGTTTAACTACCAGATTATCCCCCCCAACACTCATAAATGGTATTGGTCCACAAAGGCCGGATAGTAACATTAAAATCCTGATTAACATCAACAACATCCTCACATTGTATTTCAAATTCTCCAACTGGTGGAACTTCTCCATTTCCACCCTCTTTTTTAATTGCTACTGTTGCCCAGGTTTCAGTAAAAGCATGTTTATTTTGTGAATTCACATAATGGACTTGCTTTGCTATAATTTCCCCCTTTATTTCATCTTTATCCCAAATAACTGTAATGAGGGGCTTCTCTGGGTGTTTACTTTTTAAAACACCACCAGAAACAGTCCATTGTACTAAAGATACATAATTTACAGGCATAGATCCTTTATCACCATACGTGATAGTATAATCATATTCTTTTCCTGGTTCAACTTCTCTCCCATCATTAATACCAGTTCCTTTTATTAAAGGATCAGTTTGTGCTAATAAAAAAGGCGAGAAAAAACTAAATAAAATAGCCCATTTTAATTTAAATAAACAACTGCTGACTTTCATAATATTATATATTTAAGTAAAAATTCACTTCTAATATTGGATAAAGTAAGATTGGTCTAAATTTAAATATAATTTAATTTAATAAAAAAATTATTTCTTAAAAATAAAAAGGACAACCTGAAAAGATTGTCCTTTTATCATTAATAGTAAAAATTATCATTCTGCATCCCACCAAACTCTGGAGGTCATGGTATCACCATTATTTAACCGACGTACTGCTTCCAGGTAATTTTCTGTATTTACCACAGCTTCCCCTGTATTGTAGGTAAATCTGCGTGGAATCGTTCCATTGGTTACATTTCCTATATAGTTAACAGGAATCAGTACCGGATAACCGGATCTTCTCCAGTTAGCAAAAGCCTCGTACTCATCACAATACGTTGCAATCCAATATTGAACATTGATTTGCTCCAGCGCTGTAGACGCATTATATGGATTCTGAGATAAATAATAATTGATCTGAGCATCTGTTACGATATCTACTCCATAAGCTGTAAATTGTTTGATAGCTGCTCTTACACCTTCATTATAATACTCTTCAGCACTTCCCGGAATATAACCGCGATAAGCGGCTTCTGCCAATAATAATTGAATGGTAGAATAAGTAACCACCAAAGTCGGAGCATCCGGACGAGCAAATGTATAACGGTTTGGTACAGAATAATATCTTAAACCTAAATATCCATCGTCTGCTGTTCCCGGGTAGTTCGGTTCTTTAGAGATATCTAAATCTCCTCCCTGAACATCACGTCCGTTCGGCATACCTAACTGTACGACTGCTGTTGTGTCACCATATTCCCAGTTTCCACTGCTATACTGATTAGTAGAAACCAGTGATTCACCCACTACGGTTCCAATTAGAGATAAGCGGGGATCACCAGTATTTTTCAACTGGTTTACGAATGTGTTGCTTAAACGCCATCCTGTAACATCTTCATGAGAATATACTTTTCCATAAGGTTCTGCTGCGTTGGTAGTTTCCACTGCTCCTTCGTGTGTAACGATACAATTGTCATCATTACTTTCAAAAATACCACCAGACAATGCTGTATTTACCCATGTACTGGCTGTATCAGGTGCGACTTTTGTCAAACGCATTGCTACACGTACCATCAATGAATAAGCTAATTTTCTCCATTGAGTGGTATTTCCACCATACATGATATCTTTAGCTCCGATTTTACTACTACTGATAGAGGCTAATGCTTCTCCTGCTTCTTTCAGTTCGTTCAGCATATCCATATAAATACTTTCCTGTGTATCGTATTTTGGTTTTCCAATACTTTCAATATACCCTAATCCTGCTTCAGAATAAGGTACGTCTCCATACATATCTGTCATTCGTTGCATTAGAATAACCCGCAGGATTCTCACCATATTATATTCAGCCTGATATTCTTCATTATCTTTCCATTGATGAATAAGAGTAACAGCATTCAGTATTCCATTCGGATAGGTCCTATCCCAGTAAGCCTGGTTATAATTGTCACTGTAGGTGTATTTATCTCCCTGCGACCAGTCAACAGAAGCATGGTGCTGAATCATAGAGCTAATATAAATAGCAGCATTTCTCCATATATCATATTCAGTCCCATATGTATATACCTGTACATTTGTAAATAACAGGGTATAGTCCATACTTTCGGCAGTAATATTTTCCGGGTCTACATTCAAATCCCCGAAGTCACTACATCCTATGGATGTTAGCATTAAGCAGAGAGACGTTGTAATAACTAATATTCCTTTTTTCATCTTAGTCTGATTTTTAGAATTTTACATTCAGGTTGAATCCTATGGATCTGGTAGTAGGATACCCATTCAACTCAAGTCCTTGTCCATTGGTGTTATTGATGGATGATTCAGGATCAATATTCGGCGTATGTTTCATGATGGTCCATAAGTTACGTCCGACAAGAGATAAAGAAAGACCTTTCACATATTTAACTTTCAGCATAGAAGCTGGGAAGGTATATCCAAGTGATAGTTCTCTCAGTTTGATAAAGCTGGCATCATATACAAATTCTTCTGTAATCTTACGGGAAGCGATTTGTTGCCAGTAATCCTGTGCCTCAGCGGTTACCTGAATAGCCTCTCCATTTTCGTTTATATATGTATTGGTAAATCCGGTTTCACGACCTTCCAGCGTATTTTTGTGTAAACCGTTACTATATGCATTCAGATTTGTTCCTGAGAATATTTTTGCTCCAAATTTATAATCCAACAGGAATGCCAGTGACCAGTTTTTATATAAAAACTCATTTCTGAAACCTCCGGTTACTTTATATACCCCACTTCCCAGGGCTTCCTGCTGCTCTGTTGCCATAGGTAGTCCTGATTCGTCATATACCTTATTTCCATTTTCATCCCTAAGATATTTATAACCATAGATCTGGCCATAACTGCTTCCTACCACATTCGTAATGGAGGCTGCATCTCCATTGGCAGTAGCTCCGTCCAAAGTCAAATATTCCACACCTTCTCCCAAATAGAGAATCTTACTGTTATTGTACGCAATATTAAAGGTCGTATTCCACATGAAGCCATTTTTCCTTACAGGTACTCCATGAATCATGAGTTCAATACCGTTATTTCTGATCTCACCAATGTTCATAATCGCTTTGTTAAATCCGGAAGCCTGGCTTGTGCTTATTTCAGCAATATCATCTTTTGTATTTTTGGTATAATAAGCAAAGTCAAATCCCAGCCGATTGTCAAAGAATTGAACATTTAACCCTACTTCCCATTCTGAGATCTGTACCGGTTTCAGATAAGGGTCAGGTACACTACTACCATCTTTTACCATACCTACAGATTGTCCTTGAACCTGGTAATCTGTAGTTGTATAATATAATCCTGTCTGATAAGGAGTTGTACCATTAGATGCCGTTGCAAAAGCACCTCTTAATTTACCAGAATAAATCCATTCCGGTAATTCGAATGCTTCGCTAAACATGAAACTGGCACTTACAGAGGGATAGAAATAGCTGTTGGTATCCGGATTCAAGGTAGAGAACCAGTCATTACGTCCTGTGAAATTCAGGAATAAGAAATCCTTATAACCGAAATCAGCTGTTGCATAGATAGAGTTTACGCGGTATTCTTCATAAGATTTAGCATACATAGGGCTACTTACATTACTTGCAGCCCAGGTTCCCGGTACAAGGAAAGATTTAATATTTCCATTGGTACCGAATTGTTTCCAAATATTACGTAAACGGTTTCCTCCGACAGTTGCATTCACAGAGAAATCCCCGAATTTTTTATTGAATCCGATTAGGAAATTCAGGTTTACCTCTGAAAAGTTTCTTGAATATTCATTCAAATACCCACCCGGGTCAGCGGCAGCTCCCATAGGTTGTACCTGGCGGAATTCCAACGTATAACCATCACGTGTAACCTGTCCCTGTGCATATAACCATTCATAAATATCATATTTTAATGTCATACCCCCCGTTAAACGGTTACGGTTAGTTTCATTACTTTTATCGTATTGAAGAAAATATGGATTATTGAAATAAACACTATTACTGGGAATTAACTCATTTCCTTCCGCATCTACTCTGGGCTTCATCCATCTGACATCTGTCGTGTTGGCAAAATATAATAAAGTAGCGTTTACGTTACCATTACCATCTGAAAGATTCGCACGGTTTTTAACCTTTTCAAAGGCATAATTACCATTTACTGTCAGGGTTAATTTAGAGGTAATATCATATACCATGTTCATGTTGATACCCTGCTGGCTCAAACCTGCATTAGGCAACATGGAACGGTCATAGACATTGGAGATACCAAAGCGATAAGAAATATTATCACTTTTTCCACTGATACCTAAGGATGCATTTTCGGTCATACTTAGACGATAGAAATTTCCCCAGTTGTCTTTCATATTATAATCATACTCATTACCCAGGAAATTTACAGCAGTTTTTCCACCACCCATTGTCTCACCCCAGTTTGAAGTAGCTGTTTGCTTAGCACTTTCTGCAGATAGTGGACGTACTCCGCGTGTACCTTGTCCATATACTGTCTGGAAATCACGATAATCATAGATAGGGTTAAAGGTTAGGTTATTATTAAACTCTATATTTACTCCCTTTTGTGTACCGGTTTTAGTGGTAATAAGGATAGCTCCGTTACCTCCACGATATCCATATAGAGCAGAAGCTGCTGCACCTTTCAATACCTGGATTTCTGCAATATCATCTGGGTTGATAGCGTTCAGACCATCCCCCATATCTAAACCACCCCATTGTCCGGCATTTCCAAAATTGCTATTATCAAAAGGAATACCATCAATTACGTATAATGGCTGGTTATTTCCGGTAATAGATGCATTACCACGAATCGTGACACGGCTACTACCTCCAGCTCCTGTTGCATTTCCGGAGACACTAACACCAGCCACTTTTCCTGAAAGAGCATTTCCTAAATTGAGGTCACGGGCTTCTGTAAATTCATCCCCACTCACTGAAGCAGTTGAATAACCAATCGAACGTGCCTGACGTTTAATACCTAAAGCGGTTACTACAATTTCATCCAGTTTTTGTGTGTCTTCACTTAAGGTGATATTCAGGATTGTTTTACCAGCTACTTCCACTTCTTGTGGCTCATAACCAATGTAAGAGATGACAAGAATTGCATTATCCGGAACATTTTCCAGGGTAAAATCACCATCAAAGCCGGTGATCATACCATTCGTTGTACCTTTTACCACAACGTTGGCTCCGATTACAGGTTCACCAAATTCATCTAATACGACTCCGGTTACCCGTTTGTTACTTTGCTGGATTCCGGAAACTCCTGGCGTGTCTGCTTTTCTGTTTGAATAAAGAACGACCATCTGGCCATCGATCCGGTATTCAATATTCGTTCCGTTGAATACCTGGTCTAAGATCACTTCAATATTTTCGTCTTCTACGTTTACGGATACATTATTTACAGGAACAGATCCTAAGGATGTATCATAAGAAAATACGATATCTGTCTGTTTATTTAAGGAGTTTACAACTGATTTGAGTGTAGCGTTGTTAAGTGAGAGCTGTACATCAAATTTTTTATCAAGTGCGCTGAAATCAGGAGCAGCCTGGGCACCTGTGATTAAACAGCATAAAGAAATCCCCACACATAGCCGTTTGATAGGGATCAAATCGTTAGTTCTTCTTTTCATTTTTCTTTTTTATTGTTTTAAGATTAATTCCTACATACAGTGTTAGTAATATTAAGATGTATAGTGTATGTATTTGTATTACTTATATCACAAAAGCATTATTTATTTTTAGATAATTGTCAAAAAACACCAGAACATAGTTCATAAAGAACTTATGCATTATAGTGTTTTTCTTTTTACCAATGTACTTTCCGGGCACCTCCTTTCTTTGATTAATAGGTATTTTTATTAGTTGTATTAAATAGTGTCTTCTTTTTTATTCCTGATTTTTCTTTCTATAGGCTACATTGAATAAAGTTCTTTATGAACTTTAACAAATTAGCGGCTATAATAGCTAGACAAATTCACATATTTTTATTTATTAATATGTATCCGGCTAACTTTTAACAGTGATAATCAACAAATTTTCTATATCACAGGCTTCATATATGTATTTTCAGTTTTTCATGTTACATTCTAATTACAATTCAATAACTAAAACTACCTAACGAAAAATTTATTTTTTTTGAAACAAATTAAGGATTAAGGCTTTTTGAATTTTGCCCGTCAAACTATATACACCAATTAATCAACCAGATAAGCAAAAAGGAGTAGCATGATTAAATAATAAAGTTCACTTACATGTATATATTAGTTAATAGGATTAGGTTTTTATGCATTAATATTTGTCAAACAACTTTTTTGAGTGTAGAAGTTAATAATCATTTATTATAAATTGTCTTTCGATTTACCCTATATTTTTATATAGTGGGAGAAAGCTACTATAAAAATTTTCCTATCTTTGGTAGCATAAACAAAAATAGAATACCATGTTTAGTAAAGAAACCTACGTTACCCGCCGGGCTAAATTGAAACAGACAATCGGTTCCGGCCTGTTGTTATTTATTGGAAATGATGAATCAGGTATGAACTATGCAGATAATACCTATCACTTCCGTCAGGACTCCACGTTCTTATATTTCTTTGGACTTCCGTATGCAGGACTTTCTGCTATTATTGATATTGACAACGATAAAGAGATCATTTTTGGGGATGAGTTGACTATTGATGCGATTGTATGGATGGGAACGCAACCTACCCTAAAAGAAAACAGTGAAAAAGCCGGTATCCGGGAAACCCGTCCGTCCAGCGAGCTGGAAACCTATTTAAAGAATGCCAGCCAGAAAGGGCAGACAATCCATTATCTTCCTCCCTACCGTGCTGAACACCGTCTTAAACTGTTGAGCTGGTTGAATATCTATCCGGGTACAGAACAACCTTCTGTTCCTTTCATCATGGGAGTAGTCAATCAACGCAATTATAAAAGTGAAGAAGAAATTGCTGAAATAGAAAAGGCTTGTATCGTAACAGCAGATATGCATCTGACGGCTATGCGAACTGTGCGTCCGGGGATCCGGGAGAGCGAAGTGGCGGCGGTTGTGGCTGAAGTAGCGTATGCGCATAATTACCAGCTCTCTTTCCCTGTCATTGCAACGATCAACGGCCAGACGCTCCACAATCATTATCATGGAAATATGATCAAAAGCGGGGATATGTTATTACTGGATGCCGGGGCAGAGACAGAAATGGGATATGCCGGAGACATGTCTTCGACAATCCCGGCGGATTCCAGGTTCACTACCCGCCAGAAAGAAGTCTATGACATAGCGGTGGCAGCCCATGAAGCCGCAGTAGCAGCCCTGAAACCAGGAGTATTGTTTGAAGATATCTATGACCTTTCAGCGGCTACTGTTATGGAAGGGCTGAAGGGACTGGGATTTGTGAAAGGGGATCCCATGGAAGCAGTCAAAGCCGGGGCACACGCCCTCTTCTATCCTTGCGGACTGGGCCATATGATGGGATTAGATGTGCATGATATGGAGAATCTGGGCGAAGTCTATGTGGGATATGACGGCAGAGCCAAGAGTACACAGTTCGGACGTAAGTCTTTACGTTTAGGCAGAAAATTAGAGCCTGGATTTGTCCTGACGATCGAACCGGGTATCTATTTTATTCCTGAATTGATTGACCTGTGGAGAAGCCAGGATAAATTTACCGAATTCATAAATTACGAAAAGGTAGCTACCTATAAAGACTTTAGCGGTATACGGAATGAAGAGGATTACCTTATTACTGAAACAGGAGCTCGCCTGTTAGGAAAAAAGATTCCTATTCACACGGAAGAGGTAGAAGCTCTGCGATAATTCAATCGCATACGGATAACCCCGGTAAAACGACTATCTACAGATAATTCGAATCTGTTTATAAGCGTGTTACCGGGGTTATTCACCTATTAATTATTTTTCATAACATACTTTCTGAAAGTCTATTTTCAGAAAAACATATCTATATTTGCATTTATTGTCAACGCCAAAATATTGAAAAAATGAAAACCGTAAAAGAGATCGTCAGTTCCCTGCTCTCCCTACAACTGCACTGTCTGAACCGGATGGAGATCTGTAATACATTAGATATAGAGATCAATATCATGGGAGATATGGAATTATGGAATATCGCCTTAGATATCATCGGATTTCCTGAAGATAACACGATGGAGTTTGATTTTAATACGCTAAACGGACATACTCCGGATGGTAAACGGACTGATTATGAAAATATGTTCTGCCGGGACTGGTTATTAGGTCCTTTCTATAGCGGAGAGGAGGAGCATTCCGTCAACCTGACTGAGTATATTGATTGGCTTTTCAATGAGTATAATAAACTATGTATAGGAGATAAGCTGACCACAGAAGTCTCCCGTATCAAACGAACACAACTAAATTAATATTTCTTTTCTTATCTCCCGGAAAATAATAGATGCCGGTAGGGTATATTTACAATCTGTACGGTGTTCATTCAAAAGATGTTAAGCTCGTAAGCCTTTTCCTGTAACAGTTTGTTATAAGAGTGTCAGGTAAACGTCAAACAGTAAATATAAACGCCATGCAGAAAAAGTATCTCTTTTTAATCTTTCTTTTTATGGGTTTCCTGGGAGCGATCCCGGTCTCCGGAAATACAAATATGATTTCTACCCGTGAGATGGAATTTAATCTCCGCCAGACTTTCCATGATCCGGAGTCTTCCTCTTACAGGTATGATCCGGATACGAATGATCCTTTTCTGTTCAAGGCTCCTTTATATCCTGCCACACTAAAAAAAGAGACATCGATAAGGAACGGATGGAATACCATTTTACAGGACTCTACCCGCATGATCCGGATCTCTTCTTCAGGCGGTATTATCCATATTCAGAATCCGACTTTCAAGCCATTACACATCAGTATTTACTCCCTGACCGGCAGATTAGTGAATGATAAGATTCTTACACATAGCAGCCTTTATTACTTTGCAAGAAAGCAATATTTTCTACTGAAAGTGGATGAAGATGTGTATAAAATAAGGACATGAAAAAAGGGTGAACCTTACCGGAACACCCTTTCTGAATTTTCACTGATTAAATTGCTTGCAATACTTCTGTCAGTTTTTCGGGAGTAACGTTTGTAGCAATGATCACTCCTTTTTCGTTAACAAGAAAGTTTCTCAACCCTCTTCCGAGTTTAAACTTTTTGTATAACACTGACTCTTTTCCAAGTTCATCATGAAATTGCGTTGTTTCATTTAGCTGGTCTATTCTGATTGTTTCCTGGAAGATCGTTTTACTTTCGTCCAAAGAGACAGAGACCAGGGCAATTTTTTCAGGATCGAACTTGTTTACTTCATTCGCTAAGCGTATGTTACGCATTCTTGATTCCGCATCATAAGCTGCCCAGAAATTGAGCAGTGTGTAACGTTGCGAATGATTCTGGAAACTGAATTCTTTCAGTTCACCAAAAGACTCTATTCCCGGTACCAGATCACCCGGATTTACCCCTTCAACAGGCCGTGGATCTTTCGTCGCGGCTGATATAGTAACTATGGCAGTCGTAACTGCGAGAACATAAGTTCTTACTTTCATAATGTAATTTTTACGTTCAACTTAACCAAACAGCTTTTTATTCGCATAAACAGTGTTTGGCTCCTGATTTTCAGGAAGCTCAGTAAGTATAACCCTTCGCTAAGGAATTATGTTTTTACTGTTAACGGGTGCAAAGATAAGTAGAAAGAGGGGTAATTTCCAAAATTATTACTATTTTTCTTCAATCCAACAAGTTTTTCAATATGTTTTATTGCATAAGATATAAGAATTTAATATGTTTTTTAACATAGCTATTAACAGAATGGATGCTAAAATACCATAATTCGAAGGAAATATTCTGGTCTTTTGTTCTATTCAATTTTGCTTTCTTTGTAGAATAAAGAATCTATTACTTAAAATCATACAGGTATGGACAGACGACATTTTTTCAATCAATCAGCAGCCTCTCTACTATTAGGTAGCTTTGCGCCTGCTACTTTTTTAACCTCCTGCCATTCGGAAAAGAAAACCCATCCAATGAACCGGCACTTTCCTGCAGGTGCTCCCCGGGCTATTACGATGTGGGACTTCTCCTGGCTGGAACGCCGCTGGGATGGAGCCGGTTATGAAGACTGGGACCAGGCGCTGGATGAGTTGACGGAACGGGGATATAATGCTATCCGCCTGGATGCATATCCTCATCTTATTGCTGAAAATCCTGAGAAGAAGTGGTTACTGAAAGAACAATGGAATCAACAGGTTTGGGGGAGTCCGGATCTGATAGAAGTACAGATACAGCCTTATTTAAATGAATTTCTTTCGAAATGCCGGGACCGGGATATCAAAGTCGGACTTTCTTCCTGGTTTAGAGAAGATATAGAAAATGTCCGGATGAAACTCCATACGCCGGAGAAACTGGCGGAATGCTGGATGAAAACGATACAATATATTGAGAAAGGGGGACTTTTAGATACTGTTTTATATGTAGACTTGTGTAATGAATTTCCGGGTGATGCATGGGCTCTTTACTTTGCTGCCGCATATCCGGAAGTTGGCTGGGGCAGATGGTTTGCGCCGGATGCCATGGAATGGATGAAAAAATCACTTCAACCGTTGCAGGTTGCCTATCCGGATATACCTTTCATCTATTCTTTTGATACAGAAGATGTAAGTGTATATGAGCAGGTAGATGCATCTTTCCTTGACTTCTACGAACATCATATCTGGATGGCACAGCAAAATCGCGGAGAATACTATAAATTAGTCGGATATGATTATGGACGGTTCTCTCCGGAGGGATATAAAAATGTAGTAAAAAATGCTGAGCGTGTGTATAAAGAGCAGCCGGAGTACTGGCAGGGGTTATTGACCAAACGAATCCGACAGATGGGTGACGTTGCCCGTAAACAGGGACGTCCGTTGGTCACAACTGAATGTTGGGGAATTGTGGATTATAAAGATTGGCCGATGCTGAAATGGGATTGGGTAAAAGAGCTGTGTGCGTTGGGAACTATCACTGCAGCGGAAACCGGTATGTGGGCAGCCATTAGTACCAGTAATTTCTGTGGACCTCAGTTTGTAGGTATGTGGCGGGATATTGAATGGCACCGGCAATTGACATCTGTGATACGTTCTTCTTCATTAGATCCTTCCATCACACAGAATAATGAAATAGCTGGTAAATTATTAAAACGTTTATAGTGGATCACCTATACTAATCTGATAAAGAAAGCCGGTAGAGCAGAGATACACAGAAACAGATGATTATATGATCTGTGTTTCCCTGCCCTACCGGCTTTTTTATTATCCCTCTTTATACTAAAGGAATTAATAGGGATTTTGTACTAATTCATATTCACCATATCCTTTGGTTTTGTCTATTTCACTTTGTGGGATCGGCAAATATTTATTTTTGGCAGGATCCCAGGTTCTTGTTAAGAAAAACTCCGGATTATTTTCTGTCAACACTCTGGGTGCATCTCCCCAACGTACCAGGTCCCAATAACGTAACCCTTCGCCGAGGAATTCCAAACGACGTTCCTGTTTAATATTTTCTAATGTAGCGTTCATTTTATTCGCCTGAAATTTATCCCCAAAGGCGCGTTCTCTTACTACATCCAGATAGTATTGAGCGGATTGTGCTCCTGGCGCACTGGCTCCTCCTAAGACCAGTTCCGCAGCATTCAGGTACGCTTCCGGAAGACGGAAGATACGGAGGTTATTATCAAAGTTCAGGTCATTGTCTCCTGAGACAACCACATTACACTCTTTCCGGGCGGCATACTTACGCATAAATAATCCGGTATCCTGAAAACGGATTGCATACTCTGCTCCCCGCCAGTCATTGATACTGGCATCCCGGCGGGTATCATCCGGTGCATACATATCATACGCTTCCTGTCGCACAGTACCAAATCCCCAACCTGAAATAAACACACCATCCGGATCTACTAAGGAGTTCGGAGAGATAAATACAGGTAGGTTGGTTCCGTATCCTTTCCATGCGCCCCCCATGTTTTTCCTTCCGGACGCTGGTTGGTTTCAAAAATTGTTTCTTTACAGAATTCTCCGGAAGGGAGGAAAATCTCTTCCAGGGTATCCATCAATCCGTAAGCCGGATTATTGATGATCTCTACCATATCTGCCAGCACTTCATTGTAGCGGGCCTGGTCATTCTGGTACATGACGACTCTGGCTTTTAACATTTGTGCCATTGCTTTACTTACCCGTCCCATGTCCGGGCCGGATACTGCTCCGGGAAGTTTATTTCCGGCAATGGCATAGTCTAGATCGGTTATGATTTTTTGATACACTTCATCTGCTTTAAGTTGTTTCGCCATAAAAGGAGAGGACAATTCACCATCAAACCAGGGAATGTTTCCATATAACAGCCAGAGCTGGCTTACGAAATAGGCACGTAAAGCATGTCCTTCCGCAGAAAGCCGGTTCACCTGTTCCTCTGTTCCATCCGTTACATTTTCACAAGCCTGTATGGCATCATTTGCACGGGCTAATCCGGTAAAATAGAGCGTCCAGATCCCGGCAGGAACATCTGAGGGTGTATTGCTGTAAAGAGACAGGAAATAGAGACCTGCCTGGTCATTTGCTTCATTTCCGGCTTTAAACAGGTCATCGGAGCGCAGGTCACTTAATAGTAAAATACTATTATACTCTGAATCCGCATATGAGTCCATGGTCAGGATCTGATAGGTTGCTGCCAGATTCTGTTGGATGGATTGAATGGTAGAAGGGGCTCCGGCTTCTAATTTATCCGTAGGACGTACGGTCAGGAAATCTTCTCCGCAGGAAGACAATCCGACTGTAAAGAGTCCTGTTACGATGATTGATACTATATATTTTTTCATTGTTTATTCGTTTTTAATCAGACTTAAAAAGTAATACTTGCTCCCAAAGAAAAAGTACGGGCCTGAGGATAGTTTCCGGCATCCAATCCGACATTATCTCCTCCGATCTCCGGGTCAAAACCATGATAGGAAGTAATAGTAAAGAGATTTTCCGCACCTACGAACAGGCGAAGGTTTTCTATACTTACCTTCCGCAAAAGAGTATGCGGGATAGTATAGCCTAACTGGATATTTTTCAGTCTCAGGTAATTCCCATTTTTGATATAGAAGTCTGAAGTTCTCCAGTTTCTATTCGTATCCACCGTGGTCAGGCGGGGCAATGTATTAGACGTTCCCTCTCCCCTCCAGCTA
This sequence comes from Tannerellaceae bacterium, assembly GCA_021201865.1. Taxonomy (GTDB): domain Bacteria; phylum Bacteroidota; class Bacteroidia; order Bacteroidales; family Tannerellaceae; genus UBA4116. Next base: position 46,898 of record JAJQEE010000114.1, on the reverse strand, counting down.
TCCATAATCCATGTCGGACGGTTGGAAGCGTTGATATAGTTAAACTGGGGCAGGTCAAAAATATCTGCTCCGATGACGCCCTGGAAAAACATATACAGGTCAAATCCTTTATAATCTGCATTCAGTGTAAATCCATACGTCCAATCCGGAAAGGCACGACCAATCTTCTCGCGGTCCTGGTCATCAATAACTCCATCGTCGTTCAGGTCTTTGAACCGGAAATCACCGGGTACTGCATTGGCACCGAATTTTGCATTATATGTATCTGCCTCCGCCTGATTTTGCAGAACTCCATCGGTTCTCCATCCGTAAAAATAGGGATACGGCATTCCATTAGTCGCATAGATAAAGTCATCAATACCGGCAGAACCCATTCCTCCCCATTGATCCTGTCCGGATGGGACACCCAGATCAATCAGTTTAGTCTGGACATAGGATGCATTTAACTTCATAGCCACATTGAAATCTGAAACAGAGAAACGGTATCCTAAATCAAACTCCAGTCCCCAGTTTTCCATTTTACCGGCATTCATCCAGGGTGCAGTTCTTCCTACATAAGAGGGTATGGGTTGTTCTTTCAACATCCCTTCTGTTTTCTTTTTATAATAGTCCATAGAGAAAGTAAGGGCATGGTTCAGAAAGCGTAGATCCATACCGATATCGGTCTGTCTGGATTCTTCCCATCTCAGGTCGGCATTTGCGAGCCGGCCACCACTTGCTCCATATTGCATCGATTCCGAGCCATTGGGTCCAAAATAGTAATTTTGTCCGCCATTCATCAGGCTGGCATAGGCAAACGGATCTATATTTTGGTTTCCATTGATACCCCAACTGCCACGGAGTTTCATAAAATCCAGCCAATCCACATGCTGCATAAAGGATTCATTGGTCACATTCCAACCTGCTGAAACAGAAGGGAACATACCCCATTTATTGTTAGAACCAAACTTATCGGACCCGTCACGACGCAAAGTAAATTGCACCATATAGCGTTCGTCGTAGTTGTAGTCTATCCGTCCGAAATAAGAGGCCAGGGTGGTGTAGTCCCGGTAGCCGGATGACCTTTGGCGATCCGGATCTGCTGTGGCTGAATTCAGCGCTGCCATATACGGATCATAGGACAGCAGATCATAGGCCGTTCCGGATACCTGCTGGGATTTATATTCACGGCTGGATTGTCCTACCATGGCTCCTAAATTGTGTACGTGGTTAATCGTTTTATTATAGGTAAACACATTCTCAATCTGCCAGGCAAAACCCCGGTTCATCTGTGACCTGGCATAGGAATCAAATGTATTTTCCAACCGGTTTTGCTGGGATAAATAATACGGAAAAGCATATTCATCTTCTCCCCAGAAGGACAGGTCAATACCATACGTTGATTTGAATTTCAGTCCTTCCCAGACATCTACTTCCGCATAGAATGAACCGATTATTTTATCTTCATTCTTTTTCATCCGCTGAGGTCTGTTCAAGTAGGCTACCGGATTCACGATCTCCTGGAAATTGGATGGGGCCAGAGAAAATACCCGTCCCTCTTTATCCGTGACTGCATAGGGATGGGATGCCAGTATGTCTGCGGCTTCCGCTTCTGAGGCATACACATCTACCAACGGACTCATGGAGGTGGCACTTCCCAGGATGGAACCGTACATGGTGTTTACTCCTCCGGGAACGTTGATTGTCTTGGCTCTTGCATAACTCAGATTGCTACCAACTGTCACTTTATGGAGGAAGTTCCTGCTTTTTTCAGCATTCAGGACTTCATATACATTATTCATACGCACATTCCAGCGATCATAATTGGACATCCCATAGTCTCCTCCGACAATACCATCCTGGCTAAAATATCCCAGAGACAGGTAATAAGAACCTTTATCAGTACCTCCGTTGATGCCGATCTGGTGGTTCACAACCGGAGCATTTTTATTGAATGTTTCATTCTGCCAGTTCGTGTCCGGCAATTCTCCACGCCGGGCCGCTGCTAATTCTTCTGCTGAATAGACTTCGCTGCCTCCTCCGTTGACACTCATTTCATTCCGGTAGATCATGTATTGTTCTGAATTCAGGACATCTTTCTTTTTCCAGGGATTCTGAAAGCCATAGGATACATCATACGTAATACGTGCTTTGCCTGCTTTTCCGGATTTAGTGGTAATCAAGATAACGCCATTCGCACCACGGGAGCCATATACGGCGGCAGAAGCTGCATCTTTCAGTATCTCTATGGATTCAATATCCACAGGATTCAGATTCTGTAGCCCTCCGTCCACAGCCATTCCATCAATAATGTAGAGTGGATCACTTTTATTGACTGTTCCGATACCACGAATACGTACATTAGCATCCGCACCCGGCTGTCCTGAATGGCTGATAATCTGTACACCGGAAACCTGGCCTTTCAGGATATTTTCCACACGTGTAGGAACCAGCTTTCCGAGATCTTCGGATTTTACACTACTGATAGCAGCGGTGACCACACTCTTTTTCTGAACTCCATAGCCTACTACTATCACATCATCCAGTAGTTCGGTTGCTTCTGTCATCTCTACATGCATTCTGCCGGAAGCATCGGACAGGATTTCCAGTGGTTTATACCCGATATAACTGAATGTGATCACACTTCCTGCCGGTGCAGTTAATTCAAACCGGCCATCCATATCAGTCATCGTACCTGTGGTGGTTCCTTTTACCACTACATTTACCCCTATCAGAGGCAGGTCATCGGTTTTAGAGACCACTACACCTTTTATCTGCACCTGTTGGGCAGCAAGGGAAAAAGTTGCACATAATAGCAACAAGGTTAATAGTTTTTTCATACTTCTTTCATAATTTTAAATTTCTATTAAATACATCTCATTCAGGGTTTTATTTCATAATATTCATAAGTTGTATTTTCTTTGCCAACCGTTATATATCTACGGCTTATCACCGGTTCTTTTTTATCTTCCGGATAGTACTCTGCCACCACCAGATAGCCGCCTGCCTGCTGAGGTAATTCCACTACACAGGGAATAACTTTCTTATCATGTCCGGCAATCCGGATCTTTTTTTCTATGGAAGTAGTTACTTTCCCTTCTTTATCCAGGAGCTTTAACAGTACTTTTCCTTCAGATACTTTTTTGTAGTCATTGATTCCGACCAGATTAAAGGCCAGGTGACTTCCGGGAAGATAGGGAGCCAGATGTTTGGTGTACCGTTGATCCACCAGGTCTATAAAAACGGCTTCCGGAGCAAAACAGTGTTTGAACCAGTCAAATGCCGGGGATACTTCCAGGTCTTTAATATCATTTATAAACCAGTCACCGGTAAATCCGTAGTTATTGGTCAGATGGCAGAAGGCTAACACTCCTGCAATGTTTCTCTCGGCCCGTAACCATTCTGTTTCGAGTTGTAACCAGTAGGCCTGTAACTGCCTGCATGCTTCCGGTGAAGAGGCTTCTGCTCCTAAATAGTAGTTGTAATTGTTTACTGTCAGCTTGGAAGGTTTCCCGTTTCTCCAGAGCCAGATCCAGCCATATTCATTGACCAACTGGGGTACTCCGGCATCCTGAATGTTCCGGAATCCTTCCCAGGCATTCAGATCTCCCAGATTATAAGGATTTCGTCTGAAGTAATCGTTGAGTTCACTGGAATGCATCAAAGTCAGCGCCCGGTAAGGATGAGGTTCATCCATTTCATCATTTCCTCCCATATGTTCATCTGTCATATAACCGGCATCCCAGATCCGGGTCGGATCTAATTGCTTTAACTCCGGGATCAACACATTCCCGATAAATTCATCCCAGTTTTCATTAATCGCGTCCCAGATAACAATACTGGGATGGTTCCCGTCACTCCATACCCATTCGGTATATTCTTTGCGAATCTGGTCATCCCATCCGTGAGTTTGCCAGTAGCACCATTCATTCTGTAACACTATTCCATATTCATCGCACAGGTCATACCAGAAATCCGGTACTATTCCCACACAGATACGCATCGCATTCCAATCAATGGACTTAGGCAGGTCAACCATTAGTTTTTTGACCCATTCCCGGTCCCATACGAGATCCCGGCAGTCGGGGTCTTCAAAGAAACGTTGGAGAGTGATATTGGAGCCACGCAGATAGTACTTCTCTCCATTCAGGTTAAAGAATTTTCCTTTCCGGGAAAAATCCCTCATCCCGAAACGGGTCGAATAGACGTCCGTTAATGTATGGTTGTCATAGACTCTGACCTCTCCTTCATATAAAAAGGGATGTTCCGGACTCCATGCTACGGGGTCTGCCCATTCAATTTCCGTTTCAAAGAAAGTCTGATTATCCCGTTTAGCCTGTCCCTGTATTTCTTTTCTGGCAACTTCCTTACCACTTTCTTTTTCTTTAAGAATAAACTCCAGGCGACACTCATCATACATGGGATCTCCGTATAACATCTGTGGAGGATAGGCACTCAGCAGACGGGTTTTCACAGTGACCTTTTTTTCTTTCAGAGAAGGCAGGAACAAAACTTTATCAACTTTTATTTTGCCTGTAGCTGTCAAAAACACATCATCCCATATACCTGGTAAATACCTGATTTTTTCTTTATCTATACTTCCGGCAGCCTGACTGGGCAACCATGCCCTATCCCCCACCAATATCAGAATCTCATTCTCCTCTCCGGGACGTATCGCATCCGTAATATTCATTTCAATAGGTGTATAACATTCTATCGAACGCCCCATTAGTTGGCCGTTAACATATACCACGGTTACATACTGGCTTTTACGGATCGTAAGATAGAGTTGTTGTCCTTCCAGATTTTTATCCAGTTGTACTTTGCGTCTATACCAGTTATACATAGGAGTATAGTCGATATCCAGAAAATTATGTTGTTCCTGTAGTTCTGTATCTTCCGGACGCCGGAAAAATTTTTCATACTGCTCTATCCGGGGAGTTGCTAAATGAACCAACCCCGGCACAGGAATTTTCCGTGTATATTTTTTAGGTGGGAAAGCGATCGTTGTCTGTTCAAATTCCCATTCTCCGTTTAGTGAAATTGTAGTTCTGCCTTCTGCCCCGGCAATCAGGGGTAGCATACATAATAGATATATATATAGTCTTTTCATGGTTTTCTATTTTTATTAATGGTTAGCTTACTTACTGCAAGTTACAGGAAATCCGGTATCGTTTTTTCCAGGATTTCAACCAACAGTTATAGTATTTTATTATTTTTATTTCAAACTTCGCGGATCTCCCCCTTTTCTCCAGTGTTGTTCTATCTTTTCCAGTGAAATACCTTTGGTTTCCGGGATATAAAAATATCCCCAGATTAGCCCTGCAAGAGCGATGATGGCATAGAAGAAAAAAGCTCCGGCAGGATTGCCGGTTGTTTCACCGGCAATCCCCACTCCGGTTCCCGGGACTGATAATAATTTAATAATTTTGAAGAATGTGAAAGAGACGATCGTATTAAAAAACCAGACGGACAGAGATCCTAAAGAAGAACCTATTCCTCTTACGTGCTGGGGAAAAACCTCTGAGATAATCAACCATCCTAAGGGTCCGATACTAATCGCATAACAGGCGACATAGAGAAATACCAAACCTATGGTGACCCACTTTCCCATCTCTTCTACCCGATTCATAAAGAAAAAGCAGCTACTTAAAGCGATCAGTGAACAGATAATACCGCTTAAGCCGATAAAATAGAGTTTACGACGTCCCAGACGGTCTACAAAATAGACGGATAGTACTGTAAATATCACATTCACCACACCTACTCCCACGGCTGCCCAGATAGCAGATATGGTACCCTCAAACCCTGCCATCAGAAATATTTTGGGACTGTAATATATGACTGTATTAATTCCCACAAACTGCTGAAAAAACATAATTCCCACAGCTATGATCAAAGGGGTTCGCAGCCAGGGCTGAAGTAACTCTTTCCAGCCGGCACTACGGGTATCTTCTTCTTTTATTTCATGGCTGATCTGGTCTGTCCATACTGTCACGGTTTCTGCCGGCTCAATTCTTGCCAGAATAGCACGGCTTTCTTTTTCCCGGCCTTTACTCATCAGCCAACGGGGTGTTTCCGGGAGAAAGAACATTCCGGTCAACAGGATCAGCGCCGGAAACACTCCTACGTAAAACATAGGCCGCCAACAGGTAACATCCTGTTCATTGGCAAAAACAGGTCTGACAGATAAGAGATTAAAACTCCTAATGTGATCATTAACTGAAAGAGAGATACCAGTCTGCCACGTAAATGCGTAGGTGAGATCTCAGCAATATACAGAGGGACAGCAAAAGAAGATACCCCGATGGCTATTCCCAGGAATAAGCGGGAGGCAATCAACTGGTAAATATCCGGAGCAAAACCCGACCACAACGCTCCGGTCGCAAAGATAACCGCAGATGCCAGAATCACCTTTTTCCTTCCTATACGGTCAGTTATTTTCCCGGAAAAAAGCGCACCCAGTATCGCACCGGCTAATCCGGAGGAAGTCACCCATTCTATCATATCATCCTCGATACCAAAATCCTGTTGGAAAAAGGGGATCGCTCCGGAGATGACACCTGTATCAAAGCCAAACAGGAGCACTCCTGTAGCAGCGATAAGAGCAATGATATAAATCAGATTTTTATTATATGTATTCTTCATGGTTGGTAGTTGTATTTAAGGTTCAAAATCACGCCAGACTTTTTCTTTTAGCTGAGGTCTGGGAACATATAAAAAGGTTTCCGGGTTTTCTTCAAACGTCCGGTAGATAGAAGTTCCCGCCTTAATTCCCAGCGCTTCATAATTACCCGGTGTCTTAGTGATAAGAGAGGAGGCTCCATAATTTGGATTAGCCATCCATTCCAGTTCTCCTTCCTCTGTGTAGACAGGGAACCAGGCAATGCCCCGGTAACGGCGTACCTGATCATATACAAATCCATATTCCCGGTCACACCATGCTCCAAACGTCAGAGGAATGGCAGGATCTGCACTGACAGTTGCATGTATCCAGTAAGGGGGTACATCACTACATCCCCGGGTTCCGCTATAACGGCAAAACATCTGCCCGGATCGTATGCTGCTACCTCCTGCATGTATATTATGGCCTTTCCGGACCAGATTTCATATATTTCCGGAGTAGACCAGCCACTGTAAGAAGATATTTTGTGCATATGTCCCTGGCTCCGGACAGGTTCATGTCCTAATCTGCCCGCAGCATAGGTCACCACACCAAAGAGTAAATGCATTTCTTTCAAACGGTCCTGATCTTTTTTCTTTCCTACATCCATAGCAATCGAATAGACTATTTCCGGTCCGTCACATAAAGGATTCATCAGGCTTTCCCGTATATCATCCAGTTTCCGGTTCTCCGGTTCAGGACCAAATACGTCGTTCCCATACATAAAGCCGATCCCTGAGGGATGAGGAGTTATTTCTATACCGCTGTTAAATAAAGGCTTATGCATGATGTCTTACGTAGGCTTTAATGGTGGCACATTCTTTCCCTTTGGATGCTCCATAAGGGCGGATGATATAGCTTTCTACGGAAGCCGGAACAATAAAGGTTTCTGCATAATGAACGATGAATGGTTCAAAAAGTCCTTCCGGACTTTCTACGATCACTTCTCTTCCCTCTACCAGATTAAGGACATTAACACTACCATCTGTTGTATGCAGGACAGGAACCGTAAACCAGTGGCGGCGGGTTTCAATAAATTCCTGTAGATGGAGACCAGTCCGCTCTTCGCGTATTCCTTCTTCTTCCCGGATCAAAGTGACAGGATGAATCAATTCTTTTGTGACCCATGATTCCGTACGGTCCCATTGAATAACCTGTTCTCCGTGTCCGATGTTGATCGGACGAGGTTTGCCATCCAGCCCGACACGTCCCCAGTCCCATAATTTGAAGGTGAAAATGAATGGGGTAGCACTGATTTCCAACACCATACTATTTTTTCCGGAGCAGTGGATTGTCCCTGCTGGAATTAATATATGATCGTGTTTTTTACCGGATATTTACCAATGTGCTTTTCTACATCAAACTTTCCCGATATTTGTGCCTCTTTTAATTCTGAAATCATCTGTTCCGGATATACTCCCTCTTTTAATCCCAGATATACGACTGCCTCTTCTCCCACATCGAGCAGATAATAACTTTCATCCTGCGTGTATCGCATGCCAAACGTCTCCTGAATATATTCCGTTAACGGATGCACCTGTACACTCAGGTTTCCTCCCCTATGGTATCCAGAAAATCGAAACGGATAGGGAATTCATCCCCAAACCTTCCGTATACAGGGACCCCCAATAAATCCCGGGGATAGGCAAAAACCAGATTAACAGAGGGTATTTCAATCGTCATATCTCCAAATCCCAATAAAAGACTATTTTCTTCCGGGACACAATCAAAGCACCAGGCATAATTAGGAACTGACTCATCCAGACCGATTACTTTTTTCATCCACTGCCCTCCCCAGGGTCCCGGATCAAAAAAAGGTACTACCCGGAAAGGAGTAGTGAGTGCTTTTTGCAATCCTCTGCGTATATTTTCTCCGGTTACCATTTTAGGGGAACCCAATAGGGTCGTATCCAGTAGATAATCCCAGCGATCCATAATCGTTTTCTTAAACCGGTCACATACCCGCCAATCTACGAAAAAGGATCTTTTATATTGTAGAGAAGGGCGTTCATTCCGGTTTTCGATACCTAAATTACTGATTTCATTCCGGCGGAACCGTTGCTGAATTTCCCAACGGGGCATATCCGCATAGATCAATACATCCGCATCCGGACAAATATAAGCCGCTCCTGTACCATATATACTGATGACACCTTCTTTTACGGCACTGATCTGTTTCCGTAGTTCCGAAACTTTTTTCGGATCAAAGAATTTATCAATCGTGTGGCGTGTCAGATATCCGAACACTTCATCTGTTGTTATATCTTCTGAAAAAAAGTCATTGATCTCCTGTTGAGAAAGCATAGCATCTGATGAAAAGAAAAAATATTCATCCCCTAAAGCAACACTAAGGGCTTCCACGAGTTCTTTGTCCAATACACCCGGATAACATTCGATGACCACTTTTTTTACCGGTTTTGTATAGCCGGATATATACCGGTTTATTTCAACTCCAATATCCCCCCATCCCTGCCAGCAACCGTCTGTACAGCCGGAAACCTTTACAACCGGGTATTTATCATAATTAGATAATTGATCCATCATGGCAAGATTCTTTTTTGTTTTTGTTTAATACAGTAATCCAAACCTAAAAGAGCGGCATTCTCTTCCAGACAGGAAGTAACAATTTCAACCCTTCCGGACGGACACCAGGCATATTGCTCCACTTTCTCCCGTATATAGGGCAGGATTATCTCTTTACTCTTCAGGACTCCTCCTCCCATCACTACTACTTCCGGGTCATATGCATGTATGTAAGTGATCACGGCTGCACTCCATATATCCAGACACTCATTCCGTAGCAGAATTGCGTCCGGATTCTTCTCGTCTGCCATCCGGAAAATATCTTTAAAGGAAAGAGACTGACCCTGTTTTTTAAAGTCCGGAGACAGGCAGGCATGCTGTTGTATGATTACAGGAAGAAAAAAAGAAGAGGCCAGGGATTCCACACATCCTTTATTACCACAGGAACACTTACGTCCCTGATAATCCATGACAAAGTGCCCTCCTAAGGAGCCTGCCTGAAAATGTTGACCATACAGGAGGCTTCCATCAATAATAACCCCTGTCCCGATCCCTGTTCCCAAGGTCATCATCACCACATTATTTTTCCCCTGGGCTGCTCCGGCGCACCACTCTCCGACGACTGCCAGCCGGGCATCATTATCCATATAAAACGGAACATTCCAGCGCTCTTTCATCCACTCATTCAGGTCAAAACCACAGGCATCATCATATTTTTCATTAGTAGAAATTACTCGGTTTTCCAACGGATTAACTAATCCGGGAAAAGCTAAGCCAATCCCTGTCAACTGATCAGAAGTAATGGCAGCCCTTTCCAGTAACCCATTTACTTGTTCCTGTATGCGAGGTAAATTGGAGGCAAGCCCCAGCGTAAGCCGGGAATCCAGACAGGCACAATTTAAAAGCTGCCCGTTTTGTAACAATCCAATTTTTACGATAGTCCCTCCCAGATCGATCGTTATGGTATACTTATTCATAACGAGATCAGTTGAGGTAGTCCATTTATCTCTAACACACGGGCAGAAAAACCATTACAGGCAATTTCATCATAATTGTGTCCGGCATCCGATGGCCAGCAGGCCCCGAAAGATAAGAGGGTACTTCCCGTATTTACTACCCGGTGAGCCATACCGGCTTTTATGTAATGCAGGCTTCCCGGAAACATCTTTTCAGAACGGATGTTCCGTTCCTGATCCATTAGCACTAACAGGCCTTCTCCTTCTATACCCCAATAGTACTCCGTACTTTTTTCACAGGTATGAAAATGGCCTTTTGTCATAAAGTATTCCTTTCCAATTTTACCCGGATATAGACGGGTTACCCCGAAGTTGAGTTCGCCTTGTGATTTCTCATCTGCCGGGATATAGCTATATACTTCATAAACAAGCTCATCAGGAGATGTGAGCTCAAAAGATTGATGATCCTGAAAAAGTCCCATCAGGTCACCTAACCTTCGCCTACTTTTCTGCACCTCATCACCAACCAGCAGATTCTGCATAAAAAGGTTAGGAGGATTTATAATTTCATGTGTTTTCATAGGTATTATATTTTTGCAACTGTAAATAGAGTTTTTTTATATGGCAAAAATAAATACCCGGGGATTGAGTTTTTTCTGGTATTTTTCCGGATAACTATGTTATCTTATCATAATACTTTCTTCTTTTTTACACCATACTCTTTTTGAAAATCAGACGGAAGCATCCGGGTGTTTTTTTGAACTGTGTAATAAAGTTGGAGAGATTATTGAAACCCGATTCCGCACTGATTGTGGAAATTTTTAATTTGCCTTCAATCAGTAATTTTTTTGCATGTCCGATACGCATATCATTCAGGTATTCCACAAAGGTTTTCTTGGTTCGCTCTTTGAAATAACGGCAAAAAGCTGTAGGTGTCAACCCAACCAAAGAAGCCACCTCCTCCAGTTTAACCGTATGGGTAAATTTACTACCAGATATTTATACACCTTATTAAAGCGTTCAAAATCATCCGAATTGACTGATTCCGTAAATCCGACACTGGCTAAAACCTCATATTCTTCCGACTCAGCCATGATATCCAGCAACCGGATCAAATTACTCACTTTTTGTGCTCCTGTATCATTCGCTGACTCTTCGATAAACCGGGCAATCTTTTTTCTGGATTCTCCTAAAAATTTAATGCCTCGCCGGGACCGTTCAATCAGTTCCCGTAAGGCAGACATTTCAGATAAACGGATCAGATTAGGTTCAAAGATCTCCCGTTTAAAGAAAAGACAGATACAGGTCGCGCGTAACCCTGTATCTTTATGAAAATAGATTTCATCATTTCTCCATTCATGCGGCAATTTAGGGCCAATCATACAGACATCTCCTTCTGCATATCCCTCCACATGATCTCCGACAAAACGGGTACCTGTCCCCCGGGTTATATACATAATCTCAATGGCCGGATGAAAATGCCAGGGGACAATAAAGTGAGGTAAATCTTCTATATAATAATGGACATGACTATCCACCGGAAAAGGTAATTCCTGAAATAAAGGTTTCATATACAAATAAGTTATAAAGTTTTCAAAGTAATTCAGATCCTATATGCAATAATACAAAAATTAAAAACATATCTACAAACCAAGGAGTTAAAGTTTGCTATCATCCGGAAAGAGTCACTTACTGACACGAATATTTTTTAGATGATATAAAATGCGGGAGGATATAAAAATGATTTTTCAGGAATAAAAAAAGAGGACATCCCATGGATGTCCTCTTCTCCGGCATTTGCACGAATATTATTCCGCAGATTCAGTAGTTTCTTCAGCAACTGCAGGAGCTTCTTCTGTTCCTTCAGCGGCAGCTTCCGCTTCCGATACTGCCAGTTCTGCTTTCTTTTTAGCTACTTGTTCAGCTTTTGCCTTGTTTGCTTCTTTTTCAGCTTCCAGACGAGCTTTGGCTGCAGCCTGTGCTGCTGCGCTTTCTTTCTCTTTAATAGTCTGAACAGAAGCTTGTTTGTCTTTCAACCAGGCCTGGAATTTAGATTCCGCTGTGGCTTCGTCAAAAGCACCTTTTTTGACACCTTCCAGTAAGTGTTTTTTCATGCAAACACCTTCGCGTGAAAGAATATTACGGGTTGTGTCTGTAGGTTGTGCACCTACCTGTAACCAATACAAAGCTCTTTCGAAATTCAAATCTATTGTAGCAGGATTAGTGTTCGGATTATAAGAACCTATCCTTTCAATAAACTTTCCATCACGTGGAGCCCTGCTGTCTGCGACAACGATCTGGTAAAAAGCATAGTTTTTACGACCGTGTCTCTGCAATCTGATTTTTGTTGCCATGTTTGAATAATTAATTTAAGCTGTTTGTATTAGCGAGTGCAAAAGTAATCTTTATTCTTAAATCTTACAAGCTTTCTTTTGGAAAACTCTTCCACTGTAGCTTTTTATTACTTTGTTTTTGAATACATACAACCATTTACATTCATTTTACTGACATTCATCATTCCCTTATTCTTTGACACTACGCACAGCTAAAGTGTTAGCTTTACGATATGAAGTTGTGTTATCAATTCGACTTTCAGTTAAATGCAAACCACGCCCCGTATAATTACTTACTCCGGCCGAGTAATAGTGGCCATCATTATTCCACCGCAACGAAGCAGAAATTTCAGGACGCAAATAGGTTATCGGAAAATAAATAGTAGCATTTCCATTTGCTTTAAAATTCCATCCGGAATTCCATGCTCCTACTGTATTAAATTCTGAAACATCAGATGTTGACTCACCAGTCGTTGTAAATCCGGTAAATGCACCGGAAGAAGGCATTTTGAATCCTACCGGACTGGGATCATAGACCGTTTTTATCACTTCATCATCATTTACTGACGTTGAGCTACTGTTAGAATTCCATAAATTACGATAGCTATTTGCACACCAGCTATCAATATCAATGGAACCATCAACGGAACCCCGATAGCGGACATATGGATTCTGTATGGCCTGACCTATAGATACCGGTCCCACTATGGTCGTAAAATCCTCTCCGGATGATATATTAGTTTCAGTAGTCGTTGGCATAGGATCTTTACGTCCCCATTGCCATAAAAGACCTGTAGCCGGAAGTGTTTCCTGATGACTGTTCTGGGTAATCGTAAATGTTGTGGATTGAGGCGTAGTAATTCCTGTCTGGGAAATACGTACTTCCACACTTCTGGGAACTTCCCCATACTGGGTCGTTCTTTCAGTATACCAACCTATATTGTATTGCATAAAATCGTATGTATATCCCTGATAGCTGGTTACCGCAATCGTAGCAGGATTCTGACTGTCTACCAGAGGTGTAAACCAGATATGCCAGCTCCATAGGATCGTACCATCCGCACTGTGAACAGCAACAATTGCATTTCCCTGTACGATATGCTCCTGAAGTACCTGAAAGTAAAGACTCTGCCCACCATCCGTCAGATCCAGATTAACCACTAAATTGGGTTGATCCATCCATACAAATTTGGCACCCACAGGAGAAGCCTGGTCATAAATATAGGGGCCTGTAATGGGCAGATCATCATGCCGCAGGAATCGGGATAGGGAATAAGTCCCTCCCAGATTGGAAATATAAGCATTTTCGTTGTCTGCACCATTTTTAATGGCATTTCCATACACTAAAGGTAATTTGTAATACCCCGGTCCATTCACAATATAGCAGTTAGCCGTATTCATGGAAGTGGTCCCTCCTTTCGTTGACAGATCATACGGGGAGGATGGCGAACCTTTAGGAGTTGCTGATTTCAGGAGTTCATCTTCCTGATTCGGCAATGTAACTCCCGGAAACGCGGCTACCGTAGCAGTATAATTAGTCCCTGTTCCACCTGTACCATTTGTAGTGAATGTAGTCAACCAGGCAGGTGCGGCAGAACTCCATGTACTACCACCATCTGTCGAGAATTCAGCGATCCATGCTATAGGTGTCGTACTTCCACCTGAGGAAGTACCATAACTCTCCACACGGTAATTCTGGGAACCACCAGCATACGAATATTCGGATGACGGACCACTGACATTCAATGTCAGGCCTAAAGGGGCTTTCTGTACTATAGTTACCAGAATGGTCATTTTCCCGGTTGTGATATGGACATACGCCGTCCGGTCAGTTGTCGTGTTTTCCGTAACGGAAAAAGTAAGTGTATACCCCGGATTCGTACTACCTCCGGTAATTTCCGTCCCTTCCGTGTAGCTACCATTGAAGGTGATCCAGTCCGGTTTTGCCACCTGAACATCCTTACTTTCCGCATTATCGGACAGATGGTAACTCCATACCGGTGAAGTAGTTTTCACTGTGATCGTATTGCCGGTAGAAACCTCTGCATCCAATTCAATCTTTACCGGAGCAACTCCCAGGATATATTGTCCGTCGGTAACGACTTCGTCTACACCGGTATCACTCCAGTCTATAATTTCAGCCTCCAGATTAGAGGATTTACTTCTATAAGCAGTGTCGGCATCATCAAAACCATTCCCTTTGACACCAGTGATGGTAAATATATAGCGGTAATTGCGCACAATATCCAGATAGGTTCCATCTGATCTGGCAAAGTCTATGCGGTACCAGCCCAAATCTTCTGTTCCATCTGTTATCCTTACAACAAGGCAGGGACGGGTTTCGTCCGATTCTTCCACAGTGGCTTCCAGCGTATACATTTGTGCGCTGAAGGAAGTCTTGCCGGTGTTTGTATTGACTACACTGTAAGACTTATCTTCTTCCTTGCCGGGGGAAGGTGGAAGAACGACGGTAGAGGGGATATCTTCCTGGTTATGCCACACCAAACCATACCGGTTATAGTTATAAAAATGCACCTCTTCGATCGTATATCCTGCGTAGGATGCATCAAAACCCATGTCCATACGGGCTACCATACGGATCATCTCAAACCGGTTGCTACCGGTAAAATCAGTCGTACTACTGATGGTCTGGGGGCCTTTTACCAGCGACGCCATGGGGAAAGGGGCTTCAGGATTGGTGACGGAAGAATAAGTCAACCCTTGCAGGAAAACGTCTCTGTCAGCCTTAGCAGCGACCTGAGCATTGATTTGTGAAACCAGGCTTTCTGTTCCGGCATCACTCATATTGGCTAATAATATGACTTCATACCTGTCGGCTGGGTCGGTAGATTTACTCAACAATAGTGAGATCTTAAAAGTAAGTAATTCGGGATCATCCGGATCAACGGTCATATTGTTTTGTGTAATCACTTTACGACCGACGTACGTACCGTCATTTTCAAAAATCAGGGCATATATATTTTTCACCTCTGCCTCTTCTGTGGTCTGGGTGGAACGGGTAACTTGTTGTATGGAAGAAGGTAGCTTCACATCAAATGAGACCATGACCTCTTCCTCGTTTGCAACTATCTCATCTTCCCAACCTTTTTCCGCGATGCAGGAAGATAAAAATAAAACAGATATATACAGCAGCGAGAAGATACTCCGGTTCAGATATTTTTTTCGTTTCATATTAAGTAATTTCTTTTCAAGATTTTGCTTCCTATAATCACAGGTCATCAGGGAATTGCAGGTCTTTTCTTAATAACCGGGATTCACTCCTGTACTCTCCCATCCAGGGATGGACATGGTGACATTCACCGTACCATCTGCTTCCATTTCTATATATACATCAATATTCGTATGGACTCCCATCCTCAAGTCATATTCATATTCTTTCAATAAAGATTTCAGCTCCACAGTATAGACCCGCTCACCTGTCGAACGGCTTATCCGGATCTCTATAGGATTTTCCGTGTCAAAATGGGTAGTCAGGAAAGAGGCATAGGTGACGCTTACATCATTGTAGAGCATCCGGGTGCCGGTCTGGCCCAGGTTCATGATGTAATCACCCGGTGAAAGATGGAAGTTGTAACCTTCCGGAAGATTTGCCACCTCAATATAAGGGTTCTGGCTACTGGCACCACTCACTTTTTCAAACCCTTTTACATAGACATTTATGGTGTAATAGGCTGTCATGAAATTAATCGTCAGTTCCTCCTTGCCGCGATCGGGAACAATTATCTGGTAGAGTTCCAGATCAGCAGATGAGACACTTTGTTTCCGGGGAGCATAATATATGCTGTCTCCGGTTTGTGTGGAATTATAAGACAGGCGGCCCCGGTGGATCGTAGTCTCTTCGGTCAACCGGGAGATCATATTGTTGCTTATTACATTTCCCCAGTAGACAATATAATAAGTTCCGGAAGCTAACGTGAGTTGCGCTCCCTGGAATTCGAGTAAATCCTGCCTGCTGTATTGATGGCTTTCCTGATAAAGTCCGTCTTCTGTAAAGACCACCAGGTCTACCTGATTGATCCGGTCCGGAAATACATCCTCTCCCCAGATATCAGTATAGGTAAAGTGAAGGATCAACTCTCCTTCTTCCCCTTCACCATTTTCGCAGCCGTCCATATTTTCTCTGATACATCCCGAAAAAAATAACATGACCAGCAAGGCAGTAATCTGTAATATGATCTGTTTGTTCATTGTGATATGTTTAGTCGTTAGAAAAGTTAATAAGTCAAAGAAGCCAGGCAGGAAGGGAGGTCGCCTCCCTTCACTCCTTAACTTCTCCGACTACCTTAACTCATATAATATTAATCCAGTTCCGGAGTATCCAGTACCTGTTGTTTCCAGTCAAGAACTTTCATTGTCACACCTACCGTAATGTCATCATCACTCCATTCACCCACATCTTTCAGGTTGTCAGCAGTGAACTCCAGATCTTCAATATGATAGACATAGCCACGATCAAATTTTTCCACCCGTACTCCATTTACATGGTACCGTTTTACAGTAACATAATAGTCCTGTGCAGCATCTAAAGCCACCCCTGCAGAAGTAGTTCCGGTTACTCCTGTAAATTTCACAATCAGGTGAGGAAGATAATCAACTCCTTCCGATTCAAAAACATTGTATCCCCATACATTTGCATTGCTTGCAGGATTAGTCAGGTTCTGGTTAGGAACACTGGACAGACTTGTAGTGGTAGCAATCCGGCCATTCGCTTCCCAGTCATAGGTAAGTCCTTTATAAGCTAAATTATACCATGGAGTACCATACTGCGAAAAATCATCTCTGGAAGTATATGCCACAAAATCGTTAATATTCACTGACCCAATTAGGTCTGACTCTCCATAGAAGTAGTTCAGGAATATTCCATCCAACGTATAAGCAGTGATGGTTCCACCACCTGCGTTGTTTTTAGCAGAGACCTTTGCCAGTTCTATACGGGAAGTGATAGGAGAGATTTCTACATAAGATGTGTATTCAGGTTCTAACAGACCGATTACTTCTGTGATTGATCCGGAGCCATACAAATGCACATTTTCTACGCGACCATCCGTGTCAGACTGACTCCGGAGTGTTGTAACGATATCCATAACCGTAGAAATATTGCCGTTGGCAGCAGGTAATGCATTGACTGTAGTACCAATATTTCCGAATACATGGATAGCTTTCGCTGTCTCACTTACGGTAAACTGAATCTCATTACTGTTTTTGATATCCGCAATCGCAACATTCTGCCCATTTGTCAACGGTTGCGTATCACCCGTAGCAGAGATCATAAAATAATCTGTGATCTGTCCGGTTACATTCACAAAATAGATGTAACCATCTTCAAAAGTTACCGCCCGTCCATCTTCCACTTCCTGAGCCAAAGCCCTGGTCAGGACATTGCTGTCGACAGTAAGTGTAACTGTCCGGGTCTTACCATCTTCCTGAGAAAGCAGGTCATCTGATTTGTTACAACTGACCAAGCCCACGCTCAGTGCTAAAAAAGCCGTAAAAACTTTTTTCATTTCCATAAATCCATAAATTTTTAATTAATAATTAGTTAGCGGTTGCTATCCGTTTCCGGTAGCGGCTTATATCCACTTTTATATAATCGGTTAAAAGAAAGTTGTACTTCTTTATTTTTCTCTATACAGGTCCATTTGCCTTCTGACATCCATGTTCCAACTGGCTTCTTCTACACCGGCAACTATTGCTTTGGCAAAATATTCGGTAGCTCTTTGCAGGTCTCCGCTATAGAGGTAATAGACACCCAGGTTATTCCATGCTCCTGGTAGGTCCGACACTTTATCTAAGCAAATTTTTGCTGCTACCAGATCACCCCGGTTCAGTAATACGCCAGCGGCATTAATATTGGCTACCGGATCTTCGGGATGTAGTTTCACCGTAAGTTCCAGGAGGTCATTCCATTTTTCCGACTCTTTTTCATACTTTCCTGCTACTTCGTAGAGTTCATACGGGCTCAGGTGATCCGGGCCCCGGGAAAGCATATCACGTGATTCGGCAAGGTTAAAATCCCTGACACGGTATTCAATCCGGTAGTCTACCCGGCGGAGTACGGGATAATAGTCAGACAGTAACCTGTCATAACTCTGGGTTTCCCGTAGTCTCATTTCTTTCCGGTCATAGTTATCCCGGCTGTCAATGATGGAGAGGATCTGATCACGATCCGGCAGATGACTCTCTTCTATCATTTCCCGGAGGGTGTGCCAGTCTCCCCCCCCGGCAGGACATCAAACAGACGGGAAGAAAGGTTGCTGTTTCTTTGCAGGTAACTCCTGAGAGCCTGTGCACGTTCCCACGACAGGCGCTCATTCAGTTGATAACTACCTTCCGGTGAAGCATACCCGGTGATCGTTACGCCCAGTATTTCCAGGTTACGGTCTTTACGGGTCTTTTCAATGGTTTCCTCAATGGTCCGGAGTTCCCGGTAGTTATGACGGAATTCCGGCTGGATCACACTTTGTCCCTGTGGAAAATCCAGGTAAGCACTCCCCAATTCTGCACGCTGCTTCTCTTCCGGACGAGGTGTTACATAGGATACACGTACAAGTGCATCCGCTGTTTTTTTCCTCTGAACGATCGTTTGTTCCTGCTGCGGACGGTATAAGGCGTGAAGTATGCCTTCTCTCTTTCCGGCGCATCCGTAGACCTCTTCATGGATCATGAGGCTGGCATGTTCCATCCAGTCTTCATAGGGTATCTCCATCCGGTAATCCACTATGCTACCCATAGCCTGTGGAAATTCATGGGTGATATAACTTTGTGTTGTCATCCCGGTTAAATAGCTTTCCTGTATTCCGGTGCGTTTCAAAGCTTTGCAACGGCTTTTCCCATCAAGCCGGATATAGGGTAGTTCCAGCCGATGACCTTCTCCTTCCAGTACAGGGAGTAAAAAGGCACTCTCTACACTACCTACACTTTTCTTGTGTAATGGCAGACGAAATTCAACGGACAACACTCCGCCACGTTCTTCCAGTTTTATATCACGGAAATGATGTGTACTCTTTTGCCCCTGCATGGTGGTGGAAAGCATCAGCAGAAACAACAGCCCTAATGATTGTAGTTTTGTATTCATTGATTTTATCATTTAATCGTATATATCAGGGATACTCCCAGACGTGTCGGACCGAAGAATCCACGGGTTTGGTCCTTTATCTTCTCCCCGCATTTTTCACAGGGATGCACTCCATAATCCAAATGCGTATAACCAACACCGACAGTCGCTTCCAGTGAAAGAGAGCCGGACAGAATCCAATGGTATCCGTACGATACCCCTCCACCTGCCAGCCATCCCTCAAAGCGATGCTCTTTCATATAGTCTGTAAAGCCGGTCCCTCCTATATTATATTTGCCATAATGAAGATGTACACCTACAAAAGAACCATAAAAGGTCTCACAAAACCAGTACCTTCCTTCCGGCTGGATCAGTACATGTTTCATCTTTTTATTATCCTTGAACTCCCAGGGATTATACAATAAAGAAAGGTCGAATGAGGTATGTTCCGAAAGTTTCATCTCACCTCCTATACTGAATGTCGCTGCGGTGTAACTAAGAAGATTTACTTTTCCGGCAAAGCGGGGAGGTACGGATTCATACAACAACTCCTGGGCCTGTATAGGTAGTATAAAAAACAGAGATATGATATATACTAAAATAGATCTTTTTAATTTCATCTGTTATTTGATATAATTAGGGTTAATGATTGATTTCATTCTTTCTTCGGTTTCTTCTTTATCTGTCACTTCCTAAGTGACGGACAGGATCAAAAAACCATCAATAAAAATTTGATTTTAAACCATTTACACGAAACCACAAATAGAAAAAAAGAGTTTGTCTATGTTTTTAAATGATAGTTTTAATAAGGAAAAACTACCCATTGAGCGGGTTTTCCTTTCCAAAGGAGAGAGGATCTCGTGGGAACCTTTTGAGTGTGAACTGTGGATGCTCAGAAAAGGAGTTTTGAGGCTTATAAAAGAAAAGGAAGAAAAGAACAGTATCCATTTGGGACAGCTTTTTTTACTGCCCCCGGGACACGTATGCACTTTAGAGATTCAACAAAACATTCAAAGTATCCGAATGTTTATACCGGACTGTGTCGCTTTATGTGAGAAGTTTTTCTTCCCTGGTATTATAGAAGAAAAAACCTTCTTCCATTCCTCTTTTAATCCGGTTGAAATGGTTCCTTTACTCTGGGAATATATGAATCACCTGGATGTGCTTTTTGAAGAATGCCCTCTTACATCTTCTTTTATCAGAGTAAAAATAGAAGAGTTTTTTATCTGTTAAACCACTCATACTCAAAAAGGGAGTTGGCCGGTCTATTCTTTCCGGTGCTGAAAAAAGAAGAATATTTTGCCCATTTTGTGGAAGAAAACTATCCACGACTCAAAACAGTTCGCCACATGGCCAATGAAGCCCATATGAGCCTGAAAAGTTTCGAGAATAAGTTTAACCATGTATTCGGAATTTCCCCCGGAAGATGGATGGTACAACGAAAAATACAGGCCGTATACCGGGAAATTTTAACTTCCCGCCAGCCACTAACGGTTGTCGCTGACAAATGTGGATTTGCCAGCCTTTCACATATGAGCGATTTTTGTAAAAAACATTTAGGAGAATCTCCAAGTCAGATCAGAAAAAAGAGATATTAATGAAATAATTTACGTGATTTCGGAATTAATGGTTCTTTCTTACATCCTATCTTTGCCTTCGATTTGAATATCTCTTTACTCTTCCCGTCCGTCACTTAGGAAGTGACAGAGTCTCTGTCACAGGCCACAAATATAAGGGTTTTCACTTGTTTGTCCAGTTTTTAAATCAGCTTTTTAACAGGTCTTTCATTTCCTGAGATCCGTTTTGTCAGTATCTTCCGGTGATTGAGAAGGCTACCCGCCGGTTTGCCCTATCCAGAACACGGCTATCAAAAGAAGCAAGATAGATAGATGTTGTTTTTTCACTGTTATGTCCCAGGCTCTCACTGATCACAGAAAGCGGAACATGTTCCCGCTTGGCAACTGTCGCCCATGTGTGGCGGGCAATGTGAGTAGACAATACAGTTCCTAAACCCAGTATCCGGCTTAATTCTTTCAACCGGAAATTTTGAAGCCTGAGACCCGTTTCGTATACCACACGTTCGTTCTTTTCCTTTTTCATTACCGGAAAAAGGAAAATCGAATTTTGGGTGGAAGAGCTGAAATAACCGATGATTTCATTTAATTCAGGGGTCAGTTTAATCTCCAGCAGTTGCCCCGTCTTACGGCGGCGGTAAGTGATCTTTCCTTCCCGGATATCGGTTCGTTTCAGGTAGGCCATATCTACAAAAGACATTCCGCGCGCATAAAAACAGAAAAGGAAATAACAGGCACATGCGGCTAACGGATCCTTCCCCCGGCAGTCACTGTCCTTACGACTCGTAAGCCATTCCCGGATCTTACGGATATCCTGTTTACGGGCAGCCCGTTTAACTGTCCGGTAAATTCCGGTATATACCCCCATGAACAAATCTTCACCCCGCTCCCTGATCAATCCCAGACGTACTCCTTTGTTATAAATTGCACGCAGGTTACGCATATAGAAAGAGACTGTGTTCATACTCCTTCCTCTCAGTAGCAGATAGTCTTCATAGCATTTAAGAAAACCGCTGTTTAATTCTTCCGCCGGAAAAGTTTTCCGACCGGTGAAAAGAAGCACACTACGCAGTGTGGAGTTATAAGCACGCGCAGTGCGGACACGGCCTTCCCTTTCTAAATCATTTGCTAATTTCCCTGTAAGAGCAACCAGATCCATATTTTTCCCCTGGCGTCTCTTTCTCCTGTCCGTCACTAACGGACTACCATTCAGTTTATACATCATTAAATTATTATTTTGAATTCATATAAAAAACAGATTCATACTAAAAACAGATCAAATTTAATGATGAATAAAGTCAGGAACCTAACGGATCCATAAAAGTTCGTTTACTCTTTCCTTTCCGTACACTCGTCTACCAGATAGACGATGGATTGATAAGGGATTTCCGCGTGCACGGTCAACCCGATCTCACAGGTTCGACTATTGGAATAGCCTCTTTCCGCACCGGAAGCCAGGATCTGAGGGCGTAACTTACGCAACGCATAGCGATTGACTTCCGGATGAGTAAATCCTTTATCGCCTCCAAAACCACAACAACCAATTTCTTCCGGTACCAACACACGGGAGGAGCACTTCTGAGCCAACCGGATCAGTTGTCGGTCCAATCCCATTTTTCGTGTGGAACAGGTGATGTGGACAGCTACCGGGCGATCGGTTTGTTTGTAGACCAGACGATCCGATAAGTAAGTCGTAATAAACTCTACCGGTTCATATAATTTCATTCTTTCCATAGTATGTCGCATCCTATAGAGGCAGGGGCTTTGATCACACAACACAGGGTATGTCCCCTCCTTGCTGGCTTTCCAGAGTGCCTCTTCCAACTCTTTTGATTTGCAGTTTGCTATATCGGGCATCCCTTTACTTTCCCAGATCGTGCCACAACATAACGCCTCCATATTTTCCGGAAAGATGACTTCATAACCTGCTTTCTGCAAAAGACCGACTGTCTTATCCACCAAAGGGGTCTGATATGGACTATCTTTGGCTACTCCCATGGACTGATTCAGACAACTGGGGAAATAAACAACTTTCAAATCGGCCGGGATCCGGGATTGCTTTTTCCATTTATAGGCTTTGGGCATGGCTTCATTCCACTGAGGAATAGCTCCACCGGATATATATCTTATACCGGAGGTGAACTGTTTCATTCTACGGGTTCCAAGTATGGAATGTGTAAGATTCGCTCCCCATAGGACAGGGCGCAGCAGCGATTTTACTCCCTGAAAATGATTAGCTGTAAAATTCCCGGTTTTGTATCCGATACTCCCTTTCGGAAAAGATTGTTCACGGATTATGTGGGTCAATTCACCCATATTAATCCCCATCGGACAGGATTGAGCACAGAGTCCGTCCGCAATACAGGTTTCATTACCGGCATATTGGTATTCTTTCTGTAATGTGTGATACCGTTCCTGAGCTTCCGGCTGTCCTTCCAGATGGGAAAGCTCCCGGCGGATCACAATACGCTGCCGGGAAGAGAGGGTCAGGCCACACGTCAGGCAGTTTTTTTCACAAAATCCACATTCAATACATTTATCTATTACCGGATGTGTTTCAGGTAATGGTTTGAAATGTTTGATATGACATTGAGGATCCTCGTTAAAAATAACTCCCGGATTTAATAATCCTTTCGGATCAAAGAGCTTTTTGATCTCTTTCATCACAGCAAATGCTTCTTCTCCCCATTCATAGGAGACGAAAGGAGCCATATTGCGCCCAGTCCCATGCTCCGCTTTCAGAGAACCATCATATTTATCTACTACCAGATGAAGAACCGCATCCATCAATCGTTCATATCGATCTACTTCTGCCTGTGTATCAAAAGACTGATTAATAATAAAGTGGTAATTTCCCTCCAGCGCATGTCCATATATGCAGGCATCTTCATATCCATGCAACTGTAATATTTCCTGTAATTCAACTGTAGCTTCCGGAAGATGTTCCAGAGGAAACGCCACATCTTCAATCAGACAGGTTGTTCCCGAAGGACGCATACCTCCTACAGAAGGAAATATACCGGAACGGATAGCCCAGTAGCGGGCATACTCTTCCTGTTTATCCGTAAAACAGACCGGAACCACCGTTTCAAAAGATTGTAAGACAGCCTCTACCTCCCCGACATGTTGCCTCAACATATCCGGTGTAGATGCTTCCACCTGGACTAATAAGGCTGTCAGATTTTCCCCGGTAGGATCTTTTACTGCCTGTAATGATTTACAATCTAATAGTTCAGCGGCATTCACCGGACTTTCTTTCATCGCTAATACAGCTTTACAGGCAGTATGAATATCTCTGAAATATAACATGGCACTTGCTTTACAGGGCTCATCCGCAATCGTCTTCATGGTCATTTCAGATAGAAAAGCAAGAGTACCTTCCGAACCAACTATCAGGTGAGTCAATATTTCAAAAGGATCTTCATAAAGGAGGAAAGGTAGTAAGTTTAATCCTGTTACATTTTTAATTTTATATTTATCCCGAATCCGTTTGGTCAGGGAAGTATTAGCCAAGACTTTCTCCCGGAGTTCCTGTATTCCCCGGATCACTTCCGGATGGCATTCCCTAAACTGCTTTTTACTTTCTTCATTACCGGTATCCAGGACAGTACCATCCCACCACACCAACCGGACAGTGAGCAGCATCCGGTCACTATTGGCATGTGTTCCACAACTCATACCAGAAGCATTATTCATCACTATTCCCCCCACCATAGCACTTTTTAGGGAAGCCGGGTCAGGGGCAAATTTACGTTTGAATGGTTTCAGGATTTCGTTTACTCTTTCACCGATAAGACCCGGTTGTAAAGTAATAGTGGAAGCATCCTGGCCGATTTTGTAGTTCTCCCAGTGTTTTCCGGCCACAATTAATATAGAATCACTAATGCTCTGTCCGGACAGGCTGGTTCCGGCAGCACGGAAAGTGACAGGCAGCTCTTTTTCAGCAGCCACCTTCATTAATTGGGAAACCTCCTGTTCACTCGCAGAACGAATCACGATTTTGGGTATTAAGCGGTAGAAACCGGCATCTGTTCCCCAGGCAAGAAGCCTTAGCTCATCTGTATAAATTCTTTCCGCTGGGATAAATCCGGAGACTTCCCGGAGGAATGCGGCATATTTGTTTTTCATTATGGGTTAGATTTAAAGACTACAAAATTACAGATTATTCATGGATTCCCCTAAAAAACAAAAAAGAGATAAGCAAACGAACAAAATAATTCCAATTTATAGCCCGTAAATAAAAAAAGAAACATTCCCCTTGCCACTTTTAACAATTTGCTTACATTTGCGCCCGATTTATAACAAATACAATTTGGATCAATTATGAAAGCAATCTCATTAAATGTAGTATGCCTGCTTTTAAGCGCATCACTACTGTATGGGACTTCTTCGTGTACTTCAAAGTCTGAAAATGCAAGTACAACCGACACAGCAACGGCATCTGCTGCACAAACTGACCTTCCTCAAACAGAAGATCCTCTTGAAATCTTAAAAGCTGGTAACGAACGTTTCTACACCGGAAAATCCATCCATCTGCATCAGGACACGGTGAAGATTCATGAACTCACCGCCGGTCAGTATCCGAAAGCAGTTATTATCAGTTGTTCCGATTCCCGGGTTCCACCGGAGATTATTTTTGACCAGGGATTAGGAGATATTTTTACTATCCGTACAGCCGGGCATGTCATGAGTGACTATGAAGAAGGCAGTGTGGAATATGCGGTAGAACACCTTCACAGTCCCTTAGTAATCGTGCTGGGACATGAAAAATGCGGAGCGATCCATGCGATGCTGGAACATAAAGATAATGACCATGTGCATGGCCATATTGCAGCCATTGTAGATGCTCTGAAAAATGAACCGGAGGAGCAGGAAGTATTCCGTACAGCCGGAGACGACCTCCCTGAGCAGGCGATCATGGCAAATATTGTACACGGTGTTAAACAATTACGCACCTCTGACCCGATCCTTTCTAAAATGTATCAGGAAGGAGAGATCCGGATCATCGGAGCACTTTATCATTTAGAGAACGGACAGGTGGAATTTCTGGACATTTAAAAGAAAAACAGATTCTTTCAAAAGCTCCTTTTTGCATTTATAGCCCTGCAAAAAGGAGCTTTTTCTTTCCGCCTGTTCCCAATTTACTTACCTTTGTCTGATCACTCAATTATATAATCCATCATCGCATGAGAACAGAGAAAGAAAAAATGCTGGCTGGTGAACCCTATTATGCAGCCGATCCGGAACTGGTAACCCGTTGGCACAAAGCTAAACGGTTGATGAAAGAGTATTACAATACGGATACAGAAGACATAGAAAAATTAGACTCTATCCTATCCGAATTATTGGGATCGAAAGGTGAAAATGTATGGATCACTGCCCCATTTATGGTGGATTATGGCGAAAATATCCATTTAGGGAATAACATAGAGATAAACCTGAACTGTGTTTTTCTGGACTGCAATACCATCACGATTGGCGATAATTCCGGCATTGGACCAAACGTACAGATCTATGCCGTAGGGCATCCCGTCAATCCGTCCGAGCGGCTGTCAGAAATACACCAGGGCTTTAGTTTCTGGGTAAACACCACAGGTCCGGTAACTATCGGAAAGAATGTGTGGATCGGTGGTGGGTCCGTGATTCTTCCCGGCGTAACCATCGGCGACAACACCACAATCGGAGCCGGCAGCGTAGTAACCAAATCCATCCCCTCCAACTGTCTGGCAGCAGGCAATCCTTGCCGTGTGATACGAAATCTGTAAAAAGGTTAGGCTACTTTTCGTTTTTCATATGGATGAAACTATTTTTTATTGAAAAGATTGTACCTTTAATGCGCATAAAACTTACAGGATTTAATAATTAATCATTAAACAGTACATATCATGATTACAATTGTAGCAAAAGCCATTGTAAAAGAAGGCAAAAGAGATGAGTTCATTCAAACCGTACAACCGATGATCCAGGGTAGCCAGGCGGAAGAGGGTAATATATCTTATAACCTGTTTGAAGATCTGGATAATAAAAATGTATTGTCTTTTATTGAACAGTGGAAGGATATGGATGCGATTGAATTCCATAACAACACACCTCACTTCCTTGCAGGGGTCGCAGGCATCAAAGAGTTAGTAGAAAGCTTGGAGATAACAAATTACCAGGTAGTTTCCTGAGAATTATCCTGTATATTTTTGAATATCATTATAAGAAATATAACCCGGTACAAAAAGTACCGGGTTTATTTATATTGTATTTTATTTCTTAACCTACAAACTGATTTTTCTATTTTAAAACACATACATTTTCGTCATCAAAAGTAGGTGTTCTATCAAGAAAACAGACAAGATATTTTATTTTTGTGTCATATAACTTTGTTAACTCTACTGTCTGTTAAAAAAGACTGTTCTGATCATCAGACACTTTAACTCTATACAGTCTTTTTTAGAGCCGTTTTGGAAAGGCTTTTGTATGGCACAAAATAAATTTGCACTCATAAGATACCATCTGATTGATCTTCTGCTACATAAATCTGACTATGTTAAAACAGCCCGTATGGTCGAATATTGCACAGAAAAAACAGGCTTCAGTATTACTCCCCGGACTATACAGATGGATATTGATGCCATGAAAAATGATGTCTTCCTGGGTTTTTATGCCCCTATTGAATATTGCCGGCAGCGAAAAGCCTACTATTACAAAGACCCGGATTATATATTAACACCTTTACATGAAAGTCCGGAAGATATTCTACGCTTAGAAGAAATCTTACTTCAATATAGAAAGATGATCCTTCAGGAACACTACACAGAGATCATGCATATTCTTTTTAAACTTAAACACGCTCCTATTCAAAAGAAATAGCTCAGTCAGAAACAGCGATCAGTCTCCCCTCTTTTTTCTGTTCTTTCAGGATCATCTCTAACAGGATCTCCTCTGTCAATACCGGATCCTTCATGGGGAATAATCTGACAGCACAACCCTGAATTACATTCACCATACTTCCTCCGGCTATTTTATAGGCTGTTATTTTCTCCAGCAATTCTTCCGGAACTTTCCATTCAACCGGTAACATCTGTTTCCATAACCGATACCGCAAGTCCTTATCCGGTAAGGGAAAATAAAGTACAGACTGAAATCTGCGAAAGAAAGCTTCATCCATATTCTCTTTCAGATTACTGGCCAGAATCACCATCCCGGGAAAATCTTCTATACGCTGTAACAAATAAGCAACCTCCTGATTTGCATAGCGGTCATTGGCTGAACGGGATTCTGTTCGCTGGCCAAAAAGAGCATCCGCTTCATCAAAAAATAGTATCCATTGATGAAAAGCCGCTTTATCAAAAATCCTCGCCAGATTCTTTTCTGTCTCTCCTATATATTTGGAAATTATCATGGAAAGATCTACCCGGTACACTTCCATCCCATTCTGTTTTCCCAATAATAGAGCAGTCAACGTTTTTCCGGTTCCCGGAGGCCCATAAAACAAACAACGGTAGCCTGGTTTAATAAACCGGTCTAACTGCCATCTTTTCCGGATTTCCTGTTGTTCTTTTTGCCACAGAAGAATATCTTCCAGCTCTTCCTGCAGATAATAAGGGAGAACCAGATCTTTCCACTCCAGAGGCGTTGTCACCCGGGTAGCCGGGAAATCCGTGCCATATTCCGGTTGATAAGTTCCCTGAGTGATTCCGGCAATGATCTCTTCAGATAAAACCAGCCTGCCACTTAATAAAGGTTCATTCCGCTCCTGGCCTTCCAACCAAAGAATATGTTCTTTATAAAACCAATGCTCTTTACTGAACAGACGATAAACTTCCTTCCGTTTTTCCGGTTGCTGTACGGAAATCAGAAAAGCAGCCGTTTCCCCTGTAGGCAGGAAACCGGAATGAGAATGACCTTGCCATCCTCCAAACTGGGTGTAGGGACGATCCATTTCTCTGTTTTTCAGAAAGAAAAGATCAAGGGTCTGAGGATGAAGATGAGGTAATAAAGCAAGCATACAAACTGTCCATTCCTCCCAGGTCAGTTCTTTTTCCGGCAAAAAGGGTAATTCATAGGTTCTATTTTCCGGCAACCCTGAAAACAAAGGAGTAGATACTTCTTCTTCCCTACCCAAAAACCGGTTAAACAGGAAATACAACTGCTGTTCAAATAAAGAGATCCATTCTTCCATACTCGTATACATTTTATCTCCACTTTACCCGGATCAACTGATCCATCCAGCTATAACGGATCATCTTAAAAGACCAGGGAATCCAGTCAATCAAAATATCATACGTTTTTTCTTCTATTGTAAGAAGCCAATGATCATCCTGTTTCAGAAGCATACCGGAGCGTTGCAGGAAAGATTCCCGTAATCCAGCGACCGAAGTGTTCTGTAATTTTTCCCACTGCCGTAAGACATTCTGTAACAAAGAAAGAGCGATCTCTTTCTCCTCCCCGGTTAGCTCCAGGACCCGAGGCAAAGGAATCGTGTTTTCCATTCCGGTCAGGATACGATAGAGAAAAGCATACGGTTCTTCCATCTCTATCTTACCGGTGACCAGATAATGAAGCAGAAATACGGCCTTTATTTTTGAATCCGTATCCATAAAATTTTCTTCTCCGATCAGTCCCAGTCTTGTAAAAAGTATAGGTAAATAAGGAGAAAGTAAAACAATTCCGGCATATTCTACCCATATCCGGTCCGGATTTTCAGGAACAGAAAGGAGATCCATCTTTTCCTCCTGAAAAGATCCCGTGGATTCTTTTTTCATCACTTGTGTGAATAAAGACAAAAGGTGGAAATCGGATTTTTCCAGCCGGTAAATCTCATTTAAAAAAGAGGTATATTGTTCTATAGTAAGAGTAGCGGTTAACAGAGTAATGAGCTCACTCATAATTTCCGCACGGGACAAGGAACGGTATTCTCCTGCAAACCGGAGCAGGAGATGGAGGAGTTGCTTTCTGTCCGGCCGGACTTGGACCGTTTCACATAGAAAAAGAAAAAGTTTCTTTTCTATTTCCAATAGATCCTTTATCAGATGAATAAAACAGGAATGATTACTCAGTAATTCCAACTCTTTTCTAAATTCAGTCCCGTTACCCCACCAACCATACAAAAAATCCCGTGTTGCCCTCTTCTGATCTTCTTCCTTTCTTTCCCGGACGGGGAAATTTTCCGGCTGAGATCTTTCAGGGGTTTTCTCCGGTTGGCAAGCAGAAAAATAGAGCTCCCGGATAATAAGATGCAGGTCAAAGGCAAAGACTCCGGTCATCAGAGTTTGATCGTTATAGAAAGAGACTAACAACTTCTGCACAGTTAAATTGTAGTGGGAGGCCAGTTTCTTTAATGTGTACTCTACTAAATATTTTCTATTGAATACCTGTTTCCCTGAATCCACCAGCACTTCATATATAAACTCCCATTTGATCCGGTTATATTCATCTACTGATCTGTCCGCAAGAATACCTTCTGTTTTTTGCTTATTCAATCCGGTTACATATTGACGGATAAAACGACTTTCCGAAGGGAGAATGGTAGTAAGAATAAAAGCATGATCCTCATCTGTAAATACATGAAACAACTTTTTCCGGGAACCCGGATCTTTCAGTATCCATTTCAGTTCCCGGACATCTTCCGGAAAAACCAACTTCTGTTTACGGATCCGCCGGATCAATAATTCTTTTGCAGGATCTTTCTTTATTTCCTGTTTCTCTTTGGAGTGAGTTTCCTTCCATAAAGAATTAAAAACAGCTCTCAAACCAGAAGTCAGCCGGAGTTCATCCATGTCAGACCAGATATAGGCCAGGACATCCACAAATGTAAGATTATAGTGGGCAGCCACATGAAGGAGAATATCCCTGACAAAATATTTATAATTAAACAGTGCCCCTCTGTTTTCCAATAGTATAGGAAAAATGATCTGCCATTTAAGGAGGCGGAACTCACTACCAGCCTGCCCCTGTAGTGCATTTTTTACAGATCTCTTATCTAATGTCCGGGCATAATCAATAATCAGATGACTATTTTGTGGCTCCACAATCTGCACAATCTGATAGATGCTATTCTCTTCTAACGGGAATAAAAACGACGGCAACTTTCTTCTTTTGAAAGCAGAAAAGAAAGCTGTTTTTCCGGAGTTAATAATTTAAGAGACCAGGAAGAGACAGATAAATCCCCGGAAAGCCACTGATATATTTCTTTTACAGGAAAAGAGGACCTCTCATATTTTTTTTCCTGCAACTCCTCCCCCAACTGATTCAGTAAGCGGAATAATTCTACAGAAAAATACCGGTCTGTTTTGGAATGACGAAGCTCCCCTATAAGAAGAGATAACAAAGATTCATAAGAAAGATTATATCTGCCTGCCAATTGATGAATAGTAGTTTGCAGAAAACTTTTTTTATCAAACCAGGAACCATAACGAGTCATTAAATAACTATAGACTACCAGCCAGACTGCGTTTCTGTAGTCCGTCTCCCGGATCTCCGGCCGCACAATAAGAGGATAACGGATCCGGAGCAGATAGATATAGGAGCAGATAAACACACTCTCCCGCGGAGCTAATAACCGGATTCCTTTTTCCAGCTCCGGATCATCCAGTTGGTATACAAGCCGTAATCTCAATCCGGTGTAATGACCATATGCCATTAAAAAAGTTTTTAGTGTTCCAGGTTGTTCTTCCAGGACTTTCAGGAAAAGATAATTAATATTTTTCCAGACAGGCTCCGCATGCCAGGGAAACACACCATGCAAAAGAAAATGGGACAGAAACTGGAATAAGCGCTCCTTTTCCGAGAGAAGAATAACCTGGGAAGAGGGGGGATCCTGTATGAGTTTCCGAAGAGCATCTTCCAGCTTTTCTTCCCATTGCACAGGAAAAAGAGTTTCCAGTTCCTCCTCCGGTATAGTTCCCATATCTATTTCAGCCCATCCACCTGTAGGTTCCCGGCAGGAAAAGAAAGCCGTTCCAGTACACGGACCGTTACTTTTTCCACAGATTGAGAGAAGAAGGAATCCCACTTTCCATAAAATCTCCGGGCTTTTTCTTCCTCCTCCATCCGGAAATTAAATACTATTTTTCCGATTGTATGCATCTGTTCAGAATGCTTCTTTTAATACCATTTTCAACTTTCCGGAAAGTTCCCGTATCCTCTTTTCATCCTGGGTAGGCAATGCCCGGCGCCATGCATAATAGAGTTGTTCAAACCGGTAGAATGGTTTCACTTTCAACCACCTGACATGGATTTCCAGATGAGCAGGTAGCCGTTCCCGGAGAATATGCTCAAACTTTTCCCTGCCGTAGACCGCTTTACTCCACCAGGGGAGTATTACAGAAATTGTATAAGGATGTTCCGGCTTCTCACATTCCGGATCCAGCAACAGATGTTCTACCAGATAGTAATTTTGTGTTTTAAAGTTCAACTGCCTGATAAAACAGCAAAACTGGTTGGCTACTTCTATCAATAATTCTTTCTCGTAAAATTGTCCCATAACCAGCCATTCCTCCTGCCGGGGGATTTTGAAGAGCAGGATATAACCTTTACCCCATTCTTTCAGGATATAATAATTTTCTAACCGGGAACCATAGACCAAAAAACTCTCAAATAATATATTATGCCATAAAATATGCATTCGCAGATATAGTTTTTCATACAACTTATCCGTATACCGGACAGACTGGTACGGAACTTCCTCCAACTCCCGGAAGGTACGTTCATCTATAAAACGGATATGCAATTTATATTTATAGCGGGTAAAAAAGGAATGGTCATCCAATAACTGCAGATGATACCGTGCCAGTATATCCGCCAACGGGAGAAATTTCTCCTGATGATGTCCATGAATACTTCTGAATAGTTCCGGAACAATACCTGTATGGTCCTCCGGATCCAGGATATTATACCCACGGAATCGTTTCCGGTTTAGTTCCGGAAAACGACCGATAAGATCAGCACGGCGTACAAATTTCTCCTCTCTTTTTATCCCTTTAAAAAACAACTACTATCTTCCCCATATAAACTATCCAACAGGTCCAGATAACGTTCTTTTTGCCGGTAGAGAAACTCCTCCCGCTCCGTTCCGGTATGCCCGTTCCTATCTCTGTCAGTCAGAAGTTCCGGGCATTTTCCGGAAATTATCCGTTCCTCTTCCTCTGGTATAGTGCCGGATAATTCCAGCAAAGAACTGATTTCCTGTAGCCGTTGCTCTGTAGCAGCAAGTAGGTAATCATAGATCAGCAGATACCCTGTTAATTGCAAATTCCGGTATCTGTTTTCTCCGGAGAATGTATCCGGACTTCTTTCCCCGACTCCATAACATTCCGGCAGATGATTCCGGATAGAATAATATTCTTTATGAAAAGATCGTTCTTTCTTTTTATGAGACAAGGAATAAAAACTTTTTGCATACCCCTGTTCAGTCCGGAGATCCATCCCTGGTATATCTGTTCCGGTTTCCACGTTCAGTTTTGTCAGCCTTTCACAGAGATTCCGGTGCTGATGATAAATCTTTTCTACTTCCTTAACTGTCAGGTCAGGATCTGCTAACGGATCTATCCGGACATTTATCCGGTAGGAATTATAGGGTCCGGGAATAACCTGGCATTGCTGTACCTCTTCCACCGTATTCAATATCAACTGTTGATAATCTTCCGGTGTAACCACTGCCGGAGAAGTGATCTCCTCTTTGGGTAAAAGTCCTTTTTTCCTGTAGTCTTCTTCCTTTCCGGGTTGGATATTCAGGTACTTTTCAAAAGTAGAATCAAACAGGTATTCTATTTCATACAGCGCATACGCAAGTGTATCAGCCAGTGTAACACCCGGATCATGGACATTGAAATCTGTCCAGCGGTTATAACACAACCGTTGAAGCCAATCCTGGATCTGTTCCTGTAAACGGCTATAGCCATTCTCTTCCTTATTTCTCTTATACAATCCCATAGATTATTCTTCCAACATGGGATCATTCCATAAACTACTGATCTGATACCGGATATAGGTATGCCTGCCATACCCCAGTAAACTCTTAATTTGCAGAGTCGCTGTATGACCATACTTTTTCCAGCGTAGAAAAAGTTTATTTCCATATATTCCCTGATAGGATTGCACAGTCTTGATCCGGGTATGGCTACCAAAGGAATGGGTAGCCTGAGCAATGAGAATAGCGGATCTCAGCGGACGTGCTTTTCCGCTGACAGCTACGATTTCTAATGCCCATACCCCTTCCAGAGGAGAAGTTATATCATGCCATTCTCCATTCGCCGGTACTTTCCCGGAAGCAAACGCACCCTGCCGTGTAGATATCTGAACATTTCCTTTCAGAATCACATCGTGCTCGTCTCCACCGATCTCGATACTTCCTTCCGGGGATAAGGTGAGAAAAGGTTGGGAGTTTTCGGCCTGATACCGGGATATTTTTAAATCCCCGGACTCACCCACTGACAATTCCCAAACCGGATGAGGATCTTCCGGTTCCCGGAACACAGAAAGTACGACCCGCTTCTCCCCGGCGGATGGAGCAAGCTGAATACCCGCTTCGGGAGTTTTATAAAATCCGTCATCCAGGATATTGAGACTGGAATCTATCAGGTTCTCAAAATCCTGTTCTGAAGGTCTTTTACCTTTACTAAAACTTTTCTTCAATGTCTGTCTGCTTCTTTGTACCATACGTATCTACAATAAAGGTTTGACCTATTACCATTTTATCAATACCAAAAGCCGGATCTTCCTCTGTCAACAGAAGATGATCTGCAGCCGGAATAAAAAGCTGGTGAGGTTGCCGGGGAGAAATTCTCCCATTCCGGCTTTTATATTCATATAATTTATACTGACCCGGAGAACCTTCCATCCGGATGACGGATAGAAAGGCCACCTCTTTGACAAAGCGTTGTTGTTCTATTTGCGTATAAAGATCTTTCAACGACAGAACAACTCCCCATTCCGGCAACACTTTCTGTTCCTGCCAGGGTGCTATCCAGTAGTTTATGATCCGGAGAATTTCCTCCTTTGCCGAAACCTCCGGCTGCCCGGATTGGAAACGAAGACGGCATTGAACCACTAATGGGGTATAGACAGGATGGATCACCCGGATACTTTTTACACAGGCAGAAATATGACCCCGGAAAAAATCCCGGATCTGTGTTAATAAAGAAGAGGAAACCAAGGGCATCACCGGATCCGTATGATAATCTCTTATATCAGGCAGAACCACAAGAGATAGCGTTCCCGGCTCTGAATGAATCCCGTTAAAACAGGGAATACATTTTACTTTCCCAACCTCTCTGAAATGTTGCAGGGTCATCCGTTCATAATCCCTGATGGTCACCGCACGATCCCGGTGAGTCACAAACTCGGCAGTCCGCAACCGGACACCTTCCGGACTTTCCTCCGGACAAGGTCCATACAGAGGGGTAACAGGAAAAAAAGAGGAAATTCCCGGAAGTTTACTCCCTTCAATCCATTCACCGGTCAAGGGCTCCCTATCCTTTTTCAGGATAACAGTGCTATTCTGGGGATCCGGTTCCAGTTTCACCACATGTTGATACACCTGCAGGATTTCCGGAATAGTATTTGAATGGGTACGGATACCTGCCCGCAGCCATACCCTTCCGGCCTGATCCGGTCTGACTATTTCCGGTATCCGGAAACGGATCAACCCACTGACCTGTAGTTGTTGAGTCGCATCCTCTATAACACAAGAATCGTTCTCCGTTTCCCAGCTATATCCATCCCCCCACGACCACGCTATTTCCGGAGAACCGGCACCCCCATCTATCCACATCACAGGAGCCAGTTTCAGATAAAGCGTGAGGATCTCCCCTCCTAATACATCACTGAAAGCAAAAAGCAGATTGGCATCTGTATCCATCGTATACACCCAGGGAAGTAGTTCCCCCTTTTCTTCTGCCGTAACCATTTTTTCACCCAACGGATGAAGGATGCTGACAGAAAAAGGAATAGGGGAAGAGTGACGTGAAAGATCCAAACAATCTTCAGCCATATAGTCCAGTGTGATACGCTCTATGAGAGGAGATACGGGAGGTTGCAGAACCGGGATATTTTTTTAGTACGTGCATTTTTCATCATCTGCTCCGCAAAAAGGTAACGGTAATACTTCTCTCCTAATCCCATGTCCGGATCTGTCAGAACAAAACTTATATATCCGGTCCGGGAGGTAATGGAATATTCATATTCCTCCTCTGATAACCGGAAAGGGGCCATCCGTTCCGTCCGGATACCTGTCCAGTGGATCTTTCCGGATAATTTCCCATCCGGCAATTCCGGAGCACTGGTAGAAAATAAGGAATAAACAGCTTCCCCCGGCGTAGGGCGCCAACTATAATCTGTCAGGTATCTGCTGCAGACTTTAAATGTATCATTATGGATCTCTTTTCCATATCCCTCATAATACTCACCCAGTCCCTTTTCTTCTGCGGGGAGTTGTCCCCATTCAATATGTATATCTACGGAGCAGGTATTTTTTACTGCCATTTCATAACTACCCACAGCAAACCAGCCTCCCTGTTCCGTGTTATTTCCAAACGGAGCAAATGACTGGGAATTATCTACTCTTCCAAGCTCATTATATATTTGCAGATCTCTCATTCCTTCCACAAGGGTACGGATCCGGATCCGGATTATACTAAACCGGCTCAGCCAGGACCAGGGATAGATCCAGGCATTTACATTCGGATAGAGGCCAACCACCGGGAAAGAGGTTTCTTTTTCATGAAGATCCGGTAAACAGGGTCCTATCTCCGGAAAATCTTCTGCCAGGGTGAACTGAACAGTCAAACATTCCTCTTTCCATTTGACTGCATATTCCGGAACCTCTTCCCAGCCATAAGCGGCACTGATCCGGATATAAAACAGATCACTCAATAGTTTATACACCACCCTCTCCCTGCTCCATCCTTTCAGATGATCCTGTAGCCGGCGGATATCCTCTTCCAGCATTTCGATCCATTCGTCAGAGACGGATTCAAATTCCAGGCAAACGGTTCGTTGTCCCTGTTTTAAAAGCAAAGAAGGAGAACTAACTTCTATTCCCTGAGCTTTTAAAGCCCTCTGTTCTTTACCAAACAACCGTTCCTGAGGTGTCCTATTCTTGGTAAGATCTCTATACTGAACAGATGTAATATGGTTTAGCCATCCCGCAGGTAAAATGGACGGATCTCGTTCAAAACAGAGGGTGGCCACATGGATTAACTTTACATTATTTATCTCCAGGCCCTCCGGTAAACGGAAAACCAATTCCCCTCCGGACGCCTCCCGGAAAGTAAAAACAGTATCTTTTTCGACTATGACAGGAGTGGGCACACTTTTAAGAAAAGAAAACCAGACATATTCAGGAGAAGAGGGAACTGATTCAACCTGTATGATCTCATGCAGGTACCACCAGGCATACTCTTTCCATCGGTCATTAAACCGTTTGGTGATCTCCTGATAAGATTGGAGAAAAGCATACAGTAATCCCTGGGAAGGCTCCATATCCCCATCCGGGATCCAGTGGGGGTCTTTCATTTTACCAAGTTCACTTAATAGTTCATCCCAGTACCCCTCCTGTTCTCCTGAAAGATTATAAAAACGGATGGAACCGGCTATCTTCATGATCTGACGGAAGATAGCCTCCTTTTTATGATCATATATCCGGAAAGGACGCACGGAGGTAATCCTTTCCCATCTCTCTTTCCTGCTTAAACCATCCCTGTTTTTCATCCTGCTCCTTATAAATTGGTTCCTTCTTTCAGATAATAAGGATATACGATATTACTCCTGCTATTGGTCTGACGAATCACATAGGACAGGTGTATCCATAAAATACCCTCCCTTTCATTCTTTATTTCCACTTCGACAGATTCCACTTTAATACGAGGCTCTCCCTCCAGAATGGCATATTCAATCTCCCGGCAAAGCATCGTTTTTCCGTAACAGTCAGTCTGGAAAAAACCCAGGCATGCAGATTACAGCCGTAATCAAACCGGAACAGACGCTCTCCGGGGATAGTGGAAAAAAGAATTTCAAGACTTTGCCGGATATCTTTTTCTCCACTCACAGTAGCCACTCCCGTCTGCTTATTAAAAGAGATAGGAAAACCCCATCCCGTCCCTAAATACTTTTCGTCATTCATTGCATCATCCTCCTATCATAACATTTGGCATACCCATCACGACAGAGCCACCATGAACACACGTATCACCCATCCGGGCAGCCGGCTTCCCACCGATCATGACAGTCAGAGAACCCTGGATAATACTATCCGGAGGACCTACGCAGGTACAAAGATCTCCTACGACGGCAGCCGGTAATCCTCCGATCAGTACATTCGGTACACCGGGTCCGATAACCGGTCCTCCCACATGAGGCACAGGAGGAAGTCCCGGAGTCACCATCGGACAAACATGCATATCTGTTATTCTTGCGGCTGGGGGCATATTTTTTTATTTTATTCGTTAATTGATCTTTACCAGTGCACCACTGACTACCGTCTGACCCGTTGCAGATAGTTCCGCTTTGGCAGCTCCTTTAGCGGTCAGAGTCGCATTTGTCTTCGCTTCTATGTTTAATCCCTGCATAGAGAGATCTTTCTTTGCTTTTACTTCAATGCTCATTCCCGCATCCAGGGTAATATTCGTTTTGGCTTTCAGGGTAATCTCCTGAGCAGATTCCATATGGATCCCTTTTTCGAGCATTTCTATTTTATTGTTATGCTGGTCCGTTAACCGGATCCATTTTCCGTCATCGCTTATTTCGATCTGGTTTTTGCCGGGAGTCGAAATGGTGATGATCTTCTTTTCCTCCTCAAACTCCAGCTTCATTTTAGAACGGGAGACGATCCCCCGGATATTATTTTTAGCCGTAAACTCATACGCCGGCTTCCGTTTACTACTATATAGGCTTCCTAACAAAACAGCATGACAAGGATCATTATTCAGGAATCCGATAACGACTTCATCACCAACATCCGGAAGAAAGAAAGAACCGGAACCTTTACTCGCCCAAAAGGTATTCATCCGGGCCCAAAGACTATTCTTTTCTCCGTTCAATAAAGGAAATTCTACCTGTACTTTATATTCACAGGCCGGATCTTCATTTAGTTTGATCACCTTCCCGATATGTAGCCCCTGAATTCCAGGCAATAATCCGGCAGCAACCGGAGCCATCACATCCGGATGTCCGGACCTCGTAGTACATGGTATCCCCATACCAGCCTGGGTAACCCAGTCTCCTTCCCGGAGTTCATGTTCCACCCATCCCACGTACACGTCTCCATCAAAACGGGAACCTAACCCTTTCAAAGAAATAAGAGATCCCGGAACTACTTTTGCATTTCCCTGAAACCGCAATGCCCCTCTGATCCGGCTTAACCCTGTCTTTAAAAGACAGCCATCTGCCCAGGATTGTAGGGAAGCTCTATCTGCGCAGCTTTCTGTTTGCAGAACTGATCCGGTCACCCCTATCGCTTTAGCCAGGTCGGCTGATTGAGCATCTCCCTGTTTATTCAGGGAGGGAACGACACCTGTGACTTTGATCAGTTCCTGCTTCGCACAGTCCCATGACCAGGCTTCCAGTTTTCCGGTCTGTCCCATCGTTTCCAGACTTCCTTCAAAATCAATCAGATCTTTTCCGTAAGTTACTTCCAGAACCGGGGAGCTATTCACAACAGGTTTATGGATAGTTATCTTTTTTCCTTCCGTCAGAACGATCAGCCCATTTCCATCTGCGCGGGATAAAATAAAATCCCAGTCAGAACAATAATACTGGACCAGCTCCGTATGTTTGACTGTCGTTTTTTCTACCGTTGCCGAAAGAGCCGGATAATCTTTTAATATCTGCGTGATCGCTTCACTATCCTTCATTTTTTCAAACAGCCGGTTCCGGCGGCTCAACGTAGAAGGAAAGGCATAATCCCGGCATTCAATCACTAATTTCCCCGTAATTCCTCCGGTCACTTCCACCCGGTGAGTAGTGACCATACCTTCAAACAGCACATTTTCCACAGAACTGTATCCACCTTCTATCCGGATCTTTTTTCCGGGTGCGAACGTCTCATCTTCACTTTCCTTCATGGAGACTCCGGTAATGTTTCCTGCATTCCAAACTAAGGTTGCTTTCCCTATCCGGTTCACCTCTTTCCGGATCCATACGGAAACCAACTCAAACGTACTTTTTACCTTTTTACCTTCACTGTAAATGGTACAGGTAACAAGGCCGGCACTATTTTTTTCCGGTTGATCAGCCATATCTTTCTACTGGTGGGAAGATAATCTTCTCCCCCGGTTTCACATCCCTGAAGTTTTCCAGACCGTTGTAAGCAGCAATCTCGTAACAATAGGAAGCATCTTCGTAAATTTTATTACACCAAAACGGTATGGATTCCCCCGCTTTCAAAGTGATCACCCGGGTAAGGTCCGGAGATTGTTCATTCACTTTTTTATTAGCGACCTCTTTATCCAGGTGACTCACCAGATGGAGACTGATGGTCGCCCGCAGGGGAATACCGGCCGGTGAAAAAAGAGTAAATTCCTGGGTAAAAGAGGAAACCCGTCCTTCAAAACAGAAAGCTCCCCAAAATACAATCACATAGCGGGGTTCATGGCTTTCTTCCACTTTATTATAAATCACCTGCAAAAGCTGATAGATCTGAGCGGATACTGTCTTTGTAGTTTCAGGGACAGCTCCCGTACCATCCAGTACGATCTTAAAGGAAAGCTTGTCATCCTCATAGCCCACATATTTATTTTCCGGCTGATTCAAACTTCCCTCTTTCTGAACTTTACTGTACCGGATGGACTTATCCCACTGAATGGTGGCAGGATTGATCTGTACGGTAAACTCTTTATACCCTCCTTTATACTGAGAGTTCTCATACCCTACTATCCTCATTTTTTCCAGTTCACTCATCGTTCCTGTTCCTTTCTTTTTTCATGTTCCATCCATCCACGCACTTCCCGGAGGATCTCTCGTTTCAACTCCCGGAGTTGCTGTTCTTCCACTCCGGAGTTACCACTCTTCTTTTCAACGATGGTCCGGACCACTATTTCTTTAATTACAACAGGCATAGGATTCAAGATCTGATAAGCGTGGTATATGAAAATTCAAGTGTCTCTATGAGCACACTATTTTTCTCCGAATCCAATGTATCCACTTCCCATTTCACCGGAAAAGCATGATTACAGGCCCAGGTATAAAGAGGTTCTTCTTTTGCATTTAACAAATCAACCGTGATCTGAATGGGCTTAACCGGCTGGGAGAAGTCATTTTCCAGGATAGCCTGTATCCACGAGATCTCCTGTTTATTGATTTGTTCCAATGCTCTTTTCATCACCAGATTCGGATGTTTGGTCTGTTTGGGAAGACGGTATTCATAGTGATTGACACCGCCTTCCTGCACAGTTTCCAATTCCATTTCCGTGGTGAGGCCGGAGACTTCTTTAAAAGCCAGTTCCACTCCGGCAAAACGAACCCGGAAATAGAATGCAACCGGAAGAACTTCTCCACTCATTCTTTCCCGTTAGCAATAGTCAAACCTTCATGAGCGATCTCTAACGTTTCCACGGCCACCTCATTCCCATCCGATTTCATATCCGTACCGGTTATTTTGGTAGGCCAGGCATTCTTCAGGGACCACACCATGGTGGGTTTCCCACTTTCATCCAGCAATTTAATGGTTACATCCTCCCGCTTGATCAGGTTCATTTTAATCCCTTCAAACCATTTCCAGAATTTATTATCCCCACTAAAGATTCCTTTCTTCAAAGTGACATTTCCATATTTTTTGATACCGGGCATTTTAATCGTGGAGAACTCTTTGCTATTCCCATGCCGGTACTCAATCACCTGCGCCTCCACGTCTAATCCGGAAACTTCCTGAAAAGCAGTTTCTCCCAACGGAGGAATCTCTACTGCAAAATAAAACTTCGGTAATGGCCATACATTATCCTGTGCATCTCCTGCCATATGATTTGATTTTTATAAGATTAATATGCTTATTATTCTAATTTAATATACTTACTATTCTGACTTAATATATGTATCAGTTTTCCTGCATCTGTTGCTGGAAGGTAATCTCTATGAATTCCGCCGGACGGACCATAGCCACCAGTACGGTGATACGCATAATCCCTTCCAGAATATCCTCCGGCGTCATGGTATCTCCCAGACCGACATGTACACTATAGGCATCATCCGGGGATGCACCAGCCAATCCTCCCCGTTTCCAGATCCCATTCAGGAAATTGGA
The DNA here is from genome assembly GCA_021201865.1 of Tannerellaceae bacterium. Lineage (GTDB taxonomy): Bacteria > Bacteroidota > Bacteroidia > Bacteroidales > Tannerellaceae > UBA4116. Next base: position 4,571 of record JAJQEE010000114.1, on the reverse strand, counting down.
GATCATACATTTCACATTCACCCATGTATTGGCATCATTCGGATCAAACACATAGGCCCGGGCAGCATTCTTAATAGACTCCTGCAGCATGATCATGGTACGGCGCACATTGATATACCGCCAATCTAAGGAATTGCCATCAAGGGTACGGGCACCCCACACCTTATTCCCTTCTCCGGTAAAGATCCGGATCGCATTCACAGCTTTACCATTAATCGGAACATTCAGGTCTTCCTGCTCATCCTGTGTAATATTGAGTACAGGATTTACCACAGAAGAGATACTCACATTGGCCGGAGCTTTCCAGACTCCCCGGGTGTTATCTACCATCGTATAGATCCCCGCCATAGCAGCCGAGACAGGCAACAGATTCAGATAATCCACCATAGCCTTCATCACCGTACTATAAGTGGAACTTATTTGTGACCAGACTTTATGACACGTGTCCTTCTCCTCCTGTGACGCAGCAGGATTAAAGCCTTCAAGGAATTCCCTTAACTGTTTTTCTTCTATACTAATTTCTCCGTCCTCTTTATCATCCGTTAAATCAAATTCCTTTTTTAATAAAGAGACGAGAAGCCCCAAACCCTCTTCTGCCGTTTCAGGATCCCCCTGGAGATTGGCAAAAGAAATCTCACTCTCCTGCACGATGGTTGTATTCAACCAGGGATAATAAGCAGCCCCGAAATCCAGGAAATTACTTCCTATCTTTTCCCGGAAAGTATTAACGACATCTCCATCCGGATCTTTACGGTCTTTATAGCCATCATAAATATCCAGCAGGGCAAACCGGTTTTTCATCTGATATCCACAGTGATTCAGTACAGCCTGTTGCAGGGAATAGCAATTATCTACAGCAAGTGCAACCGCCTCCGGTATGACAATCATGGTGGGCTCCTGCTCTTTTTCAAGAGGAAGCAAACCATTTTTGAGAGAATCAAAATCTATCTCTTTGGTATAGTCACCTACAGAAACAATATAGCAGGGCCCTCCTCCATTGGCATAGAAAAGTAACATCTGATAGTAAAGAGAATAAGGATCCACCCGGCTTAACAGATATTTTTTCTCCTCAAAAGTGATCTCCTTACTCCGGACACCCTCTGTCTTCTCATCTGCTTCATCCGTCTCCTCATCCGGAGTCGTATCCTCCACCGTAAAATGAAACTTCGGGGTAGGTGCTCCCCCAAAATAAAGGATAAACTCTGCGATCGAAGTGATCTTCCAGGGCTTATTCAATAAAGAATTATTACCGTTCACCGCTTTTTCCGTATAACCGATAAAAGCAGGAATAGCCGTAGCTACTTCCACGACGGAATTTGGAAAAGCATTCTTTTCCACAATATACACTCCGGGAGTTTTCATTGCACTCATGACATTCCAATTAAAAATTTATAAATTAAAATAGCTTGTGATCGTCTCTTTTTCACCGGTGACAGAGAGTTGCTCCGGACGGGGAACAGGGAGCGTTTCCGATAACACCCGCTCCTTCCCTTCCCGGTTCTCTATTAACCGGAGCTGGTATGTATATACAGCCTGCACCGGTATTTTCTCCTGCGAGCAGATCCTGAAAATGGTTGAACCATCCAGCCACTGAATCTTCTCCATTTCCCGGAAAGCAACCCGGTTCTGTTTCTCACGAACCCCCAAAGGATAGGAATTTCCTTCTGCTGAAGGGAATAGCAGGATCTCCCAGTAGTTTGTTTTCGCCGGAACAGTAAGGGTAATCCGTTCCGGTAAATTCCCCTGTGGTATTTCCACCTCTTTCCATATGCCCGGTAGCGTAGAAGAGCGATAGGTGATCTCTTTGTCCTCTGTTTGTAGGGTTGGATCTGAGACATAATAAAAAACAGGATCGGAAGGAGTGATCAGCAAAGTCAGACACGCTGTTTCCTCTATTCCCTGAAACGTTTCCGGGGATAAAATGATCCACTCATTCTGTTTCCATCTTCGCATCATCAGATTATATTTCCGGAATAAACCCTGCATCTTCTCCGTTAGCCGGATGGATAGCGGAATTTTCCCTTCCCCATAATACGCATGACGAACCTCTACTGTAAACCAGATGGTATATTTCTCCGTGCAACTCATAGGTGAACCTCCTTTTCCCGGACCATAGGTCGTATATCCCGGATCGCATCCGATTCGATATTCAATACTCTTATCTTGCACAATAAAGAGGGATAATAGGTATTCCCACACATGCCCCACAGATTACTCAGCTCATGCATCGACAGGTTCACCGGCTCTATTGCCAGAGAAAGCCCGGTCTTTTCCAACGTGAAAGTGTTATGAGCCTGCAGGTAAAGGACCACGGCTGAAATCAGTTGTAAAGCCTCCTTATATTGTTTATCTGAAAATATGGCACTGATCAGGACATACAGGTTCAGTAACCAGCCGGGAGAGCCGGATTGCGAATAGGAAGCGGAAATATTCCTCTTTGTAAAAGAGATTCCGGCTGACATTTCCCGCTCAATGTTGACTAAGGTCAGATGCACCTTATTATCACCTCCGGACGGATTGGTAGGGACCGGTTGCACAACCACGATATCCTCCTGTAAATGAAAGGTTCTTTTCAGATAATCTGACAGTAGAGAAGAGAATGTGGTGATTGTTCTATCGATCATAATCATACGGTATTTTTCCGGTAATAGAGTTGCACGTGATCTCTATAGTAGAGATGATTCGTGCCGCCGGAAGTAAAAATAGAGACGGATGACGAAATTTTATTTCGCCATCCCATTAAAATGAGATTCACCGGAAATTCTATTTTCGTTCCTCATGCATAAATGTAAAATATATACTATTTTTGTTCCGGGAGGCTGGAAATAAACACAACCAGCTCTTCCAGATGAGTAATAATCACTTTAAATCAACCATGAGTTTATGAGAAAAAGCCTTATTTTCCTCCTTCCTCTTTTTGTATGGACCACCCTTACAGCACAAAACAGTTATCAGAATCCGGTCATTCCCGGTTACCATCCGGATCCCAGCGTCTGCCGTGTGGGGGATGATTATTATTTGGTGAACAGTAGTTTTGAATATTTTCCCGGAGTGCCTCTCTTCCACAGTAAAGACCTGGTGAACTGGAAACAGATCGGCCACTGCCTTACCCGTGAGTCTCAGATACCTTTACAGGATATTCCGGCATCCATGGGTATTTTTGCCCCCACGATCCGGTATCATGAAGGAACTTTCTACATGATTACGACCAATGTAACCAAAGGAGGAAATTTTTATGTATACACAAACGACCCCTATGGTGAATGGTCTGAGCCCATCTATGTCCGGCAGGGAGGAATTGATCCGTCCCTCTATTTTGAAGACGGAAAGTGTTATCTGGTATCCAATCCGGAGAATCAGATCATGTTAAGTGAAATAGATATCACCACCGGAGAATTACTCACCGAGCCCCGTTCCATCTGGGGAGGTACAGGAGGGCGGTATCCGGAAGGACCCCACCTCTATAAAAAAGATAACTGGTATTACCTGTTGATCTCTGAGGGTGGAACCGAATATGGACATAAAGTAACGATTGCACGGAGCCGCTCCATCTATGGACCTTACGAAAGTAATCCGGCCAACCCGATCCTGACTCATATCGATGCCAATGCCCAGACCAATCCGATCCAGGGCACGGGACATGCAGATTTCATACAAGCGCATGATGGTTCCTGGTGGGTGGTTTTCCTGGCTTTCCGTCCACAATCCGGCACACACCATCTGTTGGGCCGGGAAACATTCCTTGCTCCTGTTGAATGGAAAGAAGGAGAATGGCCGGTTATTAACGGAGGAGAACCTATCCAACTGGAAATGCAGGCAAAAACCTTACCTTTACAACCCTTCCAAACACCGGAGTCACGTACCTGGTTTAATGACAAAGAGCGGAATGTGGAGTGGAACTATCTCCGTAATCCCCACCTCAGTAATTATCACTGGCCGGAAAACGGAGCCTTGCGTTTAAAAGCAACGCCTGTTCAATTAGATGATCTGGCCTCCCCCACTTTTATAGGCAGACGCCAGCAGCATATTAACTTCCAGGCAACCACCGCGATCCGTCTGAAAAAGGGAAAAGAACAGGATGAAGCAGGTTTAACAGTCTATATGCGGGACCATTACCATTATGACATCCTGATCAAGCAGGTAGAAAATGGAAAACAGACCTTGAACCTACGGTATCATATCGGAAACCTGATTCACACCGAAAAAGAGATCCCGGTACAAGCAGAACAACTCTATGTACGGGTAACAGGTGAAAATGACTGGTATCGTTTTTCCTATTCTGAGGATGGCATCACCTATCAGGAGATCGGGAAAATGGATACCCGTTTGCTGAGCACAGAAACAGCCGGAGGTTTCACCGGGATCATGTTAGGACTATATGCCACATCCGCCTCCCCGGATTCACAGGCAGAAGCTGAAATAGAGTGGTTCGACTATCAACCTGCCCGATAACAAACAGAGAAATATAGAAAATGTACTATCAAACAGGAAGGAGGTGTCCCAAAAGTAAAACGAGAAATTAAAAAGTTACGATTTATAAGTAATTACCCCGACAGGGGTTACATGTGAAT